>VBJR01000229.1:16966-23265 GCA_005880175.1 Chloroflexota bacterium
CCGCTTGTCCCGGACGTTCGGGGCGCCTGCGGCGCATCCCTCCGGGTCTGAAGCCACCGGCTGGGCGATCTCGGGAAGACGGACTCACACACAGGGCGGAGCCGGTGCTCACGACCACCCTGGGGATCACCGGGTGAGGAGCGTCCTGCGCCGGCTGCTGGCCGGCGAGCTGTCCGAGGCGGAGGCCGAGGCGGAGCTGCGCCGTGTGCAGCTGGAGGAGCTGGCCGGCCGGGCCCGGCTCGACGTCGGCCGGGGCGGCCGGCGCGGCCTGCCCGAGGTCGTGCTGGCCAGCGGCAAGCTGCCCGACGAGGCGGCCCGGCTGGCCGTGGCGCTGGCCGGTGAGCTCGGCCAGGGCCTGGTCAGCCGGCTGGGCCCGGACCACTGGCGGGCGCTCGACGCGCAGGCGGCCGAGGCCGGCCTCGACGTGCGCCGGTACCACTCGGCAGCGGCCGTGCTCCGGCCCGGCTTCGCGCCCGAGCGCCGGCCGGGGCGGGTGGGGCTGCTGACGGCGGGGACCTCGGACCTGCCGGCGGCCGACGAGGCCAGGATGGTGGTCGAGGCGTGCGGCCTGGAGGCTCGGCTGGAGGCGGACCTGGGCGTGGCCGGCCTGCACCGGCTGCTCGGCCCGCTGGCCGAGCTGCACGCCTGGGGGCCGGACGTGCTGGTGGTCGCCGCCGGGATGGACGGCGTGCTGCCGGGCGTGGTCGCCGGGCTCGTGGACGTGCCCGTGATCGGCCTGCCGGTCAGCGTCGGCTACGGCGCCGGGGGCGCGGGCGAGGCCGCCCTGCTGACCATGCTGCAGTCGTGCAGCACCGGGCTCGTCGTGGTGAACATCGACAACGGGGTGGGCGCGGGCGCGGCCGCGGTGCTCATCGCCGCCCGCGCCGGGGCGGCCTCACCGCGGCGATCGCGACCAGCACGAGCGCGCCGAGGATCAGCAGGACCAGGACGCTGACGGTCAGGACGATCGCCAGGCGGCTCAGGTCGGCGCCGTGGGGCAGGCCGTACAGCGCGCCCAGGAAGACAACGGCGACGATCAGCGCCACCAGCAGGCCCGGGAAGCCGCGCCGCTTCCTTCCATGGAAGAAGAGCCACAACCGCCCCGGCCGCTTCCGGCTCACGTCAGCGCGTCCACATAGGCAGGCAGGTCGGCGAGGCCCGCGATGGTGGGCACCCCGTCCGGCACCGCGCGCCGGGCCAGCCCGGTGCAGAGCACGGCCCGCATGCCCAGCCGGCGGGGTCCCTCGTAGTCCTCGACGACCCGGTCGCCGACGTACAGCGCCTCGCCGGCGGGCACGCCCAGCCGGTCCAGCGCGGCCTGGTACAGCTCGGGGGCCGGCTTCCGCCGGCCGACCTCCGACGAGAACACGACCGCGTCCACGCGATCGGCGATGCCGGTCAGCTCGATCTGCCGGTGCATCATCGCGGGCGGGAACGGGGCGTTCGAGGCGACCGCCGTGCGCAGGCCGCGAGCCCGCAGCGCCGCCAGGGCCTCCAGCGCGCCCGCGGCGACGCGCACCGCCCGGTCCCAGCAGCCCTGCTCCAGGTCGAGGATCCGCAGCAGCGTCTCGCGCGGCACCTCCAGGCCGGCCCGGCGCCAGGCTCGCTCGTAGAACGCCAGGTAGTCGACCTCGTCCTCCGCGATCGTGTCCAGGTCGGCCTCCAGGGGCTCCAGCACGTCGCGCATCAGCGCCCCGGCATCGGGCGCGCCGGGACCGAGCCAGGCCCGCGCCTGGTCGAGGACGCACAGCAGCTCCTCGCGCGGGAACGTGAAGGAGACCAGGGTCAGGCCGTAGTCGAGGAGGACGGCGCGCGGCACACCGCTAATCCTGCGCTCCCTATCCTTGGGCTGTGTCGGAGGGACGGCTGACCCACCTGGACGAGGGGGGCGCGGCCCGGATGGTGGACGTCGGCGCCAAGGCCGAGACCCGCCGCGAGGCGACCGCCGAGTGCTTCGTGCGCATGGCGGCGCCCACGGTCCGGGCGCTGCGCGAGGCGACGCTGGCGAAGGGCGACGCGCTGGGCGTGGCCCGGGTCGCCGGCATCATGGCCGCCAAGCGGACGCCCGACCTGATCCCGCTGTGCCACCCGCTGCCGCTGACCGCGGTGGAGGTCGGCTTCGACGTCCGCGACGACGGCGTCCGGGTCGAGGCGACCGCCCGGGTGACCGGCCAGACCGGCGTCGAGATGGAGGCGCTGACGGCGGCCGCGGTCGCCGGCCTGACGCTGATCGACATGGTCAAGGCCGTCGAAAAAGGGGTCTCGCTGGAGCACGTGCGGCTGCTGGCCAAGAGCGGCGGCCGGTCGGGCGAGTGGCGCCGGGAGTGAGCTGGCGCGCCGCCGTGCTGACCGTCAGCGACCGCGCCTCGGCCGGCACGATGACGGACGAGAGCGGGCCGGCCGTGCAGCGCATCCTGGCCGGGGCCGGCTTCGACGTGTCCGAGGTGACGCTGGTGCCGGACGAGCGGGAGCGGATCGCGGCCTGGGTGGTGGCCGCGTCCGAGGCGCACGAGCTGGTCGTGACCACGGGCGGCACGGGCCTCGGGCCGCGCGACGTCACCCCGCAGGCGACCCGGCCGCTGCTCGACTACGAGGTGCCCGGCCTGGCCGAGCAGATGCGCGCCGAGGGGCTGCGCAAGACCCCGATGGCGGCGCTCTCCCGGTCCGTCGCGGGCGTGCGCGGCCGGACGCTCGTCCTCAACCTGCCCGGCAGCGTCAAGGGCGCGACCGAGTCGCTGGAGGCGGTGGTCCCCGTGCTCCGGCACGCGGTCGCCCAGCTGGCCGGCCAGACGTCCCACTAGGGTCCGTCAGTACACTTTCACACCGCGATGCTCGAAGTCGATCAGCAGGCACCCGACCTGAAGCTTCCGAGCAGCGGCGGCGAGGACGTCCGGCTGTCGGAGGCGTTCGCGCGGAACCGCGCCACGGTCCTTGCGTTCTACGTCCTCGACTTCACGCCCGGTTGAAAGACCGAGCTGACCGAGTTCCGGTCACGGATGGATGAGCTCACCGACGCGGGCGTCGCGCTCTACGGCATCAGCGTGGACAGCGTGTTCTCGCACAGGGCGTTCGCCGAGCAGCTCGGCGGCCTGCCGTTCGAGCTGATCGCCGACTTCGAGCGGAAGATGGTCGAGGCGTACGGGGTCCGCCGCGAGGACGTGCCCGGCTACTCGGGCATGCCCCAGCGCTCGGTGTTCGTGGTCGATCCCCAGGGGGTCATCCGCTGGACGTGGCAGCGCTCGCAGGAGCAGCCGCTGCCCGACTTCGACCAGGTGATCGCCGAGGCGCGCAGGGTGGCCGCGCAGGCCGGCTGACGCCGGTCCGCCGGCTCGCGCCGCGGTGCCCGCGTCAGCCCGGCGATGGGCACCAGAGCACCACCGGTGCGCTGGGCACGAAGCGGGCCGGCAGCGCCCGAGCCCGGTAGCCGTGCCGCAGACGGACGCGGACGGCCTCGGCCAGCGGCTCGAGCACGTCGCCCCTGCGCTCGTAGTGCTCCACGATGCGGCGGTGCATCGACTGGGTGGGCGCCAGACGGCCCCACTCGCGCACCAGGTCCAGGCCGCCGAACAGCGTCGGCTGCAGCGTCAGGCGGTAGAAGCACTGACAGCCCGGCCCAGCCTTGGTGAACAGGATGCCCCCGTCGGCAAGGACGCGCTCCACCAGCGCGACCTCCAGCCCGGCGGTGTCGGGCGGGCGCGGCGGGCGGACGGCGGCTGCGTGCGAAACCATGGCAGTGGCCCTCAATGCTAAGGTCGCGAGCGGGGATGAGGGCAGCACCTCCGGGGTACGAACTCGTGCACGAGCTCGGTCAAGGGGCCGCGGGCACCGTGCACCTGGCGCGGCAGGTGGCGCTGGACCGCGAGGTGGTCATCAAGCGCATCGTGGGCGGCGCCTCGTCGCAGGACCCCGAGACGGTCCTCCGCTTCGAGCGCCAGGCGCGCCTGCTGGCCCGCCTCGACCACCCCGGCATCGTTCGGGTGCACGAGGTGGTCCGCGTCGGCTCGGACCTGTGCGTGGTGATGGAGCACGTCTCTGATGGCGACCTCCGCGACCTGCTCGCCGCCGGCCCGCCGCCGCCTGACGTGGCGGCCCGCGTCCTGGGCGAGATCGCGGCGGCCCTGGACCTCGCCCACGAGCGGGGGCTGGTCCACCTGGACCTGCGGCCGGCCAACGTGCTTCTGGACTCGAGCGGCGCCATCCGGGTGAGCGACTTCGGCCTCGCGTCGCTGCTGGAGCGCCAGGCCGGCTCGCGCGCCGGCCGGCCCGGAGCCGTCGAGGGCCTCGCGTACATGGCGCCGGAGCTGGCGCGCGGCGACGTCGCCGTCGACCGCCGCGCCGATGTCTACAGCCTGGGCGCGATCGCGTACGAGATGCTGGTCGGCCGGGCGCCCTTCCCGGTGGACCCGGCCGACCCGTACGCGACGGTGCGCGCCCAGATGGACGCTGGAGAAGCCGCCCGAGCGCCGTCCCGCCACCGCCGGCGAGCTGGCCGCCTCCCTGCGCGACGGCCTGACGCTGTCGCCCACGATCGGGGCGTACGGCCGTCCCGGGCCGGTGCTGGCCCGGGCGGCGGGCGCGGCCGACGCGGGCGGGGGCCAGGAACGGACGCGGTCGCGCGGCCGCCGGCGCCTCACGATCGGGGCCGCCGGGGCCGCAGTGCTCGCCGTCGCGATCGCCGCCGTCGCCGGCGTCCGGCTCCTCCAGCCGTCTCCGGCCCCGGCGCCGCCGCTCGCCGTCACCGCGGTCGCCGCCGCCGCCGACCCCGCGGACGGCGCCGGCCACTGCCCGGCCGCCACGATCACCCTGCGCGCCACCGTGACCACGAACGGGGCGCCGGGGACGCTCACGTACGAGTGGCTCCGGCCCGACGGCGGCGCCGCGTCCACCGGCCGCGTGGCCCTGCGCCGCGGCGACCGCACCGCCACCGTCCAGCTCCCCCTGGCCTATTCCGGCGCCGCCGCCGTCCAGGGCGTGGCGGCGCTCCACGTGCTCAGCCCGGCCGGCGTGTACTCCCGGCCACTCCGGGTCACCTACGCCTGCCCCTGATCCGCACCGGCGGCCATGCGGGCGTACGTCAGCGTGTGGTGCGCGACCAGACGCCCGCCGGCACTCGTCTCGGCCGTGCCGTAGACCAGCCGGCGGCCCAGGCGCAGCACGCAGGCCCTGCAGCGCAGCGGCTCCCGGCTCGCGCTGCCCAGGAAGGCGGTGGTCATCGAGCTGGTCACGGAGGCGTCCTCCAGGCCCAGCCGGGTCTTGATCGCCAGCCAGAACGCGACGTCCGCCGCGTGGACGTAGACCTGGCCGCTGACGATGCCGCCGGGCCGGTCGTACTCCGGCTGGTACGGCACCTCCAGCTCGCACTCGCCGTCGCCCAGCGCGACCACGCGCAGGGCCATGCGCCGCGTGAACTCGTGCGCGGCCAGCAGGTCGTTCAGGAGCGGGATGCTGATCGAGGGCATGTCCAGACAGTGTGCGGGACCGCTTTCCCGCGCGAACGTGACGCGCGTCAAGGCACCGATTGCTTGACAATCTGAAAAACCAAGTATTGGAAGATGAGGCTGCCAGGACGTAGAATTCCCGCCCATGGTTCCCCAGGCAGTGGACTACAGTGCGCCCTTCCAGCGGGCCATCGAGCTGATCGGGAAGCGTTGGACGGGCGCCGTGATCCGGGCGCTGATGGCGGGCGCGGCGCGGTTCAACCAGCTGCTGATGGGCATTCCCGGCATCAGCGATCGCGTGCTCACGGAGCGCCTGCGGGAGCTCGAGAACGAAGGTCTGGTCGAGCGGCTCGTCGATCCCGGGCCCCCGGTCCGGGTCAGCTACCGGCTCACCCAGCGAGGCCGCGCCTTAAGCCCGGTGATCGCGTCGGTCGACGCCTGGGCCGCGGACTGGATGACGCAGCCCTCCAGCGCGTCTGTAGCCAGTTAGACGGGCCTCACCGCCCCGTTGGTCGAAGTTTCGGTCCAACTGCCCGCTGCTATGCTCAGGCAGCGATGCCTCTGGGCGACCTTTTTCGCCGCCGACCGCCGGACGCCGAGAACTGTCCGGCTTGCGGCGCGCTGCTACCGAACGGAGCCAACTACTGCCCCAACTGCGGCATCCGGATCGACGAGCCGGATGCCCAACCGCTGCACATCGTCGATCGCGCGACGGGGCTGTTCAACGAGCGGTTCATCCGGCCCGTGCTGGAGGACGAGCTGCACCGGGCGCACCGGTACGGCCGGCCTCTCGGCATCGTGCTGATCGAGCCCATCCCGGGCAGCAACCACAGCAGCCCGGAGGCCGACGAGGAGACGCTG
>VBJR01000183.1 GCA_005880175.1 Chloroflexota bacterium
CGGCGGCGTTGCGGGCGCGCGGATGTACCGGACGGGGGATCTTGGCCGGTATCGGGCGGACGGGAACATCGAGTATCTGGGGCGCAACGACTTCCAGGTGAAGGTGCGTGGCTACCGGATCGAGCTCGGGGAGATCGAGGCGCGGCTCGCAGAGTATCCGGGGATCGGGGCGGCGGTGGTGCTGGCGAGCTCGAGCGGCGGCTCGGCGGAGGCCGATGCGATCGCGAACGGCCAAGCGGCCTCCGACGATCGACGGTTGGTGGCGTACTACACGCTGTCTGCTCAACCGGAAGGAGCTCAGGAGCGAGGAGCTGACGGTGGAGGGCCGATCGATCCGGAAGCTTTGCGCCGGCATTTATTGCAGGGGTTGCCGGAGTACATGGTGCCGAGTGCGTACGTGCGGCTGGAGTCGTGGCCGCTGACGCCGAACGGGAAGGTGGATCGGAAGGCGTTACCGGCGCCGGGCGATGAGGCCCATGCCCGGCAGGGGTACGAGGCGCCGGTCGGGGAGGTCGAGGAGAAGTTGGCTTCGATCTGGTCGGAAGTGCTCGGAGTGGAGCGAGTCGGGCGCCGCGACAACTTCTTCCAGCTCGGCGGGCATTCGTTGCTTGCGATCGGTGTGATCGAGCGGATGCGGCGCGCGGGGCTTCATGCCGACGTTCGGTCGCTGTTCACGGCACCGACACTGGCCGATCTGGCGGCGTCGACGAGCCGCGAGGCGGTGGGTCTCGTGGCGGTGCCGCCGAACTTGATCGGGGCGGATTGCGAGGCGATCACGCCACAGATGCTGCCGCTGGTGGAGCTCACGGCGGAGGAGATCGAGCGGATCGTGGCATCGGTGCCGGGGGGGGTGGCGAACGTTCAGGACATCTATCCGCTTGCGCCGTTGCAGGAAGGGATGCTGTTCCATCATCTGCTGGAGGGCGGAGCCGATCCGTATGTCACAACCACGCTGCTCGGCTTCGAGGATCGAGCGCATCTCGAGGCCTTCGTGAAGGCGCTGCAGGGAGTGGTGGACCGGCACGACATTTTGCGCACGGCGGTGTGGTGGGAGGGGCTGCGGGAGCCGGTGCAAGTGGTGTGGCGTCGAGCGCGGCTGGAGTTGGAAGAGGTGGTGCTCGACGCGAGCGAGGGGAGCGTTGCGGAGCAGTTGCGAGCGCACCTCGCGAGGCGCGGCCGCCGTCTCGACGTGCGCCAGGCACCGATGATGCGGCTGACTGCGGCGGAGGATCCAGCTGACGGGCGCTGGGTGCTGCTGTGGCAGCGACATCACCTGTGTGGAGATCACACGACGCTCGAGGTGATACACGAAGAAATCGTAGCGCATTTGCAGGATCGCGAAGTGGAGCTGCCGCTGGCGTTGCCGTTCAGGAACTTCGTGGCGCAGGCGCGGCTCGGCGTGTCGCGCGAGGAGCACGAGGCGTTCTTCCGGGAGCTGCTCGGGGATGTGGAGGAGCCGACGGCGCCGTATGGATTGCTCGACGTGCACGGCGACGGCTCGGAGCTCAGAGAAGCCGCGCGGCGACTCGAGAGCCCGTTGTCGAAGCGACTACATCGGCGGGCGAAGGCGCTCGGGATGAGCGTCGCGAGCCTGTGTCACGTGGCGTTTGCACAGGTGCTGGCACGGTTGTCGGGCCGCGACGACGTGGTGTTCGGCACGGTGCTGTTCGGACGGATGCAAGGGGGTGAAGGCGCCGATCGGGTACCTGGACTGTTTTTGAACACTCTACCGGTGCGGATACACCTGAATGAAGTCGGAGCCGAGGGGAGCGTGCGCGAGATGCATCGCTTGCTGGCGCAGTTGTTGCGTCACGAGCACGCGCCGTTGGTGCTGGCGCAGCGCTGCAGTCGGGTGTCGGCATCGGTGCCGTTGTTCAGCGCGCTGCTGAACTATCGACACATTCAGCCGATCGTGCCTGCAGCTGCAGTCGAGGGCATCGAGGCCGATGTGGGTATCCAGGTATTGTCGGGTCGTGAGCGGACCAACTATCCGTTCACGTTATCGGTGAACGACTTTGGGGAGGAGCTGTCGCTGACGGCGCAGGTGCAAGCGCCGTACGAGCCGGAGCGGGTGTGTGAGTACATGCAGGCGGCATTGGAGCGGCTGGTGGAGGCGCTCGAGGAGTCACCGGCACGGCCGATCGGAGACCTCGATGTGCTGCCGGAGCGGGAGCGGCATCAGTTGCTGCGCGAGTGGAACGCGACCGAGGCGGAGTATCCGCGAGAGCAGTGCATTCACGAGCGGTTCGAGGCGCAGGCGGAGGCAACGCCCGACGCGGTGGCGGTGCAGTGGCAAGGCGAGCGGCTGAGCTATGCGGAGCTCAATGTCCGAGCGAATCGACTGGCGCGGTACTTGCGAGAGCAGGGAGTGGCGAGGGAGGAGGCGGTCGCGCTGCTGTTGCCGCGCAGTCTTGAGATGCTGGTGGGGCAGCTGGCGGTGCTGAAGTGCGGTGCCGCGTACGTGCCGATCGATCCGCAGTACCCGCGCGAGCGGCAGGTGCTGATGCTCGAGGACTGCGGTGCACGCTGGGTGCTGGGCGCGGGGCCGGAGGGAGCATCGGCGATAGCGGGCGCGGCATGGATTGACGTGAGCGACGAGGGGCTGCAGCAGTACCCGTCGGGCAATCTCGAGGTGGGAGCGGAGCCGGAGTCCGCGGCCTACGTGATGTACACGTCGGGATCGGCAGGCTGGCCGAAGGGCGTGGTGGTGCCGCATCGGGCGGTGCTGGGGAGAGTAGCGGAGCCCGGGTACGTGCAGATCGGGCGGGAGGATTGTGTCGCGCACTGCAGTCATCCGGCGTTTGACGCGTCGACGTTCGAGGTTTGGAGCGGGCTATTGAGCGGAGCGCGAGTGCTGATCGTGCCTGGGGCGGTGGTGCTGGATCCGCCGGGGTTGGCGAGGGCGCTGAAGGAAGCCGAAGTCACGGTGCTGCATCTGACGACGGGGTTGTTCAACCGCTATGCGGAAGCCTTGTCGGAGGTATATGCGGGAGTGCGGTACTTGCTGTTTGGTGGAGAGGCGACCGATGCGAAGACGGTGAAGGAGGTGCTGGCGAGGAGCGCGCCGAGGAAGCTGCTGAGCTTCTATGGGCCGACGGAGACGACGGCGTTTGCGAGCGCGGTGACGATCGAGGCGGTGGAGGAGGAAGAGACGCGGATACCGATCGGCCGGCCGATTGCGAACACACATATATATATCTTGGATGGGAGCTTGAGGCCGGCGCCGGTGGGAGTGGCGGGGGAGCTGTACATCGGCGGAGTAGGAGTGGCGCGGGGTTATCTGCGGCGTCCGGGTCTGACGGCGGAGCGGTTCGTGGCCGATCCGTACGGCGGCGTTGCGGGCGCGCGGATGTACCGGACGGGGGATCTTGGCCGGTATCGGGCGGACGGGAACATCGAGTATCTGGGGCGCAACGACTTCCAGGTGAAGGTGCGTGGCTACCGGATCGAGCTCGGGGAGATCGAGGCGCGGCTCGCAGAGCACCCTGATGTGCGCGAGTCGGTGGTGGTCGTCCGCGAGGAGCGGACCGACCACGAGCAGCTCGTGGCCTATCTCGTAGAGGATCCCAATCCGGTCGAGCTCTGGCCCTCGATGGCGGAGTTCTACGTCTACGACCAGATCGCCTACCGCGCCATGGCCACCCATGAGAGCCGCAACGAGAAGTATCTGAGCGCCTTTCGGGAAAGGCTCAAGGACCAGGTCGTCGTCGACGTCGGCACGGGGCCGCAGGCGATTCTCTCGCAGCTGGCGATCGAGGCTGGAGCGAAGAAGGTCTACGCCATCGACCTACGAGAGGAGGTCTGTCGTCAAGCCAAGGACGAGATCGCGCGCCGCGGATTGGAGCAGCGCATCGAGGTGCTGTGTGGCGACGCGCGCGCGATAACGCTTCCCGAACGACCGGATTACTGCATTTCGGAGATCGTCGGTAACGTCTGCGGCGCCGAAGGGGCGGCGAAGATTATGAACGACGTCCGGAGGTGCCTCAAAGCTCCGGAGAATATGCTGCCGCAGCGGGGAGAGACCTGGATCGCCGGTGTCTCGATTCCC
>VBJR01000230.1 GCA_005880175.1 Chloroflexota bacterium
GTTCCTCCTCCACGACACGTTCGGCTTCCCGCTGGAGCTGACGCGCGAGCTGGCCGAGGAACGCGGGCTGACGGTGGACGAGCCGGGCTTCGCCGAGGCGATGGCCGAGCAGCGGGCCCGCTCCCGCCGCGGCCAGGCCCGGCGCTGGTCCGACCTGAAGGGGCTGCCCACGTCCGAGTTCGTCGGCTACAGCGAGCTGCGTGTGGACGCGACCGTGGTCGCCCTGCGCCGGGACGGCGTCGAGGTCGAGCGGGCGCGCGAGGGCGACGAGGTCGAGGTGTACCTGGACCGGACCCCGTTCTACGCCGAGTCGGGCGGCCAGGTCGGCGACGGCGGCCTGATCACCGGCCTGGACGGCGAGGTGCTGGTCGAGGACACGCAGCGGCCGCTGGAGAGCGTGATCACCCACCTGGGCCGCGTCCGCATCGGCGCGCTCCACCTCGGCGACCGCGTGGCCGCGGCCGTGGACGTCCAGCGCCGGCGCCAGGTCATGCGCCACCACACGGCCACGCACCTGCTCAACCGCTCGCTGGAGGAGCTGCTGGGCCGGCGCAACCTGCAGCGCGGCTCCTGGGTGGGCCCGGACCACACCACGTTCGACTTCCCGCTGGACCGGGCGCTGACCGCGGAGGAGCTCGAGCACCTGGCCGAGCGGGTCAACGCACAGGTGCGCGCCGCGCTCCCGCTGACCACCCGGATCCTGCCCTACCAGGAGGCGGTCGCGACCGGCGCGACGCACCTCTTCGACGAGAAGTACGGCGACCGCGTGCGCGTCGTGTGCTTCGGCGACTGGAGCTGCGAGTTCTGCGGCGGCACGCACGTCGAGACCAGCGCGGACGTGGGCCTGGCCCTGATCACGTCGGAGTCGAGCATCGGCTCGGGCCTGCGCCGGATCGACCTGACCGTCGGCGAGTCGGCCGACCGGCTGGTCCGCCGCCAGACCGCGGTCCTGAACGACGTGGTCCGGAGCCTCGGCGTCCCGGCCGAGCAGGTCCCGGCCCGGGTGGCCGACCTGCGCCGCGACCTGCGCGACGCGCAGCGCGAGGTCGAGCGCCTGCGCGACGAGGTTCGCGTCGCCCACGTGCGCGGCTCGAACGGAGGCGGTCCGCGCCGGCGGCCGGCGAGCGTGCCGCTGATCCTGGAGCAGGTGCCGGCCGGGGGCCGGGACGACCTTCGCGGCTGGGCCGACCGCTACCTGGAGGCGCTGGGCGGCAGCGGCGTGGTCGCGGTGGCCGACGAGGCGAACTTCGCGATCAAGGTGTCGCGCGACCTGTCGGGCGCACACCCGGCCCGGGAGCTGGCGCTGCTGCTGGGGCGGGGCGGCGGGAGCCCCGAGTTCGCCCAGGGCAGGCTTACCAAACCGGTGGCCGACGCGTTCAACGAGGTAGAGGCCTCGTTGCAGTGAGCCAATTCAGGTTCCTCAAGAGTCGGGACGACTACTACCGCCACTTCACCGCGCTCGACATCGGCACCGACCTGGTCAAGGCCCTGGTCGTGCGCCGGGAGGCGCCCAACGGCGTCGTGCTCGGCGTCAGCCGGGAGCCGCAGCACCCGGACGCGATGACCGGCGGCGCGATCGGCGACGTCGACCTGGTCATCGACGGGTGCAACCGCGCGCTGGAGGCGGCGGAGGACATGGCCGGCACCGTGCCCGGCCAGGTCGTCCTCGGCATCGCGGGCGAGATGGTCAAGGGCTTCTCGTCCTCGATCGCCTACCCGCGCGAGCGGCCCGCCGAACGCGTCCGCGAGGCCGAGCTGCGCAACATGCTGCAGCTGGTCGAGAAGCGGGCCCTGCGCGAGGCGCAGCACCTGCTCGAGCTGGAGCGGTCCTACGGCGACGTGGGGGAGGTGCGGCTGGTGCACTCCGCGATCACCCAGGTCCGCATCGACGGCTACCCGGTCACCAACCCGATCGGCTTCCAGGGCCGGAACCTGGAGATCACGGTGTTCAACACGTTCGCGCCGGCGACCCAGGTCTCGGCGCTCGAGAACGTGGCCCGCGAGCTCGACCTGGAGATCGCCGGCACCGTCTCCCAGCCGTACGCCCTGGCCCGGGCCGCGGCCGGCGACGAGGCGTGGGAGCAGGGTGGGATCTTCATCGACATCGGGGGCGGCACCACCGACGTCGCGCTGCTGCGCGGCGGCGGGGTGGAGGGCACCCGGATGTTCGGCCTCGGCGGCCAGGCGTTCACCCGCCGCGTGGCCGCCGAGATGGGCCTCAGCTACCACGAGGCGGAGGCTCGCAAGCTCCGCCACTCCGAGGGGCTGCTGCCGCCGGAGCAGGAGCAGGAGATCACGGCGCTGCTGCTCGCGGACGTCGAGGTGCTGCTCCAGGGCCTGGCCCTGTGCCTGCGCGAGCTCGCCAGGGGAGAGGCCCTACCCTCTAATATCTACGTCTGCGGCGGGGGAAGCCTGCTGCCGGAGTTCATGGGCGAGCTCCGCCGGAACATCTGGGCGGAGGGCCTTCCCTTCGAACATCAACCTCAGGCGCGACTCCTGATGCCGGGCGACGCGCACGGACTCATGGATACGACCGGCCAGCTGCTGACGGCGCAGGATGTCGGCCCGATGGCCCTCGCCAACCACGCGCTGCGCGTCGAGACCGAGGAGCGGGACACCGTGAATGGAGTGATGCGCGGCGTGCTCAAGGCCATGAAGGTCTGACGCGTGACCCATGGCCGCTGAACCGATCCACGTCGAGCCCTGGGACGAGGTCCCGGCGATCATCGAGCGCATCCGGCGCAGCTCCTCCGACGAGGTGCAGCTGGTGCTGCCCGTCCAGGCCAGGTTCGGCCAGAGCCGCTTCAACTTCCAGCTCCTGAAGCAGTACTCGACCCGGCTCGGCAAGCGCGTCGCGATCTGGTCGCCGGACCCGGCCGTGCAGCGCCTGGCCGAGGAGAGCGGGTTCGCCGGCGGCCGGCCGGAGGCCGGCGCCGCGCCGCCGATGCCGGTGGCGTCCGCGGCCCCGCAGCGCGGCCCGCGTCCCGGCCCGCAGCCGCCCGGCCGCAGGCCGTTCCTGCCCGGACAGCCAGGCCCGAACGGCCCGGAGGCCGCGGCCCCGCCCGGGCCGGCCGGCCCGTACGGCGCGCCGGTGCCGCCGCGGACCGGTGCCGCGCCGGGCAGCGCCAGCCGCCTCGGCGGGTTCGGCCGCCTCGGGACGCCCGGCACGGCGGGCGCCGCCGCGAACGCGCGCATCCGGATCGGCGCGATCGGCCGCCGGCTGCCCGCCAACATCACGCAGTACCAGCCCGCCCGCTTCGTGCTGTACGGCGGCGCGGTGCTCGTCCTCCTGGCCGGCGTGCTGGCGGTGCTGTTCTACGTGCCCACCGCCCGGGTGACGCTGGTCGCCCAGGCCGAGCCGTTCTCGACCGCCGCGGACGTGACGGCCGACGCGACGGCGAAGTCGCCGGTGCACATCCGGGTCGTCACGATCACGAACCAGTCGGACAGCCTCCAGGTCCAGTCCACCGGCAACAAGGTGAACCAGGGCCAGCTCGCCACCGGCCAGTTCACGTACGTCAACAACTGTGCGTTCGCGCTCCAGATCGCGAACGGGCAGCGCCTGCGCAGCGCGTCCGGCGTCCTGTTCGCCCAGCTCGGCGACGCCACGATCGGCCAGGGCCAGCAGCAGACGGTGCCCATCAAGGCGGTGCAGTCGGGCCTGACGGGGAACGTGGCCGCCGGTCAGGTCACCGGCATCGAGGCCAACGCGTACAACTGCCTGGCGGGGGCGAACGAGGCGCCGACGACGGGCGGCACGGACGACCAGAAGCAGACGGTGATCCAGACGTCGGACATCCAGGGCGCCCGGGCCCAGCTCGAGCAGCGCCTGCGCCAGACGATCACGAACCAGCTCAACTCCGGCGCGCAGAAGGGCGAGACGCTCCTCAGCCCGCCGCTGTTCACGACGGACAACTTCAACACGACGCACCAGGTGGACGAGAACGTCCCCTCCTTCACGGCGACGCTCCAGCTCAGCGCGGAGGGCGACTACTACGTGAAGGACGACGTGGACCAGGCGTTCACCGCCCGGCTCGCGGCCAAGGTGCCCAGGGGCGACCAGCTCACCACGAACAAGGTGGTGGCGACGTACACGGTCACCGCCAGCCCCGGCGGGCACCTCGACTTCAACGGCTCGGCCAACGGGTACATCGCGCCGCAGATCGACGTCGAGAAGATCAAGGGCCAGCTGGCGGGCAAGCCGGCCACGCAGGCGCACGACGTGCTGACCCGGCTGCCGGTCCAGCGCTCGGTGATCAGCCAGTCGCCGCCGCTGCCGCTGATGCCGCTGTGCGCGAGCCGGATCTACATCGACTACGGCGTCCAGGCGCAGACGCCCGCCACGTCGACCTGACGACGGCCGGGATGGCGAGGACCATGGCCGTGGATCCCGGCAGCCGTCGCGTGGGCGTCGCTGTCAGCGACCCGACGGGCACGATCGCCCAGCCGCTGACCGTCGTGCCGGCCGAGCCGGCGGCGACGCTGGTGGCGCGGCTCGCCGCGCTGGCCCGCGAGCAGGAGGCCGGGCGGCTGGTCGTGGGGCTGCCGCGGCGCATGGACGGCGGGCAGGGGCCGGAGGCGCTGGCGGCGCGGGCCCTCGCGGACGACCTCCGGCGGGCGACGGGCCTGCCGGTGACCCTGGTGGACGAGCGGCTCACGAGCGTGGCCGCCGAGCGGGCGCTGCTGGCCGGGGGGGCCAGCCGCGCCCGGCGCCGCCAGCTCTCGGACCAGGTGGCCGCCGCGCTGATCCTGCAGTCGCACCTGGACGCCGAGGCGCGGCGGTCATGACGGAGGGGACGGAGGGAGCGAAGGAGGCGGTCGTCACGCTGCTGGACGAGGACGGCGCCGAGCGCCGGTTCCGGCTCCACGACGCGTTCGACACGGATGGGCACACCTACTACCTGGTCGAGTCGGCCGACGACCCCGAGCAGGTCCTCCTGCTGCGCGAGACGGACCGCGGGCTGGAGTCGGTGGACGGGCCAGAGTTCGACCGGGTGCTGTCGCTGCTGGAGGCGGACGACCCGGAGGGGGGAAGCGGATGAAGCGCCTCGTGGTCCTGGTGGTCCTGCTGGCGGGCTGCGGCTACGCCGGCAACCGCGGCTACGACTGGTACACCAGCCAGATCAACCAGCCGATGTCGTCCAGCTCGCAGAAGATCGCGTTCCACATCAACCAGGGCGAGAGCTCCGACCTGATCGCCAGCGACCTGGCGGCGAAGGGCCTGATCCGCAGTCCCGAGGTGTTCCTGTTCTACCTGCGCTACCAGGACAAGGGGGCGCAGCTGCAGGCCGGCGACTTCACCCTGGACCGGAACATGAGCATGCTCCAGATCATCGACGCGCTGGGCCAGGCGAAGGTGGTGCAGCTCTCCGTCACGCTGACGCCGGGCCAGACGCTGAAGCAAATGGCGCAGAGCGCGACCACCGCGGGCCTCGGCACGGCGGACTCGTACGTCGCCGCGGCCGGCGACATGACGTGGCCGTACGACTTCCTGCAGGGCCGGCCGCAGGGCGCACCGGCCAATCTGGAGGGCTTCCTGTTCCCGGACACGTACCAGCTCGACAAGGGCGCGACGGCGCGCGACCTGGTCAAACGGCAGCTCGACCAGTTCGGCCAGCAGGTGACGCCGGCGATGCGGGCCCAGCTGGCCCAGGCGGCGCCCGGCCGTCCGGTCGAGTCGCTCTACAATGTGGTCACGCTGGCGTCGATCGTGGAGCGGGAGGTGACGAAGGACCCGGACCGGGCGATCGTCTGCGGCATCTTCTACAACCGGCTGGCGATCCACATGGCGCTGCAGGACGACATCACGGTGCTGTACGGCCTGAACAAGCCGGCCCCGCTGACCGACGTGGACAAGCAGAAGGACACGCCGTACAACACGTACCTGCACCCGGGGCTGCCGGCCGGGCCGATCTCGAACCCGGGCCTGGCGAGCATCAACGCGTGCGTCACGCCCCAGAAGACGAACTACCTCTTCTTCTTCGCGGACGCGAACAAGATCACGCGCTACGCCACGACGTACGCGGAGCACCTGCGCCAGCAGCAGCAGTACGGACTGGCCCCGGATTGATGGCCCGCGTCGTCCTGCTCGGCCACGGCATCTCGTACTCGGCCAGCCCGGCCATGCACACGGCGGCCTTCCGGGCCGCCGGCCTGGACTGGACGTACGAGCTGGCCGACGTGCCCCCCGAGCGCCTGCCCGCGGCCGTCGCCGCGCTGCGGGAGCCCGAGGCGGGCGGCGCCAACGTGACGATCCCGCACAAGATCGCCGTGATGCCGCTGCTGGACGAGCTGGAGGGCGACGCGGTCGCGGTGGGCGCCGTCAACACGATCCGCCGGGACGGCGACCGGCTCGTGGGCTCCAACACCGACGTGACCGGCGTGCGGGTCGCGCTCGGGGCGGCCGGCGTGGAGCCGGCCGGGGCCCACGTCGTCGTCCTCGGCGTCGGGGGCTCGGCGCGGGCCGCCGGGATCGCCCTGCGCGGGGCCGACGTGACGTTCGTCGCCCGCCGTCCCGACGCGGGCCCCGGGCTGCCCGGCCGGGTCGTGGCGTGGAGCGACGCCTGGGAGCCGCTGGTCCGCCACGCCGACCTCCTCCTCAACGCGACCCCGCTGGGCCGGCGCGGCGAGATGCCGCTGCGGCCCGCCTACCTGCCGCCCCGGGGCGCCGTGATCGACCTGGTGTACGTCGAGGGCGGCACGCCGCTGGTCCGCCGCGCCCGCCAGCTCGGCCTCCGCTGCGTGGACGGCTGGGGCGTGCTGCTGGCCCAGGGCGCGGCGTCGTTCCAGGCCTGGACGTCCCGGCCGGCGCCGCTGGACGCGATGCGCGAGGCCCTGCCCGCTGGAGAGGCGTGGCTGCCGTCCTGATCGCCGTCGGGTGGGCCGCGGTGGGCGCCGGGGTGGGCGTGCTGGTGCGCGTCGCCTCGGTCTGGCTGGCCCGCGGGGAGGAGGTCGAGTCCGGCCGCAAGCCGTGGCAGCGGTTCGGGCCGGTCGTGCTCACCGCGGTGCTGTTCGGCCTCTTCGCGTGGCGCGTGGGCCCGCACTGGGTCCTGCTCGTGCGCAGCCTGTGGATCGCGGTCCTGGTCCAGGTCATCTTCTTCGACCTCGAGCACAACCTGGTCCTGGACCGCGTGCTCCTGCCCAGCGCGATCGCGGCGCTGCTGCTGAGCCTGGTCACGCCCGGCCTCGGCATCGTCCCGGCCGTGCTCACGGGGCTGGTCACCGGCCTGGTGTTCCTGGCGATCGCCGAGCTGGGCTCGTTCGTGTTCAAGGCCGAGGCGATGGGGTACGGGGACGTGAAGCTCGCCGCGTTCCTGGGCCTGATCCTGGGCCCGCGGCCCACGTTCAACGCGATCGTGCTGGGGGTCATCCTGGCCGGCGTGGTCGCGGTGGCCCTGCTCGCGCTGCGCGTCCGCGGGCTGCGCGACTCGATCTCGTACGGGCCGTTCCTGGCCACGGGGGCCCTGATCAGCCTGTTCGCGTTTCCGCCCGCGTAGCGTCCCCTGTAAAGGGTTCTGGCGGGCCCATCGCTCCGACTAGAATCCCAACCGCGATGCCCACCAAGCTGCTGACGAGCGAGAGACTGGCGCTGCCGCCCCTGCGCCGGCACTGGATCCTGCTCGTGCGGACCCTGACGCCTCCGGTCGTGGCGGCGGCGATCGGGCTGGCGCTCGTGGACGTCGTGGGCCGGGGCGTGCTCCCCACCGACCTCCGGCTGCTCGTCACGCTCGCCATCGCCGCGCCGCTCGGGATGGCCGCGATCGGCGTGTGGCTCCGGTGGGAGGGCGACTCGCTGACCATCACGGACCAGCGCGTGCTGCTGGAGGAGGGCGTGCTCCAGCGCGTCAGCAAGGTGATCCCGCTGAACCGGGTCCAGGACGTCACGACGATCCAGACGCCGCTCGGCCGGATCCTGGACTACGGGACGGTCGAGATCGACGCCGCCGGCCCGAGCGGGGCCGAGCGGTTCGCGTACGTCCGCGGACCACTGCGCGTCCGGGACGAGCTGTCGGCGCTGATCGACCGCTACGAGCGGGCGGCCGCGTGATGCGCGCGCTGGCGCTGCTCGGGTTCATGGGCTCGGGCAAGTCCACCGTCGGCACGCTGGTGGCGGCGCGCACCGGGGCGCCGTACCGCGACCTGGACGCGATGATCGAGGAGCGCTGCGGCATGACGATCGCCGAGCTGTTCGACCGCCAGGGCGAGCCGGCGTTCCGCGACCTGGAGGCCCGGGTCCTGCCGGACGCGCTGACGCCGGGCGCCGTGGTGGCGCTGGGCGGCGGGACGCCGCTGCGGGACGCCAACTGGGCGCTGATCCGGGAGCGGGCGGTCACCGTCTGGCTGGAGGCCCCGCTGCCGGTGCTGCTGGCCCGCACCGCCAGCCGCGACGGCGAGCGGCCGCTGCTCCGCGACCGCGACGAGGTCCAGCTGCGCGCGCTGCTGGCCACGCGCGAGGCCCGCTACGGGGAGGCCGACCACCGGCTCGACGGCAGCGGGACGCCGGAGGACGTGGCCGAGGAGGTGTGCCGGCTGTGGCCCGAGTGACCGTCGAGGTGCCGGGCCGGCCCTACCCGGTGCTGGTCGGGACCGGCGCCTTGCAGGAGCTGCCGCGCCTGGTGCACGAGATGGGCGCCTCGGCGGCGGCGGTGGTGACGGACGCGACCGTCGGCGGCCACTGGGCGGAGGCGGTCCGCACCGGCCTGACCGGCGCCGGCGTCCGGGCCGTGGTGCACGAGGTCGAGCCGGGCGAGCGCGCCAAGTCCCTGGCGGTGCTGGAGCGGGTGCTCGACTTCCTGGAGGAGTCGGAGATCGACCGGCACGGCGTGGTGGTGGCGCTGGGCGGCGGCACGGTCGGCGACCTGGCCGGCTTCGCGGCGGCCGTGTGGCTGCGCGGGGTCCGCTGCGTCCAGGTGCCGACCACGCTGCTGGCCATGGTGGACTCCAGCGTGGGCGGCAAGACCGGCGTGAACAGCGCCCGGACCAAGAACGGGATCGGGGCCTTCTGGCAGCCGGTCGCGGTCGTCGCCGACCTGTCCGTGCTGTCCACGCTGGCTGAAGAGGAGTACCGGGCCGCGTTCGGCGAGATCGTCAAGTACGCGGTGGCGATGGACCGCGAGCTGGGCGACCGGCTGGAGGCGGGCCTCGCCGGGCTGCTGGCGCGGTCCTCGACGGCGCTGGAGCCCGTTGTGACGCGCTGCGTCGAGCTGAAGGCGCGGGTCGTGGCGGCCGACGAGCAGGAGGGCGGCCCGCGCCAGATCCTCAACTACGGGCACACGGTCGGGCACGCGCTGGAGAACGCGTCGGGCTACACGGCCACGCACGGCCGGGCGGTGGCGTTCGGCATGGAGGCGGCAGCCCGCATCGCGGCCGAGCTGGGCCTGTGCCCGCCGGCCCTGGTCGCCCGGCAGGACGCGCTGCTCGAGGCCTTCGCGCTCCCGGGCATCCTGCCCGCGACGACGGCCGACGCGGTGCTGGCCGCCGTGCCGAGGGACAAGAAGGCGCGCGGCGGCCGGGTCCGCTGGGTGCTGCCGCGCGAGATGGGCCGGGCCCAGGTCGGGATGGCGGTGCCGGACGAGGTCGTCGCCGGCGTGGTCCGGGGACTGCTCCCGTGACCCGCACGGCGCGCGAACCGCTCGTGCGGACCAATGTGCGCCTCCCCGGGCCTGGGCACCGCTCATGCGGACCAATGTGCGAAATGGGAGGTCCCGAGTGAAGCGCATCCTCGTCGTCAACGGGCCCAACCTGAACCTGCTCGGCGGCCGCGAGCCGGAGGTCTACGGCACCACCACCCTGGCCGACATCGAGGCGATGGTCCGGCGCCGGGCGGCCGAGCTCGGCTGCGAGGTGACCTGCTTCCAGTCCAACTCGGAGGGCGCGATCCTCGACTTCCTCCAGCGCGAGGCGCCGACCGCGTCCGGTATGGTGATCAACCCGGGCGCCCTGACCCACTACTCGTACGCCCTCTACGACTGCCTCCGGGCCCTGGCCGCGCCGGTGGTCGAGGTGCACATCTCCAACCTGCATGCGCGAGTGGAGGGCTTCCGCACCCGGGACGTGACGGCGCCAGCCGCGGTGGGCGTCATCCAGGGCCTGGGGCCGCGCGGCTATCTGATGGCAATGGAGTACCTGGTTGATCGAGACGAATGACTTCCGAGTGGGCACGGCCTTCGAGATGGACGGCAAGCTGCTCAGCATCGTGACCGTCGAGCACATCAAGCTCGCCCGCGCCGGCGCCATCATCAAGGCCAAGCTGCGCAACATCCGGGACGGGTCGATCTTCGAGCAGAGCTTTCGCAGCGGCGAGAAGTTCAAGGCTGTCCGGATCGAGAAGTCTGAGGCCAGCTACCTGTACGACGAGGGCGACTTCTACTACTTCATGGACGCCTCGACGTACGAGCAGACCCCGCTGACGCGCGGGCAGATCGAGGACGTGCTCCCGTTCCTGAAGGCGGGCAGCACCGTCTCCCTGCTCCGGTACGAGGACTCGGTGATCGGCGTCGAGCTGCCGCTGACCGTGGACCTCGAGATCGCCGAGACAGAGCCCGGCGTGCGCGGCGACACGGTCTCGGGCACGACGAAACCCGCCCGGGTCGAGACGGGAGCCACCGTGACCGTCCCGCTGTTCGTGAACCAGGGAGACCGGATCCGCGTGGACACCCGCACCGGCAACTACATCGAGAGGCTCTAAGATCCACGTGATGGAGCATGCGGAGCCCGCCGGCAGCGTCCGGGTCGCCAACGAGGTCATCGCCAGCATCGCGGGCATGGCGGCCCGCGAGGTGGACGGCGTGACGGCGCTCGACGAGGCCAGCGCGCGGCACTTCGGGGACTGGATCAAGCGGGACACCGCCCACCGGGGCGTGCGCGTGCTGCTGGATCCGGAGCGGAAGATCCACCTCGAGGTCTTCCTGACGGTGGACGCCACGTCGGTCCTGCGCGACGTCGCCGAGCGCGTCCAGGACAACGTGATCGACGTCGTGCACCGGATGCTGGCGCTCGAGGTCGCCGAGGTGAACGTCTTCGTCTCCAGCATCGCGTTCGCGCGCTAGGAGCCGGGTTGCCTGGCCCTCGGCATCGGGCGCGCGAGCTGGCGCTCAAGGTGCTGTTCCAGCTGGAGCACAGCCCGGAGGACGACCGGCAGGAGGCGCTCACCTACCACGCCATCGACGACCGGGCGACGCCGGAGGTGACGCGGTTCGCCGGCGAGCTGGTGGAAGGGGTGCTGGCCAACCGGGACGAGCTCGACGACACGATCCAGCGCGCCTCCACGAACTGGCGCCTGGACCAGATGGGCCGCGTCGACCGGGTCGTGCTGCGGATGGCGGTCTACGAGATCGCCGTGGCGCGCAACGTGCCGGTCCGGGCGGCCATCAACGAGTCGATCGAGCTGGCCAAGACGTTCTCGGGCGACGAGTCGGGCCGGTTCGTGAACGGCATCCTGGGCAAGGTGGCCGAGACCGTAGCGTCTTGAGCCGCGCCGAGCCGGAGGCCGGGCTGGACGGCCTGCTGGACCGTCTCGAGACCGTGATCGGGCGCCTGTCCGACCCGAGCGCCCCGCTGGAGCGGCTCGTCGCCGACTACGAGGAGGCCGGACGCCTGGTGGACGCCGCCCAGGGCCAGCTCGACGCCGCCACCCGGCTCCTGGCCACGCCGGCGCCGGCCCGGGACTGGTCGTGCGGTACCTGATCCCCGCCTTCCTGGCCTGGGCCATCGCCCAGGTCACCAAGCTGGCGCTGACCTCCATCCGGGAGCGGCGGCTCAACCTGCGCGTGCTCGCCGAGACCGGCGGCATGCCCAGCTCGCACGCCGCGATCGTGATGGGCCTGACCGCGGCCGTCGGCCGCCTCGACGGCGTCAGCTCCGCCACGTTCGCGATCGCGCTTATCTTCTCCTTTGTGGTCATGTACGACGCACAAGGGGTGCGGCGGGCGGTCGGCCGGCAGGCCACGGTCCTCAATCGGCTCGTCGAGGACATGGTCCACATGCGCGGCATCCAGGAAGACCGCATGCGCGAGCTGCTCGGCCACACCCCGGTCGAGGTGCTGGTCGGCGGGACGCTGGGGGTGCTCGTGGGGCTGCTGCCGTTCTGACCCGTCCTGCCCGCGGCGCCCGGCTGGACGCCGCCCTCGCCGACGCCGGCCTGGTGGAG
>VBJR01000328.1 GCA_005880175.1 Chloroflexota bacterium
CCGGCCGGGGCAGCGGGGGCAGGGTGCCGTCCGGCTGCCTGTCGAACTGGGGGAAGACGAGGTTCCAGAACTCCAGGAAGCGCTCGCAGTGGTCCGGGTAGCAATCGGGCTGGCCGCAGCCGTGCTCGGGGCCGCGGTCCCACCACAGCTCCGAGTCGGGTCCGCACGGGCCCAGCTCGAGGCCCCACCAGTTCTCCGCGTTGTCGTAGATCCAGGTGGGGTCGATGTCCGTCTCGCTCATCCAGAGCGCGCGCGCCTCCTCGTCGGTCGGGTGGACCGTGACGCGGATGCGGTCCCTGGGCAGGCCAAGGCCGCGCTCGGGGTCGGTGACGAACTCCCAGGCGAGCGGGATGGCCCGCTCCTTGAAGTACGCGCCGGTGGGCGTGAAGTTGCCCATCATCTCGAAGAACGTGTGGTGGCGGTCGGTCCGGCCCACGTTCTCCAGGTCCACCGTGCGCAGGCACTTCTGGGCCGAGGCGAGACGGGGCGCCGGCGGCTGGCGCAGACCCTGGTAGTACGGCTGGAGCGGCTGCATCCCGGCCGAGTTGAAGAGGGTGCTCGGATCGTCCGCCGGGACCAGGGGCGCGCTCTCCAGGACGACGTGGTCATGGGCCGCGAAGAACGCGAGGAAGCGCCGGCGGATCTCTGCTCCAGTCACAGGATGGGTTAGTTTACCGGCCGATCCTTCGCCGGCAGGCTCCGCGCCCCTCTATGCGGACTCGCGCGGGACGTATTCGCGCAGCTGCTCCAGCGCGGCCCGCTGGAGGCGGGACACGTGCATCTGGCTGATGCCGAGGCGCTTGGCGACCTCGGATTGGGACATCTCCTCGAAGAAGCGCATGATCATGATCCGGCGCTCGCGCTCGTTCAGGTGCTGCATGGCGCGCTCCAGCACCTCGCGCATCTCGACCCGGTCCAGGTTCGGGTCCTCGCTGCCGACGGACTCGCCGAGCTGGCGGCCGCCCTCGGCGTCGTTGCCGCCGACGGTCGCGTCGATGGAGACCGGAGTGAGGGCGGAGCTCATCTCCATCGCCTCCAGGACGTCCTCCTGCTCGACCCCGAGGCGCTCGGCGACCTCGGCCACGGTGGGCTGCCGGTTGAGCTCGTTCTTCAGCTCCTCGTTCGTCCGCACCACCTGCTGGTACAGCTCCTGGAGCCGGCGCGGGAACCGGATGGCCCAGCCCTTGTCGCGGAAGTAGCGGCGGATCTCGCCCAGGATCGTGGGCGTGGCGAACGTGGTGAACTCGTTGCCGAGGTCCGGGTCGAACCGGTCGATCGCCTTGATCAGGCCCAGGAAGCCGACCTGGACGATGTCCTCCAGCGGCTCGCCGCGGTTCTGGAAGCGTCGGGCCAGGAAGTGGACCAGGCTCTCGTAGCCGCGAACCAGCTGCTCGCGGATCCGGTCCCGCTCGCGCGGGTCGTCCGTCTCGGCGTAGCGGCGATGCAGCCGCCGCAGCTCCTCGCGCTGGGGCGTGACCGACGCGCCGGGGGTCGCGTTGGGCTCGGGCTGCGGCTGACTCAACTGACCAGGTACTTCACCATGCGGTACCGGATCTGACGCCGGCCGGCGTCGACCTGGTGCCGGAAGTCATCCACGAAGAGCCGGATCATCTCCATCTCGAGCGCGCGCTGCATCTCCAGCGCGGCGCGCTGGCGGTCGCGGACGGGCTGCTTGCGCGGGACCTGGCGCAGCGCCTCGCGCGACGATGGCGCGATCGCCTCGATGTCCACGAGCAGGCTGTCCTCGGTCGGCGAGAAGCTGAGCCGCAGCGTGGCGCCGGGGCCCCATGCCTCGGCCGCGTCCTGGATGACGCTCCCGCAGGCCTGGGTGACGGCGATGCTGATCTCGTCGATCTTCTCCAGGTTGAACCCGAGCAGGCCGCCCAGCGAGGTGGCCACCCGCCTGGCGAGGCCGATGAACTCGGTCTGGGCCGGCACCTTCAGCTCGGTCATGCTGGAGGGCGTCGCCTCGGGCGTCTCCGCCTCAGGCATCCGGCGCCACCTCCTCGGCGGCCTGGGTGCCCTCCTGGCGCAGGCCGCGGGCCGCGCGCTCCAGCTCCTCGCGGCGCCGGCGGGCGGCGCTGATGCCGTCGTTGATGGCGCGGCCGATGGGATGCTCCGGGTCGCTGGCGACCCGCCGTGCGCTGCCGGTGAGCTCGATCGTGCGGGCGCGCAGGTTCTCGACCTGGCCCCGCCCCGGCCCGGAGGCCAGGAACACGCCGGCGACCAGGCCCAGCGCCACGCCGACGATCAGGCCCCAGCCGAAACCGCCGCCGCTCTCTTCATCGTCATCTGCCATTGGGTCGACCTCCTTTCGGTCCATCGAGACGAGCGAAGCTGCGCCACAGGCTCCCGGCCGCGACCCGCACCCCGTAGAAGGTGGCGGATGCCCGGTCGGAAGACCGGCCCGCGGCCTCGGTCAGCCGGGTGGCCCCGACACCCGCGGTGCGCAGGGCGACGTTCATGCCGGCCGTGATGTCGTTCACGTTGCCGAGCCCGTCGCGCACCTCCGGGACCACCTCTCTGAGCGCCTCGTCTGCTGTCATCAGGGTCTCTTCCAGTCTCGCCAGCGCGCGGCCCAACCGCCACAGCGCGTACGCGGCGAACACCGCCACGATCAGCACCGCGAACCCACTGGCGATATACAGGAAGTTCACCAACTCACATACCTCGACGACAGCCAGGCCAAACCGTGGGCTGAAGCTACGGCAATCTTAGGGACAGGCGCCTGCCGAAGACCTGGAGCCCACTCGCGAAGAGGATCGCGGGCAGCATGTCGAGCTGGCCCAGCCGCAGCGCGGGCAGGCCGACGACGTCCCACAGCTGCCCGAGCCCGACGCCGGCGACGGTGAGGAGCAGGACGGCCCGATAGCGGCAGCGCCCGCTGTGCCAGAGGGCGTGGAGGAGCTGGGCCAGGAGCAGGGTGAAGGGCACCGCGAGCAGCAGCGCGGGCGGCACCCAGCCGATCAACGGCACGACTGGGCGGCCGTGCCACCGGACAGGGCCAACCGCCGGCGAGTGTGCCTGAACACGGCTCCCAAGGGGGCCAACCGCCGGCGGATGTCCCCCTTCGCGCGGCGGGCCGCCGGCGAGTGTGGGGTCAAGACCGCTCGGGGCGCCTGGGGCGCCCCGCCGGAACGAGGGCGACCGTCTCAGCGGGCATCTGGGCGGCACCCGAGACCCCGGGGTCCCTTCGGGTTTGCTGTTGGGCAACGCGCACTGTGACCCTCGTCCCCAGCGGGAACAGCGATATGGTACCCGTTCCGCGGGGTTCTCTAACGCGGCCGCCGCAGCTGGATGCCCAGCTCCCGGAGCTGCACCTCCTCGACGGGCGAGGGGGCGTCCATCATCAGGTCCACCATCGACTGGGTCTTGGGGAACGCGATGACGTCGCGGATGTTGTCCGTGCCCGCGAGCAGCATCACGATCCGGTCCAGCCCCGGCGCGATCCCGCCGTGGGGCGGCACCCCGTACTCGAATGCCTCCAGCAGGTGGCCGAACCGCGCCTGGATCGTCTCCGGGCTCAGGCCCAGCATCTCGAACACCCGCTCCTGCAGCGCCCGGTCGTGGATCCGGAGGCTGCCGCTGGCCAGCTCGTAGCCGTTGCACACGATGTCGTACGCGTGGGCGCGCACGTCGTACGGGCGCTCCGCCAGCAGGGGCAGGTCCTCCTCCCTCGGGCGCGTGAACGGGTGGTGCCCGTACGTGAGGTTGCCCTCGTCGTCCTCCTCGAAGAGGAACATCGGGTGCACCCACAGGAACCGCCACTCGCCCTCGCGGACCAGCTTCCGCCGGCGCGCGATCTCGACCCGGATCAGGCCCATGATCTTCTCGGCCCGGCGGCCGGGGTCAGGAACTTGTCCAGCGGACCGCCCGGCAGCCAGGCCAGGCCGGCCCCGCCGGCGCCCTTCGCGATCGCGACCAGCTCGTCCAGCTCGCGCCGCGTCATGTCCCGGCCGCCCGGCACCGCCAGGCCGCGAACGGCGCCGCCGCCGTCCAGCGCCGACCGGAAGATCCGGGCCTGGGTGCCGGCGAGCGCCTCGCCCAGGTCGGCGATCTCCAGCTCGTAGCGGAGGTCCGGCTTGTCGGTGCCGTAGCGGAGCAGGGTCTCGCCCATCGGCAGCCGCGGCCACGGCCGGGGCAGCTCCACGTCCAGGATCTCCTTCCAGAGCCGGCCGATCCAGCCCTCGATGATCTCGAACACGTCCTCCTCGTCGGTGAAGGACATCTCGACGTCGAGCTGGGTGAACTCGGCCGACCGGTCGGCGCGGAGATCCTCGTCGCGCAGGCAGCGGGCGATCTGGTAGTACCGCTGGACGCCCGCCACCATCAGCAGCTGCTTCATCTGCTGCGGCGACTGGGGCAGCGCGTAGAACTCGCCCGGGTGCAGGCGCGAGGGGACCAGGAAGTCGCGCGCCCCCTCGCCCCGACCATCTGCCCGCGGAGACGGATGTTCCGCTGCAGCTTCGGCCTCCGGAGGTCGAGCCACCGGTAGCGCATGCGGACGTTGTCGTCGACGTTCTCGTCGTCGAGCTGGAACGGGAGCGGCGTCGACGTGGAGAGGATCGTCAGCGTGTCGACCTGCACCTCGACCTCGCCCGTGGGCAGGTTCGGGTTGTCAGAGCCCTCCGGCCGGCGCTGGACGATGCCGACCACGCGCACGACGTACTCCGCCCGCACCCCGGCCGCGACCTCGTGGGCGGCCGGGGCCGTCGCCGGGTTGAACACGACCTGGACGACGCCCCAGCGGTCGCGCAGGTCGACGAAGATCAGGCCGCCGTGGTCGCGGCGGCGGCCGACCCAGCCGTGGAGCTCCACCTCCCGGCCGACGTCGGACGCGCGCAGGGCGCCGGCCCGCGGGCCGCTGAAGCCACTCATGCCAGGGCCTCCGCGAGGTCGTCCCACGCCAGCTCGCGCTGGTCGCCGCTGACCAGGTCCTTGAGCTGGGCCACGCGCCGCCCCGCCTCGTCGGCGTTCATGATGAGCGCCCACCGCGCGCCGGACTTGTCGGCGGCCTTCATCTTGGCCCGCAGGCTGCGGCTGCTGTAGTCCACCGCCGTGGTCCGCACGGCCCGGACCAGCCGGCCCACCTGGCTCGCCGCCCTGTCCAGCCCGTCCTCCATCGGCAGCACCAGCACCTCGGCCACCGCCGGGGGGGTGACCTTGCCGAGCTCCTCCTGGAGCATGTACGCCACCCGGTCGACCCCGCCGGCGAACCCGACGCCGGGCGTGCCCGGGTAGCCGAGCGCGGCCGCCAGGCCGTCGTACCGGCCGCCGCCGCCCAGCGAGTTCTGGGCCCCGCCCAGCGCCTGGTGCTGGTACTCGAACACGGTCCTGGTGTAGTAGTCCAGGCCGCGCACGAGATAGGGGTTGAGGCGGTACTCGAGACCGGCGGCGTCCAGCAACGACTTCACCTCCTCGAAGGCGGCTGCGCACGGCGCGCAGAGGTGGTCCGTGATGCTCGGGGCCGCGGCCCTGAACGGCTGGCACCGCGGCTCCTTGCAGTCGAACAGGCGGAGCGGGTTGTCCTCGACGCGGCGCTGGCAGTCGTGGTGCAGCCGGTCCTTCAGGGGCCGGTAGTAGTCCTGCAGCGCGCGGAGGTACTGCGGCCGGCAGTTCTCGTCGCCGATGCTGTTCAGCTCCAGGCTGACGTTCTGGATGCCCATGGCCGCCAGCCAGGCCGAGGTCAGCTCGATCACCTCGGCGTCGTAGGCGGGCGAGCCGTCGCCGATCACCTCGACGTCGAACTGGACGAACTGGCGGAAGCGGAGGTGCTGCGGCTTGTCGTGGCGGAAGAACGGGCCCATGGTGAACAGCCGTACCGGCTGCGGCCCCTGGTTCAGCCCGCCCTGGAAGTACGCCCGGACCATGCTGGCGGTCGCCTCCGGGCGCAGGACCAGCCGGGCTCCGGCGTCCGCCGCGCTCTCGCCGTCGCCGTGCGGCTCGAGCCGGTACAGCTCCTTGCGCGCGACGTCCGTGTCGCCGCCGACGCCGCGCTCGATCAGCTCGACCGGCTCGATGACCGGGACCTCGACCTCCTGGTAGCCGTAGCGGCGGGCCTCCTCCCGCGCGGCGTGCTCGACGACGGCGAACGCCGCCCGCTCGGCGGGCAGGATGTCGCGGACGCCGCGGGCCGCCTTGATGGGAGTGGGCATGGGCGGAGTGTACGGAGGTGCCCGGCGGCGCTGCCGCGATCAGTGCCCGTGGTGCGAGGTCGGGGCGGGGCCGTCGTCGGCGGCGTCGGAAACCTGCTCGTCGGCCTCGCGGCCCGCCTCGTCGCCGGGCTCGTGGTGGCCGTGCCCGCGCCCGTGCTGGCGATGGTGGCCGCGGTGCAGGCGGTGCGGCACGTGGCCGGTCGGGCGCGGCGGCGGGTCGTCGCCGAAGAGGTGGTGCAGGATCCGCCAGAGCCGGTTCACAGGAACGGGTTGTAGCGGCGCTCCTGGCCGATCGTGCTGACCGGCCCGTGGCCGCTGAAGACCAGGCGGTCGTCCGGGTGGGCCATCAGGTGCTCCTTGATGCCGGCGATCAGGGCGGCGCCGTCGCTGTTGCTGAAGTCGGAACGGCCGATCGACCCGGCGAACAGCGCGTCGCCGGTGAAGAGCTTGTCCTGGATGCGGAGCGTGACCCCGCCCGGGCTGTGGCCGGGCGTGTGCATGACGTCGAAGGCGAGCGAGCCCGCCACGTACGTCTCGCCGGGTACCAGCGCGTCCACGTTGTCGAACGAGGGCAGCGCGTTGGGGAACTCGCGGCGCAGGGGCACGCCCTCGGTGATGACGGTGCGCTCGGCGTCGTGGACCGCGATCGGGACGTCGCCGAACGCGGCGCGGAGCCGGGTCAGGCCCGCGATGTGGTCGATGTCCGTGTGGGTGAGCAGGATGGCGCGGACGGTGGCTCCCCGGCGCTGGACGAGGTCGACCATCAGCTCGGGCTCGAGGTTGGCGTCGATCACGACGGCGTCGTGCGTCGCCTCGTCCTCGACGAGATAGGAGTTGGTGCCGAACTGCCGGTCGGCCGTGGCCTGGACGTGGAGCCGCTGCTCGGTCATGAGAACCGGGAGTCTACCGGGCCGCCGGGGCCGTGGCCTCGCGGGCCACCGTGTGCACGTCGCGGACCTGCTCCAGCTTCTCGAGCAGGCGCGAGAGCTGGGACAGCGAGTCGATCTCCACGGTCGCCGACACGACCGCCGTCTTGTCGTCGTACACGTGGACCGAGGCGGCCGACATGTTGATCCGCTGCTCCGCCACCACCGTCGCGATGTCGCGGAGCAGGCCGGTCCGGTCCCAGGCCTCGATCTTGATCGACACCGGGTACAGCTGCGACGCCTCCATGTCCCAGTCCACCGGCACCAGGCGGTCGGCGTCCGGGCTGTTGACGGCGTTCACGCAGTCCATCCGGTGCACGCTGACCCCCTTGCCCCGGGTCGTGAAGCCCGTGATCGCGTCGCCGGGCACCGGCTGGCAGCACGGCGCCACCCGGGTGAGGATGCCTCGCTCGCCGCGCACCAGCACCCGCGGCGTGGGCCGGACCTGGGGGATGAGCGGGATCGCCCGCAGCTCGTCGCCGTCGTCGCCCCGCGTCAGCGCCATGCGCATGACGACCGAGTGGGGCGAGACGTCGCCGTACCCGATGGCGGCCAGGAAGTCCTCGCCGTTCGCGTACTTGTAGTGGGCCGCCATCTCCTCGAGCTTGCCGTCCGGCAGCTG
>VBJR01000231.1 GCA_005880175.1 Chloroflexota bacterium
ACCGGGCGACGTTCATCGTCGAGACGGACGAGGGGACGTTCCGCCGGGCCGGCATCGACGGCTTCGGCGAGGCCGAGACGATCGCCTACTGCGAGCGGCTGTTCCGCGGCCACCTGGACGGCCACCGCCTGCTCGCCAACCGCTCGAGCTGGCAGCGGTTCCGGACGGTGCGCTGCGCCTCGTGGCACCACGGCCGGGTCGTGCTGCTCGGCGACGCCGCCCACACGGCGCACTTCTCGGTCGGCTCGGGGACGAAGATGGCGATGGAGGACGGGCTCGCGCTCAGCCAGGCGCTGGACCGCTTCCCGGGCGACGTGGAGGCGGCCCTGGTCGCGTACGAGGACGAGCGGCGGCCGCGCGTCGAGCACATCCAGGCGATGGCGGGGACCAGCTTCGACTGGTGGGCCGGCTTCCGGCGCTGGACCGCGTGGCCACCGGAGCGGTTCAGCTTCCACTTCCTGACCCGCAGCCAGTTCCGCTACGACACGCTGGCGACGCGGGACCCGGGGTACGTGGCCGCCGTGGAGGGCGCGGCGGACCTCGACGTGCGCGAGCGGCTGATCGCGGTCGAGCCGGCGGGGGGCGACCTCGACGAGCTGGCGCGCCTGGCCGGCGGCCACCCGCTGGCGCTCACCCGGCTGCTGCCCGTCTCGGAGGACGGCCGGGTGAGCGTGGAGGACGGGCGGCTGGAGGACTACGCCGGCCTGGCCCGGCGGCTGCCGCTGGGCGCCCAGCTCGGCCACGCGGGGCCGCGCGGCGCCTGCCGGCCGCGCCGGCTGGGCCTCGACCGGCCGCTGCCCGCCGGGGAGGCGTGGCCGCTCCTGGCCGCCTCGGCGCTGCCGTACGGGCCGGGCTCGGCGATCGCGCGGGCGATGGACGCGGCCGAGATGGAGCGCGTCCGCGAGGACTTCGCCTCGGCCGCCCGGCGGGCCTCCGAGCTCGGGTTCCGGTTCCTCCAGCTCCACTTCGGCCACGGCTACCTCCTGGCCACGTTCCTGTCGCCGCTGACCAACCACCGCGCCGACGCGTACGGCGGCCCGCTCGCCAACCGGATGCGGTTCCCGCTGGCCGTGCTCGACGCCGCCCGGGCCGCGTTCACCGGGGAGCTGGCCGTGGCGATCTCGGTCTGCGACTGGCAGGCGGGCGGCCTGTCGGAGGCCGACGCGCTCGCCGCCGCCCGGCTGCTCCGGGACCACGGGGCGGACTTCGTGATGGCGCTCGGCGGCCAGACCACGCCCCGCGCCGTCCCGCCCTACGGCCGCTGCTTCCAGGCGGTGCTGGCGGGGAAGGTCGAGACCGAGGCCGGGGTGCCGGCCATCGCGGCCGGCGGGGTGGGCGGCCTGGAGGACGCCCGCACCATCCTGCTGGCCGGGCGCGCCTCGCGCTGCCTGCTCGACGCGGTCCGGCCGGCCTGATGCGGATCGGCGTCGGCCTCCCGACGGCCATCGCCGGCGCGCCCGCCACGCTGACGCCCGCGTGGGCCCGGCGCGCCGAGGCGGCCGGCTTCGCCTCGCTCGGGGTCCACGACCGGCTCGCGTACGACAGCCTGGAGGCGCTGACCGCGCTGGCGGCGGCCGCCGCCGTCACCGGGCGGGTGCGGCTGGCGGCGCTGCTGGTCGTGGGGCCGCTGCGCGGCGGCGCGGCCGTGCTGGCCCGGCAGGCGGCCACCGTCGCCGCGCTGGCCGGGAGCCGGCTGACGCTGGGGCTTGGCGCGGGTCCCCGCCGCGACGACTACGAGGCGGCGGGCCTGCCGTTCGCCAGGCGGGGCCGGCTGCTCGACGCACAGCTGGCCGGACTGCTCGACCGCCTCCCGGACGGGGTGGAGGTCGTGGTCGGCGGGGCGGCCGACGCGGCGCTGGCGCGCACGGCCCGGTACGCGGCCGGCTACTGTCACGGCGGCGGCTCGCCGCGGGCGTTCCGGGCGGCGGCGGAGCGGGTCCTGGCCGCGTGGAGCGATGCCGGCCGGCCGGGCCGGCCGCGGCTGTGGGGGCTGGGCTACTTCGCGCTCGGGCCGGGCGCCGCGGAGGCCGGCCGGCGCGACCTGGGCCACTACTACGCGTTCACGGGGGCGGCGGCGGGCCGGATCCAGGCGGGGCTGCTGGCCACGCCGGAGGCGGTCGCGGCGTACTGCGCCGGCTACGCGGAGGCCGGCTGCGACGAGCTGGTGCTGTTCCCGACCGTGGCCGGCCTGGACCAGGTGGACCGCCTGGCCGAGTCCGTCGCCCGGCTCTGAGGCCGATCGGTCACCATGTCCGCACCGTGGAGCAGCATCCCTTCCTGCGCGCCCAGTGGCGGCACCTGGCGATGGTCAACTACGAGGTCGATCCGGAGCTGCTGCGGCCGCTGGTGCCGGCCGGCACCGAGCTGGACCGCTTCGGCGGCCGCTGCTTCGTCAGCCTGGTCGGCTTCCTCTTCCTCGACGTGCGCGTGATGGGATGGCGGGTGCCGTTCCACGCGCGGTTCGAGGAGGTCAACCTGCGCTTCTACGTCAGCCGCGACGCGGACGGGGAGCGGCGCCGCGCGGTGACGTTCGTCCGTGAGCTGGTGCCGCTGCCGACGGTCGCGCTGGCGGCCCGCCTGCGCTACGGCGAGCGGTACAGCAGCGTCCCCATGCGCCACCGGGTGGAGGCGGCGGCGGTCGCGTACGAGTGGCGGTACGGCGGCCGCTGGCAGGGGATCGAGGTGGCGCCCGAGCCGGCGGCGGAGCTGCCGGAGCCGGAATCGGAGCAGGAGTTCATCACCGAGCACTACTGGGGCTACGCCAAGACGGGCCGGGGCACGGTGGAGTACGAGGTGGTGCACCCGCGCTGGAACGTGAGCCGGGCCGAGCCGAGGGTGGACTGCGACGCCGAGCGCCTGTACGGCCCGGGCTTCGCCGCGGCGCTGGCGGCGGCGCCGACGTCGGCGTTCCTGGCCGACGGGTCGCCGGTGGCGGTGATGCCGGGCCGCCTGGTCGGCGGCTAGGCCAGCTGCTGACCATCGGGGCAGCCCTGGAGACCGGCGCGATGAAGGCCCGTCAGAGGCAGCTGACCGGCCGCGACGCCGCCCGCCGCGTGCTTCCAGGCTCCGCCCCCATAGCCCGTCCCGGCTTGCCATGAGGAGGAGGTGGCTGACACCGCGGCCACCCAGCACCCGCTCGCAGAGCTCGCGGGCGCCGGGACCCGGGCCGCTGGCGTCGGGATGCAGGCCGGGGAGAGGTTGAAGTGTCGGAACTTCAACGTCTCCCCACCTCTGGAGGCGTGCAAGTATCGACACTTCAACCCTTCCCTCCTCGGGGGGTGGCAGCGTCCTGCCTATCTCATGGCAAGCCTGGAAGCACGGCGCGGGCGGAGCCCAGGCCCGTCTACTGCCCCGCTTGCGGGCAAGCGGGGCCATCGCCCGGCGTCGCGGCCAGGCTAGGCGCTGACGGTCCGGGAGCGGCGCCGCGCCTCGCGGCGCTCCGCCAGCACGCGCTCGTACGCCTGCATGACCTCGCCGACGCGCTCCTCCATGCCCGCCTCCTGGAGCATGCCGAACGCGCGCTGGAAGGCCGAGTCGGCCAGGTCGTGGTCCGCCCGGGCGCCGTACAGCTCGCCGAGCTGCCGGTAGCCGGTCGCGGCCGTCAGCATCTCGCCGTGCGACAGCGCGCAGTCGATCGCCTCGATCACGAAGTCGAGCGCCTGGTCGAACCGCCGCTGCCGCTGGCGCAGCTCGCCGAGCGTCAGCAGCGTGTGGCTCTGCAGGCGCTCGATCCCGGCCGCGGCGTAGTGGTCCAGCGCGTCGCGCAGGAACTGCTCGGCCCGCTCCAGCTCGCCCTCGTGCATCAGGACCAGGCCCATGTCGGCCTCGGCGCGCGGCCGGTCCATCCGCATCGGCGCCGGCGCGATCCGCTGCTCGGCCTCGTAGAGCGTGAGCGCCTTGAACAGCAGCTCGCGGGCCGTGCGGAGGTCGCGCAGGCCGTGGTGGCACATCGCCATGCCGTGGTAGACGCGGGCGATGCGCGTCAGCTCCCGCACCCCGCCCTCGACCTCCAGGGCCTCCTCGTAGTAGTCGCGGCCGCGCTCGTAGTCGCGGCGGACGTAGCAGATGGTGCCCAGGTGCTCCAGGATCCGCGCCTCGGTCTCCGGCCGGCGCGGCTCCAGCGTGCGGTACCGGCGCAGGGCGCGCCGCCCGACCCGCAGCGCCTTCGGGTCCTCCTGCATGTTGAGGGCGATCGCCTCCCAGTCCATCGACTCGGCGGCCCACCAGTGGTTGCGCAGCGCCTCGAACCGGTCCCGCGCCTCGCGCAGGTGCACCACCGCCTCGACGGGCTCGGCCAGCGCGTACAGCGCCCGGCCCGCGTAGTGGTGCGCGAACGCGGTGCGCTCGGGCGTGCCGCCCAGGGCGATCAGACGGCGGGCCTGGTCGCGGACGGCGACGTGGTCCTGGAGCTCGGTGAGCCGCTCCAGGTCGCCGATCACGCGCTGGTCGGAGTCCGGGCCCGGGGGCGGCAGCAGCGCCGCCTCGGGCACGCCGAGCCGCGACGCGATCAGGCTCAGGCTGCGCGCGGTCGGCCGGACCTTGCCGGACTCGATCAGGTGCACCGCCTGCCGCGTGAGCTCGCGCCCGGCCACGTCGGCCAGGCTCATGCCGGCGTCCAGCCGCGCCCGTCGCAAAACGACCGTGTCGATCTCGATTCCAGAGCGGGGGCCGCGTGGCTGCCGAATCACCACGAGAAAGCACTCTACACGTTGGTGCGGCGAATGCCACGCGGCCAGGATCGCTCCGGTCTAGCCCGGGCCCGTCCCGTCAGCCCCCGCCGCCAGCGCCAGGCAGATCAGCGCGGACAGGGACACTAACGTGGTCAGGCCGATGGACATGTACTTGCGCACGTGACTCCTCCTCAGGTTTGACACCGGTGGGCTCAGGATTGGGCCCATTTCGTAATGGCCATGATCTTCCGCCTCCTTGTCGATCAGGAGCCGTACGAATGGCCCAAGACTTGACTACAGCTTGACGACACGCAGTTCCCCTACCCTGCGCGGATGGTGCTGGGCGTCACGTTCCTCACGGATGGCGGTCAGTCGGCGGCCGCCGTCGCCGAGCTGCTCGCCGGACACCTGTGCCGGGCCCGGCGGACGCTCGACATCGCGATCTACGACCTGAAGCTGGACACGGCGCCCGGCGACCTGGTGCGCCAGGCCGTCCACGAGGCCCGGGCGCGCGGGGTCGCGGTCCGCCTCGTCTTCAACCAGGAACGCCGGCGTGCCCGTCCACTGCCGCCTCCCGGCTTCGTGGACTACGACTACCTGCACAGCCTGCGGGTCGCCAGCCGGGCCGTGCCGGGGGCGCCCGACCTGATGCACCACAAGTACGCCGTCATCGACGCGGGCACGTCGGAGGCGTCGGTGTGGACCGGGTCCACCAACTGGACGAACGACAGCTGGACCCGCGAGGAGAACGTCATCCTGCGGCTGGCCGACCCCGGAGTCGCCGGCATGTACCGCGCGGACTTCGAGGAGCTCTGGGCGACGCGCTCGGTGCGCCGGTCCGGGCACCAGCCGGCGACGTGGTTCCAGCCGGAGCCCGGGCTGCGCGTGCGTGCCTACTTCACGCCGGCGCGGGCGCCCAAGCTGGTCCACGAGATCGCGCAGCGGATCGCCACGGCGGGCCGGCGGCTGCGCGTGTGCTCGCCGGTCGTCACGTCGGGCCCGATCCTCGGCAGCCTGGCGGAGGCGCTGGGCCGGCCCGGTCTCGACCTCGCCGGCTGCTGCGACGGGACGCAGATGGACGAGGTGATGTGGCAGTGGGCGCGGCGCGCGGAGTCGAGCTGGAAGCGGGCCGCGTGGGAGACGGTGCGGGCCGGGATGCGGTGGGGGGCGAAGCGGTCCACGCCGTACAGCGCGGGCTCGGTGCACGACTTCATGCACGCGAAGTGCCTGGTCGCGGACGACACGGTGTTCGTGGGCAGCTTCAACTTCTCGCACAGCGGCGAGGACAACGCGGAGAACGTGCTGGAGATCGAGAGCCCGGCGCTGGCGGACCAGTTCACGGCGTACGTGGACGAGCTGGCGGCGCGCTACGGCGGGGAGGTGTGACTCACACCGAGCGCAGCCGCGCCGGGCGCGAGGCGCCTGCGGCGCGTCCTGTCCCACCAGCCCGCCCTGTGCGATGGTCATGCGATGGAGCGCACAGATCGGCACCCGGACCCGGATCACGCCACACAGGCAAGTCCCTGCGGGCCCACGCTCACCGACGCCGATCGGGTGCGCCTGCGGCGCCGGCTCGCGGACCGGATCCGCAGCGGCGACATCCCGGTCGATCCCGACGCCGTAGACGAGTTGGACCGGTTCGGCTGGGCGCGGCCCCTGCCGGATCGGGTGGAGGGCGGCTCCCTCTAGGAATTTGCGTGGTTTCCGTCACGCGGGCCGCGTGACGGGCCGGCGTAGACTCGGCTCGTTCTGAAGCGGCTCAGACTCCTGTCGCTCGCGGCCTGCGGCGTCGGCATCCTCATCGCCCTGGCGCTGCTCCTGGTCCCTCGCGCCGCCCAACCGGGCAGCGCCATGGTCCTCGTCGCCTCCGCCACCGGCGACCGGCTGGCCGGCAAGACCGTCGTCGTCACCGGGACGCTGAATCGTTTCTCGCGCGACGAGATCCACAAGCTGATCGAGCGAGAAGGCGGGAAGGCCTCGAGCTCCGTCTCCTCGAAGACGGCCTACCTCGTCGCCGGAGAAGCGGCCGGCTCGAAACTGGAGAAGGCGAAGAGCCTCCTGCAGGAGCTGTCCGGCCGCCTGACGCCGCTGGCCGACTTCCGGCTGGTGGACCAGGACGGCCAGTCGCTCGACCGGGCCGCGCTGCTCGGGCGCGACACCGTGATCGCCGCCTTCCACACCACGTGCCACGAGACGTGCCCGCTCTACACCGGCCTGCTGTTCCAGCTCCAGAAGGTGGCCCGCGACGTCCGGCTGCTCGAGGTCACCACCGACCCGGCCACCGACACGCGGAGCGTCCTGTCCGCGTACCGGACCGGCATCGGCGCCGGCTGGACGTTCGCCACCGGCCAGGTGGACGACGTGACCTCGTTCTGGTCCCCGCTCGGCGTGTCGCTGTCCGCCGGCGACACGCACACCTCCGCGCTGGTGCTCGTGGACCGGTACGGGTTCATCCGGTCCGCGTTCAGCGGCGCGCCCGACGTCGGCGGCACGCTGCCCGGCCCGCTCCTCCAGCAGCTCGACGGCCCCGGCCGGACGCTCCTGAACGGCCACGGCCAGGGCTGGGGGGCGCCGCAGGTCGTGGACAGCCTGCGCACGCTGGCGGCGGCTGGCGCCACGTCGCTCGGCGAGCCGGCGCCCGCGTTCACCCTGCCCGCGCTCGACGGGTCGCGGCTGTCGCTCGAGCAGCTCCGCGGCCAGCCGGTCATCGTCAACTTCTGGTGGTCGGGCTGCCCGCCCTGCCGCCAGGAGATGCCGCTGCTCCAGTCGTACGCGGACGCCCACCCGAACGTGCGCCTCGTCCTGGTCGACCCGGTGGACGGGGTGGACGGCGCGCGGGCGTTCGTCGCGTCCCTCCACGTGCACGCGCCCGTCCTGCTCGACGACGGCGGCCACGTGGCGGCCGGGTACGGCGTCGCCGCGTATCCCACCTCGATCTTCGTCCGGCCGGACGGCACCGTCGCCTCGCGATATCCGGGCGCGCTCACCGCGGACATCCTGAGCGCCCACCTGTCGAACCTCGGGGGTGGATAGACTTCCAGCCATGAGCCAGGCAGCCCTCCCAGGAGCCGCCGCGCGCGGTGCGTGGGACGTGCTCCGTGACTACCTCAGCCTCCTCAAGCTCCGCATCGTCCTCCTGCTGGTGGGCACCGCGGTCGGGCCGATGGTGCCGGCGGCGCGCGGACTCCCCCGTCCGGCGGAGGTGCTGGCGGTCGTGCTCGGCGGGACGCTGGCCGCCGGCGGCGCCCACGCGATCAACTGCTGGCTCGACCGGGACATCGACGCCGTGATGAAGCGGACGCGCCGCCGGCCGATCCCGGACGGGCGCATCCCGGCCTGGCACGGGCTGGCGCTGGGCGTGGCGCTCAACGTGGCCGCGTTCGCGGTCTTCCTGGGCCTGACCAACCTGCTCGCCGCCGTCCTGGCGCTGAGCGGAACGGTGATCTACGTCTTCGTCTACACGCTGTGGCTGAAGCGGTGGACCACCCAGAACATCGTGATCGGCGGCGCGGCCGGGGCGATCCCGCCGCTCGTCGGCTGGGCGGCCGTGACCGGCCGCCTGGACCTGACCGCCATCTCGCTGTTCCTGGTGATCTTCCTCTGGACGCCGGCCCACTTCTGGGCGCTGGCGCAGCTGATGCGGCGCGACTACGAGCGGGCCAACCTGCCGATGATGCCGGTGGTGGCCGGGGACGGCCCCACCAAACGGCAGAGCCTGATCTACGCGGCGGCCACCGCCGCCGTCAGCCTGGTGCCGTTCTTCACGGGCGCGGAGGGCCTGGTGTACCTGGTCGGCGCCGCGCTACTGGGCGTCGGCCTGGTGGCCCTGGCGGCGCTCGACCTGGCCAGGGCGGGCTGGACGCGGCGCCTGTACGGGTACTCGTCGCTGTACCTCGCGGCCCTGTTCGTCCTCCTGATGGTCGGGGTGCCGCTATAGGCCTCGAGATCCGCCGGCTGCACCTGGCCAGCCTGCGCGGGCCCCATCAGCGCGAGGAGTGGCCCGTCCACGGGTTCGTCGTGCTGCACCCGAAGGGGGCGATGCTGATCGACACCGGCGTCGGCGGTCCCGACCGCCTGCTGACGGACTGGCGCGTGGTCAACCGGACCGCGGCCGAGGCGCTGGGCGACCACGACCTGGTGCCCGGCGACATCAAGTTCGTGGTCAACACGCACCTCCACTTCGACCACTGCGGCCAGAACGCGGTGTTCAAGCACGCGCCGTTCTACGTCCAGCGCGTCGAGCTCGACCGCGCCCGCCGCGAGGCCCGCTGGCTGACCGATTGGTTCGACTTCGCCGGCGCCCGCTTCGAGCTGCTCGACGGTGACGCCGAGGTGCTGCCCGGCGTCCGCGTCGTGGCGACGCCCGGCCATACCACCGGCCACCAGTCCGTGGTGATCGACGGGGACGGGGAGGAGATCCTGATCGGCGACGCGGCGTACACGCCGGCCATCTACGGCCAGCCCGAGGCCGGCGCCGACGAGCTGCCGCCCGGCCAGGCGGCCGACCATGACGCCTGGAGCGCCTCGCTGCGCCGCCTCCACGACGCCCGTCCCCGGCACGTCCACTTCTGCCACCACACGCGCGTCGTCCACGGCTGAGCCCTGGACACCACGTGTCCGCGGCCCGAACGCACTACTTGTTGGTCAGCAAGTAGGACTTGACAGCGAGCACGCAGCAAGTTAGGGTCAAGCTCTCCGGTCACTCGGGGGTTGAGGGGCGCGCGCGAGCATGAGAGACGTCTGGATCCGCGGGGTGTCGATGACGCGGTTCGGCAAGCACCTCGAGCGCACCGGCCGCGACCTGGCCGAGGAGGCGGTCCGGGGTGCGCTGCGGGACGCGTCCATCGAGCCGCACGACGTCCAGGCGGCGGTGGCCGGCAACGCGGCCGCGGGCCTCATGAGCGGGCAGGAGTCGATCCGGGCGCAGGTCGTGCTGCGCCATACGGGCCTGCTCGGGGTCCCCCTGGTCAATGTCGAGAACGGCTGCGCCACCGCGTCCACCGCGCTCCACCTGGGCTGGCAGTCGGTGGCGGGCGGCATGCACGACTGGGTGCTCGTCCTCGGCTGGGAGAAGGTCTGCGGCGATGACCGGGCCCGGCCGCTGGTCGCCCTCAACGCGAGCACGGACCTGACCGAGCTGGTCGAGGTCTTCGGCGCGGACGAGGAGCCCCCGCGCAGCGCCTTCGCGGACCTGTACGGCGCGTTCGCGTCCGGGAACGGCCGGGACCGCTTCAGCCGCGAGAGCCTGGCCCTGGTCTCGGTCAAGAACCACGAGCACGGCGCGCTCAACCCGTGCGCCCGCTATACGCGTCCGGTGACGGTGGCGGAGGTGCTGGCCTCCCGGCAGGTGGCCGGCCCGCTCACCCTGCTGATGTGCTCGATGTTGAGCGACGGGGCGGCCTGCCTCGTGCTCTCGTCGACCCCGCCGCCGGCCGGCGAGCCGGCGGTCCGCATCGTGGCCTCGGCGCTGGCCTCCGGCCGCGGCGACGACCTGCGCCGGCCCTCGGCCGTGCAGCGGGCCGTGCGCGAGGCCGAGGAGACGGCCGGGATGGGCCTGGGGGACATGGACGTCGTGGAGCTCCACGACGCGACCGCCGTCGCCGAGCTGGCCCTCTACGAGGAGGTGGGCCTGTGCCCGCCCGGCGACGCCGAGCGCCTGGTCGTGGACCGGGTGACGTGGCTGGGCGGGCGGGTGCCCGTCAACACCAGCGGCGGCCTGCTCGCCCGCGGCCACCCGATGGGGGCGACGGGCCTCGCCCAGGTGGTGGAGCTGACGCTGCAGCTGCAGGGCCGCTGCGGGCCGCGCCAGGTGCCCGACGCCCGGCTGGCCCTGGCCGAGAACGCCGGCGGCTGGGTCGGCTCCGACGTCGCCGCCTGCGGCGTCCACGTCCTGGAGCGTTCCTGAGCGGCCGCCCCGGGCCGGGTCGCTACCGTTGCTCCCATGACCTCTGGACCGCTCGTCAGCGCCGCCTGGCTGGCCGACCACCACCGTGACCCGGACGTGCGGGTCGTCGACCTGCGCTGGTACCTGGACGGCCGGTCCGGCCAGGCCGCCTACGACGCCGGCCACGTGCCGGGCGCCGTCTTCGTCGACCTGAACGCGATCAGCGGCCACGAGCCCGGCCGCGGCCGCCACCCGCTGCCCGACCCCGCCGTCTTCGAGGCCGCCATGCGCGCGGCCGGCGTCGGCCCCGAGACCACCGCGGTCGTGTACGACGACGGCGGCGGCGCGGTCGCGGCCCGCCTCTGGTGGATGCTGCGCTACTTCGGCCACGACCGGGCGGCCGTGCTGGACGGCGGCATCCAGGCCTGGCCGGGCGAGCTCAGCACGGAGCCCGAGCGGCCGGCGCCCGGCGACTTCGCGGCCGGGGCGCCCCGCGAGGAGCTCAAGCTCGAGTACGAGGACGTCCGCCGGCTGCCCGCGGGCACGCTGCTGCTGGACGCGCGCCCGGGCGAGCGCTACCGCGGCGAGACCGAGCCGGTGGACCCGGTCGCCGGCCACATCCCCGGCGCCCGCAGCGCGCCGGCCCTGGCCACCAACCTCGACGGCGACCGCCGCTTCCTGCCGCCCGACGAGCTGCGCCGGCGGTACGAGGCGCTCGGCGCCGGCGGCGGGCGCGACGTCGTCGTCTACTGCGGCTCCGGCGTCAGCGCGTGCCACGACCTGCTGGCGATGGAGGTGGCGGGGCTGACCGGGGCCCGGCTGTACCCGGGCTCGTGGAGCGAGTGGTCGGCCCACCCCGAGGCCCCGGTGGCCACGGGCGAAGAGGTACAGTAGCCCCCCATGCTGCTCGACGGAAAGAAGCTCCTGGTCACCGGCGTGCTCGACCGGCGGAGCATCGCCTTCTCGATCGCGGAGGAGGCCCAGAAGGCCGGCGCCGAGATCGTGCTCACCAGCTTCGGCCGCGTCGCCAACATCACGAAGATGATGGCCAAGCGCCTGCCGACCACCCCGGACGTGCTGGAGCTGGACGCCACGAAGGCGGAGGACGCCGCGGCCGTCTGCGAGGAGCTGCGGCGCCGCTGGGGCCGCCTCGACGGCTGGGTGCACTCGATCGCGTTCGCGCCCGACGACGCGCTCGGCGGCAACTTCCTCAACACCCCCTGGCCCAGCGCGTCCACCGCGTACCAGATCAGCGCGTTCTCGCTCAAGGAGATCGCGGTGGGCCTGCTGCCGGTGATGCGGGACCACGGCGGCTCGATCGTCACGATGGACTTCGACAATTCCGTGCACGCCTGGCCCTCGTACGACTGGATGGGGGTCAGCAAGGCGGCGCTGGTGGCGGTCGTGCGCTACCTGGCACGCGACCTGGGCCGGTACCGCATCCGCGTGAACGCCGTCTCGGCCGGCCCGGTGCGGACGATGGCGGCCAAGGGCGTGCCCGGCTTCGGCGCGATCGAGGAGGCCTGGAACCGGCGCGCCCCGCTCGGTTGGGACACCTCGGACCCGGTGCCGCCCGCCCGGACGGTGTGCGCGCTGCTCAGCGACTACCTGCCGTCCACCACCGGCGAGGTGATCCACGCCGACGGCGGCCACCACGCGATGGGAGTCGAGCTGCCGGCCGCGGATTGACATCCGGGAACGGACATGGACAACGCCGGGTCTACGCGCTAGATTGCGTTGTGCATGGGTCGTCATGCGCAACGCCCCCGGCTCGAGCGGACTGACCGAACGTCAGGTGTTCGTTGGGCTTCCGACCCCTCCCAAACGCGCGACAATTGAGACGGGTTGGACATCGGGCTCCTGGTCTATCCAAGACATACGCCCCTGGATCTCATCGGCCCGTGGGAGGTCCTGGTCCGTCTGCCCGGTGCGCGAACCCACCTGATCTGGACCCGGCCGGGTCCCGTCCAGGCCGACGGCGGCATCGAGATCAGCGCCAGCGTCTCCTTCGCGGATTCGCCGCTGCTCGACATGCTGGTCGTTCCCGGCGGCCCGGGCCAGCTCTCGCTGATGAAGCACTCGCTGCTGCTGGAGTTCATCCGCGACTGCGCCGAGCGGTCGGCCTGGGTGTGCTCGGTGTGCACCGGCGCGCTGCTGCTGGCGCAGGCGGGCGTGCTGCGGGGGCGGCGGGCGACCACGCACTGGCTCGCCCGGGACACGCTGCGCCAGTACGGCGTCGAGGTGGTGGATGACCGGTACGTGTTCGACGGCAAGTTCGCGACCGCGGCGGGGGTCTCCGCGGGCATCGATCTCGCGCTCGAGCTCGTCCGGCGGGTGTCCGGCGACGAGGCGGCCTGCGAGATCGGGCTCCAGATCGAGTACGACCCGACGCCGCCGCTCGACTGCGGCTCGCCGGCGAAGGCGCCCGGCGAGGTGGTACGCGGTCTCAGGGAGCGGGCGCGCCGGTATCGCTGAACCCCTTGCTGCCCGCAAGGACCCTATATGTGGTGGCTGTTGTCCGATGAGACCCCACATGCTGCTACACTACTGCCAGTGCTCCGTACCAGGGGGTGTCAGGCTTGCGTGAGTGCCTAGTTATCTACGTCGATGCGGCGCTCGACAAGAACGGCCGGGCCGGATGTGGCCTGGCCGTTTTTGTTAGGGGTCGGGCGGTGTACACGGAGTCGTTCGGCTTCGCCCACCAGGGCGGCTCCGCCCAGCTGGAGGCGCACGTCTGCGCCGCCGCGCTGGACCTCGCCGCCGCGCGCTGGCCCCTCCACCGCGTGGTGGTGCGGACGGACTGTGCCCCCGTGGTGCGCAGCCGCTTCCCCTCCAGCGAGACCTTCCGGGTGGCGGTGCACGAGGTTCGTGAGCGCATCCGGCGTGGCCACCGCGTGGTGCGCTACGTGAGCAGGAAGGCGAATCCCGCGCACGAACTGGCGCGCGAAGGGCTGAAGAAGTTGATCAGGCAAGGGCTCCCGGCGGCGGCGTAACACAGCGATATACTCCGCGTCGTTCGTCGTCGGACAACTGCAAACGGGAGCCACACAATGGCAGAGGAAGACAGCGCGCCGGCGCCGCGCCGCAGTGGCCGACCGGGTGGTAGCGCGTCGGCCGCTCGTTCCGCACCGACCGCACGCCGCAAGCGCATCGGGGGCGCGGAGCTGGTGGAGACCCTCAACGAGATGGTCACTCAGTTGATCAAGGAGAACCGCAGCCTGAAGCGCCAGCTCGCCAGGCTCACGGCGGGAGGCATGGAGACGGCGAACGGCGCCACGGACCGGACGCTGCGCGCGCTCCAGCGCAAGGTGCAGCGCGCGGTGGCGCCGACGCCGGCGACGCGCCGGCGGCGCAGCTCCAGCACCGCGCAGCGCCCCACTCGTCGGCGCAGCGCCGAGGGCGGCTCCGCCTCTCAGTAGCCGCGCAGCCGCTTCGCGCTGTGGTAGGCGTCGAAGATGCTGTAGAGCCAGAGCCCGACGCCGCCCAGCTCCATCGGCACGCCGATCACCGCCCCGACCGCCGTCAGGTCGAAGTCGAGGCCGACGAACTCGAGCAGGCCGGCCGCGCCCATGATGCCCGCCGCCTTGCGCCACTCGCCGAGATAGAGGTGGCCGAGGCCGGGCACGATCGCCAGCGCGGCGGCCGCGAGCGGGCTCTTCCGACGCCGCTCCAGCGCGGTCCAGTTGGGCCGCGCGCCGCAGTTCCGGCACGGCGCCGACGGGTGCTCCAGCGGGGCCGAACACCGGCCGCAGATCACGTTGGAAGCCATGGCCAGTGTTCTTACCAAAGAGTGTTAGCTTTCGAACATGGACTTGAGCTTCACGCCTGAGGAAGAGGCGTTCCGGACCGAGGTCCGGTCCTGGCTGGACACCAACCTCCCGTCCGAGTGGCGGCACCGGGGCGTCGGCGGCTACCGCGAGGAGGACGACGAGGGCATCCAGCGCGAGTGGCAGCGACGTCTCTACGAAGGCGGCTGGCTCACGCTGGCGTGGCCCACCGAGCGCGGCGGCCGCGGCGCCACGCCGGTGATGCAGTCGATGTACGCGGAGGAGGTCGCGCTCGCGGGCGCGCCCCCGATCCTCGGGCGCCTGGGCGTCTCGCTGCTGGCGCCGCTGCTGAGCGTGTACGGCAGCGACTGGCAGAAGGAGACGTACCTGCGCAAGATCCTGTCCGGAGAGCTCGTCTACTGCCAGGGCTTCAGCGAGCCCAACGCGGGCAGCGACCTGGCCGGCCTGCAGACGCGCGCGGAGCGGCGCGACGGGAAGTGGGTGCTGAACGGGCAGAAGATCTGGTCCAGCGGCGCGCACTACTCCGACGGCAGCTTCCTGCTCGCGCGCACCGACCCCCACGCGGCGCCCCACAAGGGCATCGGGATGTTCCTGGTGGACATGCACCAGCCCGGCATCGAGGTCCGGCCGATCGTGCAGATGACCGGCAGCGGCGAGTTCTGCGAGATCTTCCTGACCGACGCCGTGGTCGAGGACCGCGACGTGGTCGGCGGCCCGACCGACGGCTGGCGGATGGCGATGGCGACGTTCGGGTTCGAGCGCAGCGGCCTGGCCAACGCGTCGCGGTTCGAGCGCGTGGCGAGCGCGCTGGCCGACCTGGCCCGGCGCCAGGGCGCCGGCGCCGACGACGAGGTCCGCCAGCGCGTGGCGCAGGCCAGGATCGAGGCGCACGTGTTCCGGGCGACCGGCCTGCGCAGCCTGACGCGCGCCCAGCAGGGCCAGGTGCCTGGCCCCGAGGCCAGCCTGAGCAAGCTCTACTGGAGCGAGATGGACAAGCGCATCCAGGAGACCGCGCTGGCCGTCGAGGGCATGTACGGCGCGCTGGCGCCGGACTCCGAGTGGGCGGTCGACCACGGCCAGTGGCAGTACAGCTGGATGTGGTCGCAGGCCGAGACGATCTACGCCGGCTCGTCCGAGATCCAGCGCAACATCATCGCGGAGCGGGTGCTGGGCCTGCCCCGGGGCCGCTGAGGGGGATGGTGGGCGCTGGAACCGACGTCGAGGGCCACTTGGCAGACACCGGAGTGGTCGTAAGCACGGGCTCCGCCCTGCGTGTGAGTCCGTCTTCCCGAGGTCACGAGGCGTCGGCTTCAGACCCGGAGGGATGCGCCGAAGGCGCCCCCAACATCCCGGATGGAGGGGGGGTTCTGGAAGGGGGGGCCCGCCCCCACTTGCTCTGATGGAGGTCCTGACGTACAACCCGTTCCTGCCGGAGGTACGTGAGGACCCCTATCCGACGTACCGCGCGCTGCGGGAGGCGGAGCCGGTGCACCGAAGCCCGTTCATGGAGCTGTGGATCCTCACCCGCTACGAGGACGTCGCGGTCGTCCTGCGCGACCCGCGCTTCCTGGCCGACCGCACGAGGTGGGAGGGCTACCAGGCGGTCCCCGGGCTCGACGACACGCGCTCGATGCTCGTGCAGGACCCGCCCGACCACACCCGGCTCCGGGGCCTGGTCAGCAAGGCGTTCACGCCGCGCATGGTCGAGCGTCTGACGACGCAGGCGCAGGCGATCGTGGACGCCGCCCTGGACGCGGCGGCCGAGCGGGGCGGCCTGGAGCTGGTCGAGGACCTGGCGTACCCGCTGCCCGTGACGGTGATCGCGCGCTGCCCGTGACGGTGATCGCGCGCATGCTGGGCGTGCCGGAGGCGGACTGGCAGCGCTTCCGCGACTGGTCCCGCGTGCTGGTCGGCGCGCTCGACCCGGTCTCGATCCAGGACGGGGACAAGCTGTCCGAGTACGTCGCCGCGGAACGGGCGATCCAGGTGTACCTGGCGGAGGTGGTCGAGCGCCGGCGCCGCGAGCCGGGCGACGACCTGATCAGCGCGCTCATCGCCGTGGAGGAGCGGGGCGACGCGCTCAGCGAGCGCGAGCTGGTGGTGATGCTCGTGCTGCTGCTGGTCGCCGGCCACGAGACGACCGTCAACCTGATCGGCAACGGCGTGCTGGCCCTGCTCCGCAACCCGGACCAGCTGGCGCTGCTGCGGCGCGAGCCCGGCCTGCTGACCAGCGCGGTGGAGGAGCTGCTGCGCTGGGACTCGCCGGTCCAGCTGACCGCCCGCGTCGTCGGCGAGGCGTGCGAGCTGGGCGGCCAGGCGCTCCGGCCGGGCGAGCTGGTCATGCCGCTGCTGGGCGCGGCCAACCGCGACCCGGCCCAGTTCCGGGAGCCGGACCGGCTCGACCTGACCCGCGAGCCGAACCCGCACTTCTCGTTCGGCCGGGGCATCCACTTCTGCCTGGGCGCCCCGCTGGCCCGCCTCGAGAGCCGGCTCGCGATCGGCGCGCTGGTCCGCCGGTTCCCGGACCTCCGGTCCGACGGCGAGCCCGTGCGCAGCGAGACGATCACGCTGCGCGGCCTGCGCCGGCTGCCGCTCGCCGTGTAAGTAGTCAGGAACTTGTCCCGGCCGCGTTGAGGCATCTGTCCCCGGTGGAACCGCGGTACCTATATCACGATCGTCAAGGCCGGACGACAATCCGGGCATGACCTCCTCGTATCGACGTGTCCTCCTGGTCACCTTCGCCACGGCGGCCCTGTTCGGCCTGTCGGTGGCGGGCGCCGGCGGGGCGTTCGCGGCCGGCATCCAGGCCACCGCGATCCACGCCGGCAACGGGAACGGTGGCGGCGGCAACGGCAATGGGAACGGCAACGGCAATGGCGGCAATGGCGGCAATGGCGGCAGCGGCGGCAGCGGCGGCAGCGGCCAGGGCACCGCGACGCCGGAGCTGCCGAGCGGCGTGCTGTTCGGCCTGGGCGTGATCCCGCTGGCGGCCGGCCTGTTCCTGGTGTGGCGACGGCGGCGGCCCGAACCCGCCTGATCCTGCCCGCGGCGGCGGTCGCCTGTGCCGCCGCCGCGCTGTACCTGCCGGTGCTGGCGCACGCCGCCGGCGTGTGGGCCCTGGACCAGGAGCTGTCGTTCGGCTTCCTGGTGCCCCCGGCGGCGGCGGCGCTGGTCTGGCTGCGATGGCCGCAGCTCCGCGCGGCGCTCGGCCCGGGCAGCGCGCTCGGCCTGCCGGTCCTGGTGGCCGGCCTCCTGCTCTACGTGGCGGGACTGCGCTCCGGCGTGCACGCCGTGGCCGGCGTGGCGTTCCTGCCCACGGTGCTGGGCGCGGCCGCCTACCTGTACGGGGTGGCGGCGGCCCGGGTCCTCGCCCCGCCGGCGGCGCTGGTCACGGTCTCCCTGAGCCTGTACCGCGGCCTGCTCGCCCCGCTCGGGTTCGCGCTCCAGGAGGTGACCGCGCGCGGCTCCGCCGCGCTCGCGTCGTTCCTGGGCGTGCCCGTCCACGGCTCCGGCGTGGACCTCTTCGTGGGCGGCGTCCACCTCGTGGTCGCGCAGTCGTGCAGCGGCATGGACTCGCTGCTGGCGCTGCTCTGCCTCGGCTTCCTGGTCGTCGCGCTGGCGAGCGCGGGGTGGGGGAGACGGGCGCTGCTGCTGGCGCTGGTGCTGCCCGTGGTCCTCGTCACCAACGTGCTCCGGGTGACGGCGGTGCTCGCCCTCGCCCAGCCCTTCGGGACGGCCGCCGCCGAGGGGCTCCCGCACGAGTCGCTGAGCGCGGCCGTGTTCCTCCTCGCGGGCCTGGCCCTCTGGCTCGCCTGCGTCCTCCTGCGATGCCAACCTCGATTCGACGTCACGCTGCCGTCCTCGTCCTGATCGCGCTCGCGGGCGCGGCCGGCCTGGGGCTGGCCGGCCAGGCCGCGCCCGCGCCCGCGCTGCCCGCGATCGCCGCGCTGACGGCCGGCACCGGGTGGCAGGTCGAGACGGCGTACGCGCCGGGCGACGCGGGCGGGCCGTTCCGGGAGTGGCAGGTCCGCGACCGCGACGGGACCGAGGCGCTCCTCTACGTCGGCGCCACCTCGCGGGTCCAGACCATGGCGCGCTGGACCGGGGAGCTCGGGTACCAGGGCGACGGCTACCTGGTCACGAGCCGGCCGGAGGGGCGCGTCCGCCTCGCCGACGGGTCGAGCGCGGCCGTCAGCCGGGTGCTCGCGCAGCGGGAGGGGGACCAGCGGCTGCTGGAGTACGCCGTGGTCGGCCCGGAGGGGGTGGCGCCGTCGTCCACGTCCTCGCTCCCGGGGGCGGCGTGGGACGCGTTGACCGGCCGCGCCGGTCCGTACTTCATGGTCCGGGCCTCGGTGCCGGCCGGGGCGGGCGCCGCCGCCGACGGGCTGCTCGCGGCCGTCCTGGGGCCGCTGGCGGTCACCGCCCGGAGGTAGCGGCCAGGGCCGGCTCCGCCTCCTGATCGCGTGCGTCCGGTCCAGCAGCACCCCGCCCAGGAAGGGGCCGGCGAACGAGATCGCGTAGCCGGCGGTGAGCACGATCGCCGAGTAGCCGGCGGCCTGGCCGGGGCCGGCGAACAGCGCCGGCAGCGTGATCGTCCCGGCGAACGTCATCGCGGTGCCCACGCCGAGGACGACGACCCACAGCCAGGCCAGCGCGGGCGTGCCGGCCGCCAGGGTGATGGACCCGGCGGTCATCAGCCCGCCCGCCAGCGCGTAGAAGCGCCGCGAGGTGGCCCACGGCCAGGACAGCGCCAGGAGCAGCAGCATCACCGGCACGTTGACCAGGTTCAACAGCAGGAGAACCAGCGACAGGTACGCGCTCGACGTGCCCCGGAGCTCGAACGGGATCCAGGAGGCGGCCGCGTAGAAGACCAGGCTCTGGCCCCCGAACAGCGCCGCCACGTGCCAGACGGCGCGGTCGCGCATGAGGCCGCGCAGGCCGGTGGGCTGGGGCTGGCGGTCCGAGGCGCCGGCGCGGCCGGGCGCCACGACCAGCCAGGCCAGGCCCACCGCCAGCGCGAGCAGGCTCCAGACGGCGAAGGTGCCCCGCCAGCCGGCGAGGTCGGCGAGGCGGACGGTCAGGACCGACCCGCCCAGTCCGCCGAGCCCCAGCGCGCTGGCGATGACCGTGCCGGCGCGCTGGACGGCCCCCGGGAACCAGGCCCGCACGATGACCGTCATCGCGGGCTGGGCGATGGCCACGCAGAGGGCCATCAGGGCGCTGAACGCGAACAGCGCGACCGGCTCGGGCGGGGCCAGGCGGAGCAGGGCCGCGGTGCCCAGGCCGGCGGTCCCGGCGCCGACCACGAGGCGGGCGCCGAAGCGGTCGACCAGGAACGCGCCGGGCACGGCCGCCGCCCCGAGGCAGAGGACGGGCAGGGCGGTGAGCGCGCCGGCGGCCGTGAACGTCAGGTGGAGGTCGTCGCGGATGGCGGGGAGGACGGGTGGTACGGCGAGAACGACAGCGCGGAGCTGGAACCCGACGGCCGCCACCAGGGCGACCAGCGGGAGCCGGGAGCGGACCACCCCCCACATTGTGCTCCTGACGAGTATCCTGCTGGGGTTGCCCGCGCTAGTCGAGCTCGTCGGCGCCACCCGTCAGTACGGCGACCTGGTGGCGCTGGACGACGTCCACCTGGCCCTGCGGCCCGGGGAGCTGGCCTTCCTGGTCGGCCCCAGCGGCGCCGGGAAGACCACACTGCTGAAGCTGATCAACCGGGAGATCCGGCCGTCCAGCGGCGAGGTGTGGATCGACGGCATGCCCGCGCACGCCCTGAGCGCCAGCCGCATCGCCGACCTCCGCCGGCGGGTCGGCGTGGTCTACCAGGACTACAAGCTGCTGCCGAAGCTCACTGCACTGGAGAACGTCGCGTTCGGCCTCCAGGTTTCGGACCTGTCGGCGTCGGACGCCGAGGTGCACGATCGCGCGCTCGACGCCCTCGAGGCGGTCGGGCTCGGCGACCGCGCCGGCTCGTTCCCGCCCGAGATGTCGGGCGGCCAGCAGCAGCGGGTGGCCATCGCCCGGGCGGTCGTGTCGCAGCCGGCCGTCCTGGTCGCGGACGAGCCGACCGGCAACCTGGACCTCGAGACCGCCTGGCAGGTCATGAAGCTGCTGGAGCAGATCGCCCGGTTCGGCACCGCCGTTCTCGTCGCGACCCACAACCTCGACATCGTCCGCCGGATGCAGCGCCGGGTCCTCACGCTCGTAGATGGCCGGCTGGTGCGGGACCAGCCCGCCGGCCGTGTCGGGAGGCTCGCGTGGGCGTCGTCCTGAACGCGCCGTTCCCGCGGCGCCGCCGGCTGCTGAACACGATCCGGAACACGCTGCGCCACCTGTTCCTGGACGCGGCCCGGGCGTGGATCCGCAACCTGGGGGCGACCGGCCCCGCGCTCGGCTCGATGACGCTGCTGCTGCTGCTCAGCGGCCTGGTCGGCCTGACGGCGTACACGATCCAGCGCCTGGCGGCGACGCAGGCCAGCAACGCGGCGGTCCTGCACGTCTACCTGCGCGACGACGCCCAGCCGGCGGCCGTCACGGCGCTGCGGAGCGGCCGGGGATGAGCGACCTGGCGGGGGCGGCGGACGAGAACCCGTTCCCGGCCAGCATCGACGTCAAGGTGCGCAGCGTGGCGGACGTGGGGGCGGTGGCCGGCTCGGTCGGCACCAACGCGCCGGTGGACCCGATCCTGCCCACGTCGTACAACCCGGGGGCCAGCGACCGGATCCAGAAGGCGCTGCTGATCGTCGGCATCGCGGGCGCGGCGTTCCTGCTCCTGCTGGGCTTCGTGGCGGTGACCGTGACCGCGAACAGCATCCGGACCACGATCATGGCCCGCGAGAGCGAGGTGGCCATCATGCAGCTCGTCGGCGCCCGGCGCTGGATGGTGCGGGGCCCGTTCGTGGTCGAGGGCGCGATGACGGGCGGGGTCGCGGGCCTGGCCGCCGGCCTGGTGACGCTTGTGGCGGGCGTGGCGGTGGTCGCTGCGGGCCGCGGCACGTTCGCCCAGATCGCCCCGGGCGTGGACGCCCAGGTGTGCGCGCTGGCGGCGGGGCTGGTCCTGGTGACGGGCCTGCTGCTCGGCTCGGCGGCGTCGCTCTACAGCGTGCACCGGCAGCTGGAGTCGTAGCGCGCCGCCCGGCGTCGGCCGACTGCGCTCTGCCACCCGCCAGCCTGGCGGTTTTGGCGCCAAACCTCCTATTGGCCGGCCCTCGATTGGGGTGATCTGGCGCCAAACCGCGCGCCGCCGGCGCCGGCGCCAGCGGGGGCTGAGCCGCTCGGCGGCTCAGCCCCGTTGGAAGTTCGCTACCGGGCGTTGATGACGTTCTTGTCGACCACCCAGCCGGTGCCCTGCCAGTGCTGGAGGGCCTCCTGGGTGACGGGGAACTGGCTGGCGCCGCTGGTCGTGACGTGGATTCCGGGCAGCAGGAACGGGCTGTTGGTGTAGTTCATGCTGCGGGCCGCGTCCATCACGGCCTTGCGCGTCACGCCGCTCTTGCCGACCTTCTCCAGGACCTGCTGGAACACCCAGGCCACCGACATCCCGTAGATGTAGTTGCCGTCGTGCACCGCGTCGCAGGTCGAGCAGTACTTCTGCATGATCTGGAAGTACAGCTTCATGCCGGCGTCGTTGCCCCACTTGACCGAGTCGGCGGGGTCCTTCAGGTACGCGACCGACGTCGTGCCCTCGGCCGCGTCAGGGGCCGAGGCCTTGATCGCGCCCTGGACGGTCGAGACCTGGTTGGCGACGCTGTTCAGGTACAGCGACGGCTTCCAGCTCAGCTTCGACGCGCCCGCGATGGCCTGCGCCGCGAACTTCGGCGTCGCGACGATGAAGAACAGGTCGGCGCCCTTGGCCTTGATGGCCGCGGTCTGCGAGCTGACGTCCGCCGCGTTGGCCTCGTACGTCTCCATGTCGACGATCATGGTGTCGGCCTTGGAGCCGAGCCCGGCCTTCAGGCCGTTGACGTAGTCCTTGCCGTAGTCGTCGTTCTGGTACAGGATGCCGATCTTGGCGCTCGGGTGGTTGGACAGGATGTCCTTGGCGTAGATCTTGGCCTCGGACACGTAGTCCGGCTGGTAGCCGATCGTCCACGGGAACTGCTTGTAGTCGGCGCCCCAGTGGCTCGAGCCGGTCGCCACGAACAGGTCCGGCACCTGCTGCTGGTTGATGTAGTCGCGGGTGGCCAGGTTGACCGGCGTGCCCAGCTCGTTGAACACCGCGAAGACGTTGTCCTGCGTGATCAGCTGGCGCACGAGCGGTACGGACTTGGCCGGGTCGTAGCCGTCGTCGTCGACCTTGTACGTGATCTTCCGGCCGTTGATGCCGCCCTTGTCGTTCAGGTAGTTGAAGTAGAACGTGGACCCGGCGGAGATCGTGGCGTAGGCGGACGCGGCGCCGCTGAGCGGCGTCGTCGTGCCGATCATGATCGACGAGTCCGTCACGCCGGGCACGTTCTGCGAGGTCGTGCTGTTGTTGCCCTGCGTGGTGCCGCAGGCGAGGGCGACCAGCAGCACCCCCACTGCGACCGCGAAGCCACGCAGACCCCGCCTATGGTGGACCAGGAGCATAAGCCCTCCTTCTCTCTCAACTTCGGGGGAACAGCCCTCCGATTGCCCGGTTGTACCGCTGAACGGCGCGCCCGTCCAGTTGCGAAGCGCGGCGGCCCTTACAGCGTGTAAGGAATTGTCTCTCAACTGCCGCCCGTCCCGCGCTCGGCGGCGTGCGGCGGCGCCGCCGGACCCAGATCGGCCGCCTCGGCGGTCGGCTCGCCGTCGCTGGACCGGCGCCGGTACCAGGCCAGCAGCTGCCGGACGCCGCCGACGATGCCCTGCGGGAGCAGGAACATCAGCAGGACCAGGATCACGCCGTAGGAGATGTCCGGCTTGTTGTGGAACGCCTGCTGGGCGAAGATCGGCAGCCACACCACGAACGCGGCGCCCACCACCGGCCCGGCGAGCGTGGCCAGCCCGCCCAGGACCATGCCCACCAGCAGGCTGAGCGAGAGGGGCAGGTCGAACGAGTCGGGGCTGACGTACGCCGTGATCGTGGCGTACAGCGAGCCCGCGATCCCGGCGTAGAACGCGCTCACGCCGAACGCCATCGTCTTGAACTGGGACAGGCTGATGCCGCTGGCCGCCGCCGCCGTCTCGCTGTCCCGGACTGCGCGCAGCGCGCGCCCGGTCGCCCCTCCCAGCATGGCCCTGGCGAACACGAACATCAGCACGGCGATGACCAGCGCCAGGTAGTACAGCCACTGCTCGTTCGTCAGGCCGAAGCCGAACGGGTCGGTGATGGTGGGCAGCACGATCCCCTCGTGGCCGTTGGTGAGCGCGTCGAAGTTCTTGATCACCGGCGACGCGGAGAGGGCGAGCGCGAACGTGGCCAGCGCGAGGTACAGGCCGCTGAGCTTGAGGGCGGGGAAGCCGAACAGGTAGCCGGCCAGGCCCGCGATCAGGCCGGCGGGCAGGATCGTCAGCCCGTACGGCACCTTGAGCTTGAAGTACAGGATCGCGGTCGTGTATGCGCCGATCGCCATGAACGCGCCGTTGCCCAGGGAGATCTGGCCGCTGTAGCCGGTCAGCACGTTGAGCCCGATCAGGGCGATGGCGAGGGCCCAGACGTACGCGAACTGGATCGTGTTGAAGCGGTCGAGCAGGAACAGCGGGGCCAGCAGCGCGATGACCAGGAGGACGACGGCGGTGCCCCATGCGCGAGCGCTCAGTCCGGCGAAGCGCATCGCCTCAGACCCTCGCCACGTGGGCGCGGCCGAACAGCCCGCCGGGCCGGACCATCAGCACCGCCACGATGATGACCAGCCCGAACGCCAGCCGCAGGTCGCGCGCGCCGGGCACGTACGTGCCGATCAGGGCGAGCAGGACGCCGACCAAGAAGCCGCCGACCACGGCGCCGACCGGGTTCTCGATGCCGCCCAGGGGACACGGCGCCGACGCCGGCCGCCAGTCCCCAGCCCAGCGCGAGCATCCGGCTCGTCCGCACCCCGAGCAGGCGGCTCGTGTCGGGGTAGAGCGCCGCCGCGCGCATCGCCAGCCCCAGCTTCGTGTACTGGAAGAACGCGTACAGGATCGCCAGCAGGACCACCGTCATCCCGATCAGGAACAGGTCCTGCAGGCCGACCGAGACCCCGCCGAACTCGATCGGCGCCTGGGGGAAGCCGGGCGGTCCCGGGAACGGCTTGATCACGTACGACCAGATCAGACCGGCCACGCCGTTGATGACGAAGAACAGGCCCAGCGTGACCAGGACCACCGTCAGCGGCGGCGCCTTCTCGACCGGCCGGATGACGATCCGCTCGATCAGGAAGCCGCCGGCGATCGAGACCGCGATCGTGATCGCGAACGCCAGGTAGTAGTTGAGGTGGACGACGGTGATCAGCTCCCAGGCGATGAAGGTGCTGAACATCGCCATCTCGCCCTGGGCGAAGTTCAGCGCCTCCATCGACCGGTAGATGAGCACCAGGGCGAGCGCGAGGCTCGCATAGACGCCTCCAGTCGCCAGCCCGGAGACGATCTGTTGCACGACGCCCTGCATCGGCGCTCTCCTCTCTCTCCTTCCGGTACCCGGTCAGTAGCCCAGGTACGACCTGCGAATCGACTCCTGGCTGGCGAGCTCGGTCGCCGTGCCCTCCACCGCGATCCGGCCCACCTCGATCACGTACGCGTGGTGCGCCGCGCTGAGGGCCGTGCGGGCATTCTGCTCCACGAGGAGGATGGTGGTCTTCTCCTCGCGATTGATGGTCTCGATGATTCGATAGATGTCCCGCACCACGAGCGGGGCGAGGCCGAGGGACGGCTCGTCCAGCAGCATCATGCGCGGGCGCAGCATCAGCGCGCGGGCGATCGCCAGCATCTGCTGCTCGCCGCCGCTGAGCGTGACCGCCACCTGGTCGCGGCGCTGCCCGATCCACGGGAAGTAGCTGACGACCCGATCGAAGTCGCGCTTCACGCCGGCGCCGTCGCGCCGGACGTACGCGCCCATCTTGAGGTTCTCCCACACGGTCAGCTGGGCCAGCGTGCCGCGGCCCTCGGGCACGTGGGCGATGCCCATGCGCGCCACGTCCTCGGGCGAGCGCAGGTTGATCACCTGGTCGTCGAACAGGACGTTGCCGCCGACCTTGCGCACGGTGCCGGAGATCGCTCGCAGCGTCGTCGTCTTGCCGGCGCCGTTGGCGCCGAGCAGGGCCACGATGCTGCCCTCGTCCACGCTGAGGGACACCCCGTGCAGGGCCTTGACCGAGCCGTAGGCCGCCTGCACGTCGGTCAGCTCAAGCAGCGCCATCGGCCTCCGCTCCAAGGTACGCGTCGATCACGGCCTGGTCCTCCCGCACCTCCCTGGGAGAGCCCTCCGCGATCTTCTTGCCGAAGTCGAGGACGACGACGCGGTCCGAGATGCCCATGACCAGGTTCATGTGGTGCTCCACCACGAGCAGCGTCAGCTCGAGCTCGCGGTGGATGCGGCGGATCAGGTCGGCCAGCTCCGTCACCTCGTCGTGGTTGAGGCCGCCGGCCGGCTCGTCCAGGAGCAGCAGCCGCGGCCGCGAGACGACGGCGCGGGCCAGCTCGACGGCCTTCAGCGTGCCGAACGGCAGCCCGGCGACGGGGCGCTCGGCGACGGCGCTGAGGCCGACGAGCTCGAGCGCCTCGTACGCGCGCGCCCGCGCGTCTCGCTCCTTCCGGGTCACGCTCGGCCAGCCGACGCCGGCGAGCAGGAACTGGAGGGGGTGGGCGCCGATCTGCGCGTGCAGCCCGCAGAGCACGTTCTCCAGGACCGTCATCCGCGTGAACAGCTCGACGTTCTGGAACGTGCGGGCCAGGCCGCGGCCGACGATCTCGTGGCGGGCGTCGTGGAGCAGGTCGTGCCCGTCGAACTCGATGCGGCCGGCGTTCGGCGTGTACATCCGCGTGACGCAGTTGAACAGGGTCGTCTTGCCGGCGCCGTTCGGGCCGATCAGCCCGACGATGGTCCCGCCGGTGACGTCGAACGACACGCCGTCGAGCGCCACGATGCCGCCGAACCGGATGCTGACGTTTTGGACCGAGAGCAGAGCGTTCGCGATGCGGGGAGTGTCGGGCACCCGCGAGCAGGAGTCAAGCTGACGATCCGTTCAGGTTACCGCTCATATATAGATTACGGATATATAATCGATCCATGACTGGTCGACTGGCGATGCGGGAGCCGACGTTCCACGTGCTCGCCGCCCTGCTGGATGGGTCGCTGCACGGCTACGGCATCATCAAGCGCGCGCACGAGCTGTCGGACGGCCGGGTGCGGCTCGCCGCCGGCACGCTGTACGTGGCGCTGGACCGGCTCCGCGACGCGGGCCTGGTCGAGGTGGACCGAGAGGAGGTCGTGGAGGGCCGAGCGCGGCGCTCCTACCGGCTGACCGGCGCCGGCCGCGAGGCCCTGCGCGCGGAGGCCGAGCGGATGGCCGCGGCGGCCCGGCTGGTGCTCGGCCGGTCGGGGGCGCGGCCGTGACCCCGCTGGAGCGGCGGTACCGCATGTGGCTGCTCGCGTACCCCGGCGAGTACCGGCGCGAGCACGACGAGGAGCTCGTCGGGACGCTGCTGGAGGCCGCGGCCCCGGGCCAGGAGTGGCCGAGCGCGCGCGAGGCGGGGGCGCTGCTGACCGGCGGCCTGCGGACCCGGGCCCGGCTGGCCGCGGCGTCGCCGCTGCGGATGTGGACGGACGGGCTGCGCCTCGGCGTGATCGTGTATCTCGCGGTGGCGTGCGCCGGCACGACGGGACTGTCGCTGCACTACGTCGTGTTCGGCACCGCGCGGGGCAACCTGGGCTATCCCGATCTCGTGCACCTGGAGGCAGCCGTGCTCGCGATCGGCGTCGTCGCGCTCGTGTGGGCCGCCTACGAGGTCGGCCTGGCCGCGATGGCGGGAATGGTGGTCATCCAGGGGGTGATGATGTGGAACGACCTGCCCCTGCTCGGAGGCCCGGTCGCCCTGATCCCCGCGGGCCTGGCGCTCGTGGCGGCGGCCGTCGCCGCGCTGGCGTGGCACCCGTCGCTGCGGCCGGCTCGGCGGCCATGGCCGGCGCGGCTGACCGCGCTGGCGCTGGCTGCCATCGCGCTCGAAACGCTGGGCTTCCTGGCGCTCGACGCGGTCACCCTGACGGCCGCGCCCGCGCTCTCGCGCGTGGTGGTCGTGGCACAGCCCGAGCTTCTGGTGGCGGCGGCGGTCCTGCTCCTGCTGGCGCTGCTCGGGCTCGATCCCCGGCCGGCGCTCGCCGCCACCGTCTTCGCGGCGGCGGACGCGGCCGGCCAGGTCCAGACGCTCGCCGTCGCCCACGGCCCCGGGTTCGAGGCGGCCGTCTTCGCGCAGGCGACGCTGATCAGCCTGGCCACGGCGGCGCTCGCGCTCGCCGTCACCGTGCTGAGCGCGCGGCGCCGGGTCCCGATCTAGTCAGGGCTCCGCCCGCGCGTGCCTCCGGCCACTCACCCCTCTCCCCGGACGCCCCGATGTTCAGCAGCTTCCTAGTCGCCCCTGGCGTCGTCCTCGTTCGGGGGCGGGGCCGGCGGCCGCTGGGGCGGACGCGGCTGGGTCGTGGGCGGCGGCGGCCGCCAGCCGGGCGGCGGAGGCGGCGGCGGCCCCGGGCGCGGGGTGCTGGCCGGCCGGCTGCCGGGCGGCGGTTGGGACGGCGGCTGCCCGCCTGGCCGCGGCGGCCCCGACGGCCGGGAGCCGGGGGGCGGCGGAGGCGTCGGCCCGGTGGGCCGGGAGCCCGGCCGCGGCGGCGCGGGCGGGCAGCTCCGGGCCGGCGGGCGCTGGCCCGGAGGAGGCGCCCCGGGCGGCGGCTGCGGCGGCGGGCCCGGCGGGTACGAGCCCGGCGGCCGCGGCTGGCCCGGCTGCCCGGGTCCGGGGGGCACCGGCTGGCCCGGCGTGCCCGGTCGCCAGCCGCCGGGCGGCTGCGGAGGCGGACCCTGGCCCGGGACCCCGGGCCGTCCGGGTGGCCCCGGCGGCGGCCGGTACCCCGGAGGCGGCTGACCGGGCGTGTACGGCCGGCCCGGCGCCCCCGGCTGCCCCGGCCGGTAGCCGCCGGGCGGCTGGCCGCCGCGGTACTGCTGGCCCTGGGCGTTCGGGCCGAGGGTGCCGGGCGGCACGGTGTCGCGGGCCTGCGCACGCCGGTTGCGCACGATCCAGAAGATCGAGCCGGCCAGGGCCGCGAGCAGCAGCAGGATCAGGATGATCCCGAACGGCGACGTGAGGAACGCGGTGAGCGCGCCCGACCGCGACGTGGGGCCGGTCGTGGCGGCCCCCGGCGTGCTGGTCGGCGACGGGCTCGGGCTGGGCGTGGGCGAGGGGCTGGGGGTCGGGGTGGCCGTCGGCGAGGGCAGGGCGGCCTGCACGTCGAGCTGCGCGCAGCGCGGCTGCGGCTGCTGCTGGACGCAGACCTGGTGCGTGCCGGCGGCCACGTTGTTCAGGCTGACGGCGACGTTGAAGTTGCCCGACCCGTCGGCGACGGCCGGCGCCAGCGTGTGGTCGGCGCTGTCGATGAAGACGACGATGGCCTCGCCGGGGTTGAACCCGCTCCCCGACACGTTGATCTGCGACCCGCTGGGGGCGGACGCGACGCTCAGGTTCACGCTGCCGTGCGGCGCAGGGGTGGGCGGCGGGGTCGGCGTCGGCGCCTGGGTCGGCGTGGACGTGGGGGTTCCCGTAGGGGTGGGCGTGGGGGTGGCGGCGGTGGTCGCCAGCCAGACCAGCGCCAGCGCCGCGACGATTCTCGTCATCTTCGGCCGCCACTGTACACGGCCTCGCGCGGCGCCGGTCGTTTACCTCAGACGGGGGGCCAGGGCACCGACCAGGCGGACGTCGGGTGCGGCAGCTGCCAGCCCGGCTGGAGCATCGCGCGCAGCCGCCGGCGCAGCACGGACAGCTCGCGCCGCGAGATCAGCTCGGCCACGTCGGTGCCGCCGCCGCCCGGGAGGAGCGCGTCATCCAGCCGCTCCAGGTCCTCGCGCAGCCCCGCCGGGACCGGCTGGCCGGCGAAGTCCCAGATCACGGTCCGCAGCTTCGGGTCCACGTGGAACGTCAGTCCGTGGTCGATGACCCAGACCGTGCCGTCGGCGTCGGTCAGGCAGTGTCCGGACTTGCGGTCGGCGTTGTTCGTCAGGATGTCGAAGATCGCGACCTCGATCCACACGGCGGCCGGCTCCGCGTTGCTGGCCAGGTAGTGGCGCTCGGGCTGCGCGACCACGTACATCTGGAGGGCGCCGATGCCGTGGGGCGCCTCCTCGCGGATGACGGTCGGCGGCACGTTGGGCCAGCCGAGATGCCGGGACAACCGGTAGGCGGCCACCTCGCGCCGGTACAGCGTGCCGTTGGGGAAGTCCCAGAGCGGCGACTCGCCCTCGGCGGGCTTGTAGACCGCGAGCATCGACGCGCCGCTGTCGGCGCCGCACAGCTCGGCCAGGAAGGTGTAGTTGGAGGAGCGGCGGAACAGGCCCTTCAGCTCGAGGTTGGGGAGGCAGCGCAGGGCCTCCTCGACGGCCTCCGCGTCAAAGGATGGGCCGGGAGCCATTGCCAGCGGGGCAGGGATGGCCACCGGGGTCGATGGGGAGCCCGCAGTACGGGCAGGTGGGGCGGCCCGACGAGAGCACCCGCTCCGCCTGGCGCGTGAACGCCATCACCTGCTCGGGGGTCGCCCAGAATCGGGCCGTCGCCAGCTGGTCGGGGTCGTCGTCCTCGTTCTCGGCCTGCTGGCGCGCCACGATCACGAACAGCCGCTTGCTCTCGTGGTAGCCCAGCCCGAGCTGGCCCACGATCCACTCTGGCTCGCCCGGCTCGGCCGGTGGCGACTGGACCTCCTGCGGCGGCGAGCCCAGCCCCTGCGCCTCCAGCAGCTGCCGGATGCGGACGACCAGGCCCTGGATGTGGAACTTCTCGCAGTAGACGATGAACGTCTCGCTGGCGTTGCTGGCGCGCAGGAAGAACTGCCGCCGTCCCGGGGGACCGATCGTGCCCACGCCGATGCCGTCGATCGGGTCGAGGTCTATGCTTCGAGCCACTGCCCTGAGAGTACATTTCTGAGCCGCGCGCGGCACCACGGCCGGCCCGGAGGGGCGTTTCGGGCGGATTACCCGTGGGAAAGCTAGCGGTACTTACGAGCAGAGAAACCCACCTGCGGAGGAACACATGCCAAAAACCGTTGGAATCGACCTCGGCACCACCAACTCCGTGATCGCGGTCATGGAAGGTGGAGAGCCGGTGGTCATCCCCAATTCGGAGGGTTCGCGAACCACGCCCTCGGTGGTGGCCTTCACCAAGTCGGGGGAGCGCCTCGTGGGACAGCTCGCCCGCCGGCAGGCAGCCGTGAACCCCGAGAACACCGTCTTCTCGATCAAGCGCTTCATGGGGCGCCGCTATGCCGAGGTCGAGTCCGAGCGGAAGATCGTCCCCTACAAGGTCAAGCCGGGCAAGGACGACCGGGCCGTGGTCGAGATCCCCGGCGCCGGCCAGGACTTCACGCCCGAGGAGATCTCGGCGATGGTCCTGCAGAAGCTGAAGGCCGACGCCGAGGCGTACCTGGGCGAGAAGGTCACGGACGCGGTCATCACCGTGCCCGCCTACTTCAACGACTCGCAGCGGCAGGCGACCAAGAACGCCGGCCAGATCGCGGGCCTGAACGTGCTCCGGATCATCAACGAGCCGACCGCCGCCTCGCTGGCCTACGGGCTGGAGAAGAAGGAGAACGAGACGATCCTGGTGTTCGACCTGGGCGGCGGCACCTTCGACGTCTCGATCCTGGACGTGGGCGACGGCGTCTTCGAGGTCAAGTCCACCAACGGCGACACCCACCTGGGTGGCGACGACTACGACCGCCGGGTCGTGGACTGGCTGGCCGACGAGTTCAAGAAGGAGAACGGGATCGACCTGAAGGCCGACCGCCAGGCGCTCCAGCGCCTGACCGAGGCGGCCGAGCGGGCCAAGATCGAGCTCTCCTCGCGGCTCGAGACCACGATCAACCTGCCCTTCATCACCGCGGACCAGACCGGCCCCAAGCACCTGGAGACGACCCTGACCAGGGCCAAGTTCGAGGCGCTGACGGCCGACCTGAGCGAGCGCTGCCGCGGCCCGTTCATGGCCGCCCTGAAGGACGCGGGCCTCACGCCCCAGCAGATCAACGAGGTCGTGCTGGTCGGCGGCTCGACCCGCATCCCGGCGATCCAGCAGCTGGTCAAGGAGCTGGCCGGAGGCAAGGAGCCGCACAAGGGCGTCAACCCCGACGAGGTCGTCGCGGTCGGCGCGGCCATCCAGGCCGGCGTGCTCAAGGGCGAGGTCAAGGACGTCCTCCTGCTGGACGTCACCCCGCTGTCCCTGGGCATCGAGACGCTCGGCGGCGTGTTCAGCAAGCTGATCGACCGCAACACCACGATCCCGACGTCCCGCTCCCAGATCTACAGCACCGCAGCCGACAACCAGACGTCGGTCGAGGTGCACGTGCTCCAGGGCGAGCGCGAGTTCGCCCGCGACAACCGGACGCTCGGCCGCTTCCACCTGGACGGCATCGCACCGGCGCCCCGCGGCATGCCGCAGGTCGAGGTCGGGTTCGACATCGACGCCAACGGCATCCTGAGCGTCAAGGCGCAGGACAAGGGCACCGGCCGCGAGCAGTCGGTGACCATCACCGCGTCATCCACGCTCAGCAAGGACGACGTCGAGCGCATGGTCAAGGAGGCCGAGTCGCACGCCAGCGAGGACCGCTCGCGGCGCGAGGAAGTCGAGCTCCGCAACCAGGCGGACCAGATGGTCTACCAGGCCGAGAAGGTCCTGAAGGAGAACGAGGAGCGCATCCCGGCCGAGATCAAGGCCGAGGTCGAGGGCAAGATGGAGGCGCTCAAGACCGCGTCGAAGGGCGGCGACGTCGCCACGTTGCGCAAGGCCATCGACGAGTTCAACGAGTCGCTGGGCAAGGTCGGCCAGCACATCTACCAGGGCGCCGGCGCGGCGTCCGGCGGTGGCGAGCCGCCGGCCGGCGAGAAGAAGCCCGAGGACGACGTCGTGGACGCCGACTACCGGGAAGTCAACTGAGCAGAGCCACGCTGAGCCTGTGAGGACCCCGCCGTGATCCGGCGGGGTCCTCTGGCTTCTGCCAGGTACAATCCCCTTCGCGCCGACGTAGCTCAGCTGGCAGAGCAGTCGCCTCGTAAGCGACAGGTCCGGGGTTCGAATCCCCGCGTCGGCTCCAGGCTCCATCCTTAAGCGGCCCTTTCACGTCCCATAACCTGCCGCGAAGTAGGTTGGCCATGACCCGCCACTTGTGAGGAGGAGCTCATGGTTCAACCGTCGATCCGCCGACTCCTGGCGGCCGCCGCCCTCGGCCTCGCCAGCACCCTCGTCGCGGTGCCGGCGTCCGCGAGCGATCGCGCCCCCGCCCGCCACGTGCTGCTGCTGTCCGTGGACGGCCTGCACCAGAACGACCTGGCGTTCCACGTCGAGCACCATCCCGGGTCGGCGCTGGCCGGCCTGGTCCGCCACGGCGTGGAGTTCACCAACGCCCGGACGCCGGTGCCGTCGGACTCGTTCCCCGGCCTGGTCGCCCAGGTCACCGGTGGCAACCCGTCCAGCACGGGCGTCTACTACGACGACACGTTCAACCATGCCCTGCTCGCGGCGGGCACCACGAGCTGCGCGGGCGTCCAGCCCGATGCCGAGGTGACGTACTTCGAGCAGCTCGACCGCGACCAGCACGCGCTCGACGCCGGCCAGGGCCTGGCCGGGCTGCCCGGCACCATCCTGCGGATGACCGGCAACCCGACCCCGCTGATCGACCCGACCCAGCTGCCGGTGGACCCGGCCACGTGCAAGCCGGTGTACCCACACCAGTACCTGAAGGTGAACACGATCTTCGAGGTCGCGCGCGCGGCCGGCCTGCGCACGGCGTGGTCGGACAAGCACCCCGCCTACGAGATCCTGAACGGCCCGTCCGGCACGGGCGTCCAGGACCTGTTCACGCCAGAGATCAACAGCGACGCGCCGACCGCGGGCGCCAGCAACGACTGGACCACCGACAACGCCCTGACCCAGCAGTACGACAACTACAAGGTCGAGGCGGTGGTCAACGAGATCGACGGCTTCGACCACAGCGGGACGACCCGCACGGGCACCCCGGCCATCTTCGGCATGAACTTCCAGACGGTCTCGACGGCGCAGAAGCTCCCGGTCTCGGACGGGCTGACCGGCGGCCATCTGGCCGGCGGCGTCACGCCCGGGCCGCTGCTGAGCCGCGCGCTCGACTTCATCGACGGCGAGGTCGGCGCCATGCTCACCGCCATCCGGCGGCAGCACCTGGAGCGGAGCACCGCGGTCATCCTCTCGGCCAAGCACGGCCAGTCGCCGCAGGACCCGGCGAAGCTGACCCGGATCCCCGACGGCCCGATCCTGGACGCGCTGGACGCGGCCTGGCAGGCGGCCCACCCGACGGCGACCGCGCCGCTGGTGCTGGGATCGGTGAACGACGACGGCATGGTGATCTGGCTGAGCGACCGCTCGCAGGCGGCCGCGGACTTCGCCGGACAGTTCCTGCTCGGCCACTCCGGCACCGGCAACGACATCAACGGCAACCCGAAGGCGTACACGGCTTCGGGCCTGCGCCAGGTCTTCGCGGGCAGGGCCGCCGCCGACTTCTTCCACGTCCGGCCCGGCGACCCGCGCGTGCCCGACGTGCTCGGCATCGCCCAGGTGGGGACGGTCTACACGGGCAAGAAGGCCAAGATCGCCGAGCACGGCGGCGACAACCCGCAGGACCGGGACGTGCCGCTGGTCGTGTCGGGCGCCCCGGTCGAGAACGCCGGCGTCGAGGACGGCCGGGTGGAGACGACGCAGATCGCGCCGACGATCCTGCGCCTGCTCGGTCTGGACCCGCGCTCCCTGCAGTCGGTCCGGATCGAGGGCACGAGGAGCCTGCCCCTGTCCTGAAGTCGGCTCCGGCTGTCCGCTACGATCGCGCGCGTTGGAACGCGTTATCGTCGAACAGCTCCGCGACGAGGAGCTGGCCCTGGTGCGGCCGCTCCTCGTCGACCTCCACCTCCACGAGCAGCCGCACTACGCCGACCACCCCCAGCTGACCCGCGAGCAGCTGGAGGCCTCGATGGACGAGGTGCGGTCCGGGTTCGTGGGCGAGAACGTGATCTTCGCCGTGCGAGACGGGGCCCGGGGCCTGGCCGGGTTCTGCTGGGTCGTGCTGTTCGACCCGGGCACCGGCCTCGAGGGCGAGGTGTCGACCTGTTCCGCGACCGCGGCGTGACGCTGGGCTACGTGTGGACCCGGTCCGAGAACGAGGCGGCGACGCGGCTGTACCGCTCGGCGGGCTTCGAGCCGACGCGCCAGCTCGTCCTCACCTGGTACCCGTCGAGCGACTGACGCCGCCCCGGCGCGGGCTGGTGATTCGTCTGACGGATCGCCCTTTGGGGCGCTCCGGAAAGTGAGATCCGTCTGACAGATCTCCCTTATCCGCCGCGTGACTTCTCCGACCCGGTGAGCTACCGTCGCATGCGGGTGGTGCTCACGTGACGGCAACCGGATGAACCTGCCCAGCGCCCTGACGGCGGCCGCCGACCTCGTCGGCCGGTTCCGCGAGTTCCCCTGCGGCGCCGCGGTCAAGTCGCCAGAGCAGCTCGACGCCGCCCTCGGGTGCCGGTGCGGGGCGATCTTCATCCTCCGCGCCAACGGCCTTGAGCTCGCGCCCGTGGTCCGCCGGATCCACCAGGCCGGCAAGCTCGCGGTGGTGCACCTGGACCTGGTGGACGGCGTCGCCGCCGACCACTCCGGCGTCCGCTGGCTGGCGCGCTGCGGGGCGGACGCGATCATCAGCTCCCACGGCCAGGCCGTGCGCGCCGTCCGGGCCGAGGGCCTGATCGCGATCCAGCGCCTGCTCTGCGTCAACCGGATCTCGGTGGAGCTGGGGCTCGCCGCCGTCGCCCGCGCCCAGCCCGACATCGTCGAGCTCCTGCCCGGCATCATCCTGCCCTCGGTGGCGGACCTGGTGCTGCCCCGGCTCTCCGTGCCCCTGCTGGCGGGCGGGTTCATTCGGGACGCGGCCGCCGCGCGCCGGGTCCTGGACACCGGCGCGATCGCCGTCACCACGAGCGAGCGGGCGCTGTGGGACGCCTGGTGACGCGGGCCGGCGCGCTGCCCGGCCTGCCGGCGGTGTTCGTGTCGGCCCGCGAACGCGGCGGCCGGACGCCGGCGGGAGCCGGCCTGCTGATCCACGACCAGAGCCTGATCGACCTGGTCCGCATCAGCGCCCAGCGGGACGTCCCGCTGGCCGTGGACCTGGACACGGTGGAGGGCCTGGCCCCGGACGAGGCGGCGATCGCGTTCCTCGCCGAGCGCCTCGGCGTCGCCATCATCATCACCCGGCGGCCGGCGCTCGCGGCGCTCGCGCCCAGATTCGCCTGCCGCTCCCTGCTGCACGTCCACTGCCTGGACTCGACCGGGCTGGAGCGGGCGCTGGCCGCCCATCCGGGCGACCCGGTCGGCACGGCGCTCTCGCCCGGCCTGATGCTCGCCCAGCTGTCCGCCGCCGAACGCCGCCGGCTGCCGGCCCCGGTGGTCGCGTACGGCCTGGTCCGCGGGCCGGAGGAGCGGGACGCCGCGCTGGCGGCCGGCGCCGCCGGGGTGGTCGTCGCCGGATTCGAATCCAGCATCTTGACAGGCTGACCCGCCAGTCATATATAGAGAGGCGACAGCGGTCGGGACACGAACATGAGAAGTCCCGCTTCGGTGCAGTACCGAGGCGTGGGCTTTTTTTGTTGTCCTCGGCCGGTCGCGGACTCGGAATGGAGGAGAAGATGGCAGATCAGACTGAGACCGGCGGCAGGCCAGTCGGGGAGGTGGCGGGGCGGCGTCCGACCGCGATGGACAGCCTGCGCTCGTCCTCTTGGGGCGAGGCGCTGGCCGAGTTCCTGGGCACGTTCGTGCTGATCGCGTTCGGCGACGGCGTGGTGGCGATGGCGGTGGCGGCCCTCAACCAGTCGGGCCGGGCGGCCAACAACCACACCATCTTCCTGGCGGCGGGCGACTGGCTCCTCATCACCTGGGGCTGGGCGATCGCCGTCACGTTCGGCGTCTACGTCGCGGGCGGCGTCACGGGCGCCCACATCAACCCGGCGGTGACGTTCGCGTTCGCCGTGCGCGGCGAGTTCCCGTGGCGGAAGCTGCCGATGTACTGGCTGGCCCAGGTGGCGGGCGCGTTCGTGGGCGCGGCCCTCGTCTTCATCGTCTATTACGCGGCGATCGGCAGCTACGAGTTCAACAACCACATCACCCGCGGCGACCTGAACTCGGTCGTGACGTTCTCGATCTTCGCGACGTTCCCGGCGCCGTTCTTCGCCGGCGGCTGGATCGGGCCGCTGGTCGACCAGA
>VBJR01000232.1:0-2125 GCA_005880175.1 Chloroflexota bacterium
CCGGCCGGCTGGTCGCGACGTGGCTGGGACCGGGCGGCGACCGGCGCGGCGCCGTCGTGGTGGGCGGGGCCCGGCGGCGGCCGCGGCCCGCGCCGCCGGGCACCCTGGTGCTGGAGCCGGGCGGCGCGCTGGGCCTGGAGCGGCCGCTGTCCGGCGATCCGGCCGTCCTGGCGTCCCTCGTGCGGGGCGAGCTGCCGGCGCGGGCCGCGCTCAGGCGAGTCGTGGTCCCGCTGTCGCCGCACCGCACCCTGGTCCTCGCCGGGGATCCGCTCGGGGACGAGGCGTCCGACGCGGAGCAGGGGGTGGACCTGCTGGTCCACGAGGACAGCGGCGCCGGCGTCGCCCAGGTCTGGCGGCTGGCCGCCGGCCGCACCCTGGGCGTCGCCGCGGTGGTGGCGCCGGCGGCCGCCCGGGAGGTCGAGGCCGTGTGGCTGTCCGACGCGGACCCGGACGCGGTGCGGAGCCAGTTCCCGGTGCGGGCCCGATGAGGGGGGAGCTGGAGCGCCGGGCGGCCGTGCGCCTGGACCGCCTCCGGGCGGTGCACCAGGCGGCGCTGGCGATGAACGAGAGCCACGACCTGCGACTCACGCTGAACGTCGTGGTCCAGCAGGCGGCGATGTACCTCGAGGTGAGCGCCGCCGCGATCGCGCTGCTCGATCCGGGAGCCGACGCGCTCGAGTACGCGAGCGGCACCGGCTTCTGGCGGTCGGGCATCTCCCGCTCGCGGCTGGCCATCGGCAGCGGCTACCTGGGGCGCGCGGCCTTCGAGCGCCGGCCCCACCTCGTGACCGACCTGTCGGCGGCGCCCGACTTCCTCCGTCACGACCTCCTCGCCGGGGAGGACTTCGTGTCCTACCTCGCCGTTCCGCTGGTGGCACGCGGCAGGCTCGTCGGCGTGCTGGAGCTGTTCCACCGGGCGCGTCTGGAGCCCGATCAGGAGTGGCTGGACTTCGCCGAGACGCTGGCGGAGCAGGCGGCGGCGGCGATCGAGGGCGCTCGCCTCCGGCAGCAGGCGCACGCCGGCGGCGCCGTCGGCGCGGGGACGGAGGACAGCCCGCTGACCCGGCCGGAGGAGTCCACGCTGCGGCTGCTCGCCGGCGGGTGCTCCAACACCGAGATCGCGGACCGCCTCTTCGTCAGCGCCAACACGGTGAAGTTCCACCTGCGGCGCATCTATCGCAAGCTCGGCGTCCGGTCGCGGGCGCAGGCCGTGCTGGTCGCCAACCGCCGCGGTCTCGTCTGAGCAGAACCACCCGATCGGGTGGCTGCCACCACCAGGACCGGCGGCCCGGAGCCCGGTTCGATGGGATCGTGATGCAAACCGCCATCGACGTGACGACCGAGGCGAGCGAGTTCCTCGAGCTCGTGCGGCAGGAGACCGGGGCGCCCGGCGGCGGCCGTCTGACGGAGATCCGGTCCGAGGTCGAGCGCACGGGGTCGTACCGGCAGACCTTCGCCGAGCTCGAGTACGGGGCCAGGGTGGCCTGGCGCAACAGCACACGCTGCGTCGGCCGCCTGCACTGGAAGACGCTGGCCGGATCCGGCCGATGATCTCGGTGTTCGCCCCGCGGCAGCCGGGGCGAGACGGGATCCGGATCTGGAACCCGCAGCTCGTGCGCTACGCCGGCTACCGGCAGGCGGACGGCTCTGTGGTCGGCGATCCGATGCACGTCGAGATCACCGAGGCCATCCAGGCGCTGGGCTGGCGCGCTCCGGGCGGCACGTTCGACGTGCTGCCCATCGTCGTCCAGCTGCCCGGCCAGCGTCCGGAGGTGTTCGAGCTGCCGCCCGAGGCCGTGCTGGAGGTCCCGCTGAGCCATCCCGAGCTCGCGTGGTTCGAGGACCTGGGGCTGCGCTGGCACGCCCTGCCGGCGATCTCGGACATGAGCGTCGAGATCGGTGGCGTGTCGTATACCGCGGCGCCCTTCAACGGCTGGTACATGGGCACCGAGATCGGGGCGCGCAACCTGAGCGACGCCGGCCGGTACGACCTCCTGCCCGTGATCGGCCGCCGCCTGGGGCTGGACATGAGCTCCGAGCGGACGCTGTGGAGGGACCGCGCGCTGGTGGAGCTGAACGCCGCCGTCCTGCACTCGTTCAAGAGGCACGGCGTGCTCCTGGTCGA
>VBJR01000232.1:2253-22716 GCA_005880175.1 Chloroflexota bacterium
CGAGCACCAGACGCCGGCGTGGCGGGAGCGGCCGAGATGAGCACGGCGCGGCGGCCCTGGATCACCGGCTGGGACCCCGACGACGACCGGCAGTGGAGGCGCGAGGGCCGCTCGATCGCCAGGCGCAACCTGGTCTTCTCGATCTTCGCCGAGTTCCTCGGCTTCAGCGTCTGGCAGCTCTGGAGCGTGGTCGCGGTGCAGCTGGGCCGGGCCGGCTTCCACTACCCGGTCGGCGAGCTGTTCTGGCTGGTGTCGGTCCCCGGCCTCGTCGGGGCGACCCTGCGCTTCCCCTACGGCTTCGCGGTGCCGCTGTTCGGCGGCCGCAACTGGACCGTCGTCAGCGCCGGCCTGCTGCTCGTCCCGACCGTCCTCCTGGCGGCCCTGGTGCGGCAGCCGGCGACCCCGTTCTGGGTCATGCTGCTGGCCGCGGGCACGGCCGGCTTCGGGGGCGGCAACTTCGCGTCCAGCATGTCGAACATCAGCTTCTTCTACCCCGATCGCTCCAAGGGCTGGGCGCTCGGCCTCAACGCCGCCGGCGGCAACGTCGGGGTGGCGGTCGTCCAGCTCGTGGTACCGGCGGTGATCGGGCTCGGCGTGCTGGGCCTGCACGCGAGAGCCGCCCGCCACGTGGCGCTGCAGAACGCCGGGCTGGTGTGGGTGCCGCTCATCGTGGCGGCGGCGCTGTGCGCCTTCTTCTTCATGGACAACCTGGCGGTCGCCCGCGCGAGCCTGCGCGACCAGGCGGCCGTCCTGCGCCGGAGGCACACCTGGATCGTCAGCTGGCTGTACGTCGGCACGTTCGGGACGTTCGTCGGCTCCTCGGCCGCCCTGCCCCTGCTGATGAAGACCGCGTTCCCGGCGGTGAGCTCGGCCGAGTTCGCGTTCCTGGGCCCGCTGGCGGGCCCGCTGGCGGGCTCGCTGGCCCGGCCGCTGGGCGGTTGGCTGGCGGACCGCTTCGGCGGCGCGATCGTCACGTTCTGGACGTTCGCGGCGATGGGCGCCGCCGCCGTCGCCGTGATCGCCACGCTGCGCGGGGGCGGCTTCGGGCCGTTCCTCGGCACGTTCCTGGTCCTGTTCGTGTGCTCGGGGATCGGCAACGGCTCGACGTTCCGGATCATCCCGGCGCTCTTCGAGCGCGCGGAGGCGGCGTCGGTGCTGGGGTTCAGCTCGGCGGTCGCCGCGTACGGGAGCTTTCTCATCCCCCAGGCCTACGGCCTCTCGCTGGCCTGGACCGGCGGCTACACGGGCGCCCTGGCCGCGCTCGTGGCCTTCTCCCTGACGTGCCTCGTCACGACCTGGCGGTGCTACCTGCGTCCGGGGCCGGCCGCGTCTCCGGTGCGGGCCCCGTCCAGGACGCTGACCTGAGGTCGCCGGGCCTCGCCCTCCGGGCTGCCGCGCTATGATCGGTACGTTCTGGAAAAACTGAACGTACCGAAGATGACGGACGAGCAGCACCGGTTCGTCGAGGACATGGGGCAGACCATGGCCGGCTGGGGCATCGCCCGGAACACCGGCCGGATCTACGGCTACCTGCTGCTCGGGGCGGCGCCCGCGAGCCTGGACCAGATCGCCGGCGACCTCGGAGTGGGGAAGAGCAGCGTGAGCGTCGGCGCCCGCCAGCTCGTCCAGCTCGGCCTGGCCCGGGCGAACGGCGAGCGGGGCAGCCGGCGCGTGCTCTACGAGGCCCTCCACACGCTCGAGGCCATCTTCGCCGCCCGCAACGCGCAGGCGTACGACCTGCTGGCCCGGTTCCGCCAGGGCGCCCGGGCGAGCACGAGCGACCAGGGGAGGGAGCGGCTCCAGGAGCTCGCGGAGATCCTGCAGGAGTTCATCGACCACGCGCCGGAGGTGTTCCGGCAGCTGCGTGAGAGGAGACGAGCATGACCGAGGCGATCCGCACGCGGGAGCTGACGAAGGACTACGGGGCCGGCCGCGGGCTGTTCGACCTCGACCTGGAGGTCCACGCCGGCGAGGTGTTCGGCTTCCTGGGCCCGAACGGCGCCGGCAAGACGACGACGATCCGGCAGCTGATGGGCCTGGCCTTCCCGACGCGCGGCTCGGCCGCGATCTTCGACCTGGACTGCCACCGCCAGGCGGTCGAGGTCAAGCGCCACGTCGGCTACGTCCCCGGCGAGCCGCCCCAGTTCGGCGGCCTGCGCGGGCGGGAGATCATCGCGTACCTGGGCGCGATGGCGGGCGGCGTGGACCGGGCCCGGGTCGAGGCGCTCTGCGACCGGCTCCAGCTCGACGTCTCCCGCCGCTACCGCGAGTACAGCACCGGCAACAAGAAGAAGCTGCTGCTCGTCATCGCGTTCATGCGCCAGCCGCGGCTGCTGATCCTGGACGAGCCGACCAGCGGCCTCGACCCGCTGAACCAGCAGACGTTCAACACGATGGTCCTCGAGGCGCGGCGGGACGGCGCGACCGTGTTCCTGTCCTCGCACGTCCTGTCCGAGGTGGAGCACGTGTGCGACCGCGTCGGCATCATCCGCGCCGGCCGGCTGGCCAACGTCGCCAGCCTGGAGGAGCTGCACGAGATCCGGCTGCACCGGGTCGAGATCGAGTTCGGGGGCGAGCCGCCGCTCGACGCGATCCGCAAGGCCGACGGCGTGGACGACGTCACGGTGGAGGGCCAGCGGGTCCACTGCGTGGTCCGCGGCAGCTTCGAGCCGCTGATGCAGGCGGTCGCCGGCGCCCACGTGGTCAACCTGACCAGCCACGAGCCCAGCCTCGAGGACACGTTCCTGGAGTTCTACTCGGGGTCCGGCAAGGACGCCGTGCCCGCCTCATGCTGAGGTACGCCTTCCGGCTGCACCGCTGGGGGATCATCGGCTACGGGCTGGTCGCCCTCATCGACGCGTACGTCAACACGACCTCGTTCCAGCAGGTCGCGGGGTCCACGCCCGCCGCGCGGGCCGCGTTCGCGCGCAGCATGTCCGCGCTGGCGACCCAGATCAGCTACATCCTGGGGCCGCCGTTCCACCTCGACACCATCGACGGCTACGCGCAGTGGCGCGCGTTCGGCCCGCTCGCGCTGGTGGTCCTGATCTGGGCGATCGCGGCCGCGGCCGGCGCCGTCCGGGGCGACGAGGAGCGCCAGCTCGTGGACTACTGGCTGGCCGCCGGGATCTCACGGGCCCGCCTGGTCGCCTCGCGGCTGGCCGCGTTCGGGCTGGCCGCGCTGGTCGTGGCGGCGGCGTGCTGGCTCGGCTACGTGCTCGGCGCGCTCCCGTACGAGACGCCCGACCTGGGCGGCGCGGCGGGCAAGGCGCTCGGCCTGTGGCTGCTCATGCTGTCCCTGTTCGCCGTGTGCTACCTCGTCGCCCAGCTGGTCAGCACGACGCGGGCGGCGCAGACGGTGGGTGCCGTCGTGGTCGTCGTCCTCTACCTGTTCGACGTCGCGGCCCGCAGCAACCACTCGCTGGACTGGCTCTCCTGGGTCTCGCCGTTCAAGTGGTACGACGCGACGGACTCCCTGGCGCCGGGCGGCCACCTGGACGGGGCCGGGCTGGCGCTCAGCGCAGGGCTGGTCATCGTGACGGGCGTGCTGGCCGCGCTCGCGTTCGCGCGCCGCGACGTGCGGGCCGGGCTGCTCCAGCGCCGGGCGCGCGAGGCGCGGGCGCGGGACGCGACGCCCTCGCCGCTGCTGGCCTGGCCGGTCGCGCGGCTGCTCTATCGCCAGCGCTGGGTCCTCGTGGGCTGGATGGCGGTCACGATCGTCTTCGCGGCGTACTTCGCCGGCAGCGCGCACGCGATCGTCGACAGCGTCAGCGGGGTGCCGGGCCTGCGCGACCTCCTCGTGCGTGGGGCGGGCGGCGACCCCTACCGGGCGTTCATCGCGGCGTACTGGTTCGGGTTCGTCCAGCTGCTGCTGGCCGGCTTCGCCATCCACCTCGTCGCCGGCTGGGCGTCGGACGACACGGAGGGCATCCTGACCTCGGTGCTGAGCATGCCCGTGCCCCGCTGGGTGGTCGTCGCGGAGCGCGCGGCGGCGGCGCTGCTGGGCGTCGCGCTCGTCGTCGCGGTCGGCTCGCTGGCCACGGCCGCGGCGGCCGCGGCGATCGGCGTCTCGCTGGACGCGGCCACGCTGTTCCGGGCGTCCTGGCCGCTGATCCCGTACGCGCTCACGTACGCGGCGGTGGGCGGCGTCTTCGCCAGCTACTTCCCCCGGGCGGCGATCGGCGTGCTCGGCGTGGTCGCGTTCCTCGGCTACCTGGACTACGAGCTGGTGCCGCTGCTCAAGCTGCCCCAGTGGGTCTCCTACTTCTCGGCCCAGTTCCTGTACGGCACGCCGTCGCTGACCGACGTCTACTGGACGGGGCTGTGGGTGATGGTGGCGATCACGGTGGCCGGCTTCGGCGCGGCCACGCTGCTGATGCGGCGCCGCGAGGTCGGGGCGTAGGCCTGGGGTGCGGCCGAAACCCAGCCGGGGCGCAACGGAACCGCCGCGTCTCGGGCCGGTTGCCGGCCGTCCCTATGCCCGCGCCGCGAGCGCGAGCAGGGCCTCGACGCGGCCGGTGTGGCCGTCGCCCTGGCTGCCGAGCTCCAGCGCGACCATCGCGGCGAACGCGACGCACCAGTCGAGGAGGCGCTCCGCGTCCAGCCCGCTCGCCACGGCGAGCGGGCGGGCGCGGGCCTCGATCGTCTCGACGTCGTCCGCCAGCCAGAAGAGCAGGTCCACCGCGTCGAACGCGGCGTCGCCGAGGCAGGGAGCGGGATCGATCGCCACCAGGCCGCGCCCGGCGCCGCCGTCGAGCACGTTGCTGGGCGTCAGGTCGCCGTGGAGGAGGACGGCCGGGGCGCCGTTCCCCGCCAGGCGGGCCCCGAGCCGGCGGCCCCGCTCGTAGAGCTCCGGCGGGACCAGCGCCGTCAGCTCCGGGTGCCGATCGTACAGCGCCGTGGAGGCGTCGAACAGGTGGGCGACGCGCTGCCCGACCGGCGGGTAGGACGGGTCGGGCACGCCGCTCCCGTGCAGGGCGGTCAGGAGCTCGGCGACGCGCTCGACGCCGGGGTACGCGCCGGCGACGGCGAGCGGCGCCCCCGGCTCGATCGCCTCCAGCAGCAGCGCCCCGAGCCGCTCGTCGAGCGCGAGCACCGCCGGGGCATGGGCGGTGTGCCAGCCGCCGAGGGCGGCTGCCTCGAACGCCAGGCGGGCGCGGTCGGGGCTGGCCTTGAGCACGGCGCCCCGCCCGTCCGCCAGCCGGCAGTGGAAGACGGCCGACATGGTGCCGCGCGGGACCGCGGCGCCGACCTCGAGCCGCCACCGCTCCGCGAGGCCGGCCAGCAGGTCGGGCAGCTCGTCCAGCCAGGGCTCGACCGCCGCGCCGAAGCGAAGGGTGAGGCGCTGCCGGATGCCGGCGTCGATCTCGGTCACCATGCCCGGCCTCAGCCGCCCAGGCGCTCGCGGACGCCCGCCAGCGCCTCGGCCGCCGCCGGCGCCTGGGCCAGGCCGGCCTTCGCCGCCTCGATGCGGCGCCCGGGATCGAGCGGGTTCGGCCCGATCGCCTCCACCGCCCCCGCGTCGGGCACCACCACCTCGACCCTGGCCCCGGCGCGGCGCAGCTCGGCGGCCTCCTCTTCCATCGAGGTCCGGCGCAGGGTCGCGGTCGGGGCCACGATCACCACCAGGTCGTGCCCGGCGGCGAGGTCCGCGTTCGTCGTGGACCGGACGCCGCCGTCCATGTACCGGCGCCCGTGGATCGTGGTCGGCGGGTGGACCCACGGCACCGCGCAGCTCGACGCCACCGCCAGTGGGAGCGGGATGCCGGACGAGCGCCACCACGTCACGAAGGTGCCGTCGGCAGTGTCCACCGCCGTCACCACCAGCGGCCGCTCCGGCCACTCGTGGACGGGCAGCCGGGCCTTGATGACCGCGAGCCGGCCGGCCTCGGACACCTTCGTGGAGCAGGCGCGCGCCTGGCGGCCGATCCAGGCCAGCATCTCCCGCGAGGGCCGCGCCGGCACGCCGGCCGCGCGGTCGAGGCCCGAGCCGGCGGCGAGGAACTCGGTCAGCTTGCCCAGGTCGGGCGGCCGCTCGGGCGGCCCCGGAGACGGCTCGACCTGGCGCCGGTACAGGTCGTCGAGCGGCACGCCGGTCGTGACCTGCGCGCCGACCACCGAGCCCGCGGACGTCCCCACGACCAGGTCCGCGGCGGTGAGGTCGACGCCCGCGTCGCGCAGGCCCTTCAGCAGCCCGGTCTCCCAGGCGATCCCCGTCACTCCGCCAGCGCCGAGCACGAGCGCGTAGGTCATCGGGCCACCTCCCGTGGCCGCCCCTGGGCGGCCCGCATCTCCTCTTGTCTGCCGATACCGTACCCCGCCGCGGACCGGTTTCCGCGACGGGGTACGGACGGGGCGGATCAGAGGTCGGCGACCGCCGGGATCACCCGTTCACCGACCGCGTGCAGGGGCTCCAGCCGGTGCGCCTCGCGCACGTTCAGGACCACCGACTGGATGCCCATGCCGGCGAGCCAGCGCAGGGCCCCGACCGTCTCCTCGACCCCGCGCGCGGCCAGGTCCACGTCGAAGATCGACGTCCTCTCGATCTCGTCGTAGTCCCGGCCCTCGCGCTCGCAGTGGGCGCGCAGCGCGTCCAGCTTGCGCGGGATCTCCGGTGTGGGGAACAGGTTGCACGCGTCGGCGTGGCGGGCGACCAGCCGCAGCGTCTTCCGCTCGCCCGAGCCGCCGACCAGGATCGGCGGGTGGGGCCGGCGCAGGCTCTGAGGCGAGTTCAGCGGGCGCGTGAGGTGGTAGTGCCGGCCCGCGAACGGGCGCTCGTCGCCGGCCCACATCTGGCGGCAGATCCCCAGCGCCTCGTCCAGCCGCTCGAGGCGCTCGCCCAGCGGCGGGTACGGGATGCCCAGGCCGAGGGCCTCGTCCTCGTTCGCGCCCCCGGCGCCGATGCCGAGCCAGGCCCGGCCGCCGGAGAGCACGTCCAGCGTGGTGACGGTCTTGGCCAGGACGCCGGGGTGGCGGAAGCCCACGGCGGTGACCATCGTCCCCAGCTCCACGCGGGTGGTGATGCCGGCCAGGTAGCCGAGCGTGGCGTACGCCTCGAGCATCTCGTGCTCCGGCGGCCCGTGGCGGCCGATCTGGAACAGGTGGTCCATCACCCAGACCGACGCGAAGCCGGCGTCCTCGGCGGCGCAGGCGATCCGGGCCAGGGTGGCGCCGAGCTGGCTCGGGCCGCCGGGCCAGGTGAAGTTGGGGATCACGAGTCCGACCTTCATGCGTGCTCCTCCGAGAAAATACTGATGCGGAAGCACTATTTTATCGAGGTGGCCCCGGCCGCGCTCGGCGGATGGCGGATGATGGACGGCGATGAGCGAACGCTTCCACTCCGTCGACCGGTACATTGATGAGCACCTGGACGGCTGGCTGGCCGAGCTGACCGAGCTGTGCGCCGTGCCCAGCGTGTCCGCCAGGCACGAGGGCGTCGACGACTGCGCCCGCCTGGTCGCGGAGCTGATCCGGCGCCGGGGATTCGACGCGCGGGTGGAGGCGAGCGCCGGTCACCCGGTCGTGCTGGCCCACGCCGAGGGGGCGAACGCGGACCGGACGATGCTCCTCTACAACCACTACGACGTGCAGCCGCCCGAGCCGCTGGAGCTGTGGGAGAGCCCGCCGTTCGCCGCGCAGCGGCGCGACGGCCGGCTGTACGCCCGCGGCGCCAAGGACGACAAGGGCGAGCTGGTCGCCCGCCTGGCCGCGATCGACGCGCTGCGCGCTGTGGACGGCGGGCTGCCCTGCCGGCTGACGTGGCTGGTGGAGGGGGAGGAGGAGGTCGGCAGCACGAGCCTCCCCGAGTTCGTGCGCGCCCACGCCGGCGAGCTGGCCTGCGACGGCGCGATCTGGGAGGAGGGCTCGATCGACGAGGAGGGCCGGCCGCTCATCACGCTGGGCGCCCGCGGGCTGCTGTACGTCGAGCTGCGCGTGCGCACGCTCTCCCGCGACGGCCACTCGGGCGGCGCCAACCTGCTGCCCAACGCCGCCTGGCGCCTGGTCTGGGCGCTGAGCACGCTGAAGGACGGCGACGAGCGGGTCCTGATCCCCGGCTTCTACGACGCCGTGCGCGGGATCTCGTCCCGGCAGCGGGAGCTGCTGGAGGCGCTGCCCAGCCAGGAGGAGAGCTACAAGGCCTCGTTCGGGCTGGAGCGGCTGCTGCGCGACCGCACGGGCATCCAGGTCAGCGCGGCCCCGTTCGACCCCACGTGCAACATCGCCGGCCTGACCAGCGGCTACCAGGGGCCCGGCTCGAAGACGATCGTGCCCGCGGCCGCCTCGGCCAAGATCGACTTCCGGCTGGTGCCCGACCAGGACCCCGAAGACGTCTGCCGCAAGCTGCGCGGCCACCTGGACGCGGGCGGGTTCACCGACCTCGAGATCGTGGTGCTGGGCCCGGAGCGGCCGGGCATCGTGGACCCCGACGCGACGCTGGTGCGGCTCTGCGCGGAGACGGCCCAGGAGGTCTACGGCAAGCCCGCGCTGGTGACGCCGCTGTCCGGGGGGACCACCCCGATGTACCTGTTCACCGAGCGGGGCGTCCCGGTCGTCGCGCCGGGCGTCGGCTTCGGGGCCACCAACCTGGCCCACAGCCCGAACGAGAACGTGCGGCTGGAGGACCTGAAGAACGCGGCCCGGCACGTGGCCCGCCTGCTGGTCCGCTTCGCGGATGCCTGACGAGCGGCTGGCCGCGGACGCCCGCCGCATCCTCCGCGCCAACGACACGGGCTACTGGACCGTCCCCTCGGCGGCCCAGTACCCGCACCAGTGGAACTGGGACAGCGCGTTCGTCGCCATCGGCCTGGCCACGTTCGACTGGGACCGGGCGGCGGCCGAGGTGGACGCGGTGCTCCGGGGCCGGTGGCGCGAGGGCATGCTCCCGCACGTCCGGTACGACCCCCGCCACCTGGCCGACTACTTCCCGGGGCCGGACCGCTGGCCGAGGGCGCAGGCCCACGTGGCCGACTCGGCCGTGCGCACGTCGGGCATCACCAACCCGCCGATGGTGGTCACCGCCGCCTTCCTGGTCGGGCGCCGGCAGCCGAAGCGGGAGCGCCGGCTGGCGTTCTGGCGCCGGACGTACCCGGGGCTGCTCGGCTTCGTCGAGTACCTGGCCCGCCGGCGGCGGCTGCGGGGCTCGCCGCTGGTGGCGGTGGTCCACCCCTGGGAGAGCGGCTGGGACAACTCGCCGCGCTGGGACCACCTCCGCGCGGCGCGCCTGCGGCCGCGGCGGCCGTACACCCGACAGGACGCGCGCGGGGTGCCGGCGAGCGACCGGCCCAGCGACGCCGACTACGACGGCTACCTGGCGCTGGTCGAGCTGCTGGACGACGCGGACTACCACGTGGGCCGCTACCGGGCCGTGGCCCCGTTCTGCGTCCACGACGTCCTGATGGACGCGCTGTGGTACCGGGCGGCGCGCGACCTGTGCGCGATCGCGGAGGCGCTGGGCGAGCCGCCGCCGGTCTCGAAACGCCGCCTCGACCGCTTCGCGGCCGCGTTCGAGGAGCGGCACTGGGACCCGGACCTGGGTCTGTACGTGGACTGGGACTGCGCGGCGGGCCGGCGCATCGCCCGGCCGACCGCGGCCGGCCTGGCCGCGCTGGCCGGCGGCCTGATCGGCCCGGACCGCGCGGCGGCCACGTGGGAGCGGTACACGGCCCTGTGCGCCGGCGCGCACGCCGTCTGCACCGTGCCCCCGGGCGACCCGGCGTTCGACGCCCGGCGCTACTGGCGCGGCCCGGTCTGGGCGCCCGTCAACTGGCTGGTCGCGGACGGCCTGGCCGCGGCGGGCCTGGCCATGGAGGCGGCAGGGCTGCGCGCCGGCACGCTGGACCTGGTCCGGGAGGCGGGGTTCGGGGAGTACTTCGACCCGCTGACGGGCGCCCCGTGCGGGGCGGGCGAGTTCTCCTGGACGGCGGCGGTGACGCTGGACCTGCTGGCCGCGGGGGCGTAGCGTCCGGCGGCGGCCTGGAAGGGTTGGCGTCGGGCCGCGCCTGGGCAACCGGCGTGCATGTTTGGCGCGCAAGTGGGTCGCTGGTGTGTTTTGCCGTACTGGGGCCACCTCACGACCCGGGCATGGGGTGGCTCTCGTACGGCAAAACCGCGTCTGGAGCACGGCCCGGCAACGGCACACTCGCGGCACGTGCGAGGCCCAGCCGGTCTCCCGCCGCCCAGGCTGAGCCGCGGGGGGCTCCCCCGAGCCCCCTTCGCCGGTATCAGCCCCACACGTGGCACCGACACCCAGCCGTTCCAGTCCGGCACCCGAAAGTCAGCCCTCCGCCGACAGGTCCTCCGGGGCCCGGTCGCGGCCCGGCCGCAGCTCCATCGGCGCCGCCGGCGCCGTCAGGGCCGGCGGCTCCGGGGCCCGCCCGTAGTAGAGGATCGCCGCCCGGCCCAGGAGGGTGACCGCCACCCAGTCGAACGTGGCCCCGGCCGCGACGCCGATCGCCACCGGCGCCGCCCGGGACACGACGGACACCGCCCGCTGGGTCAGGAACCGGCCGAGCACGCGGGTCAGCACCCGGTTGCCGGCCTGGCCCAGCCAGACCTGCGGCAGGCGCCGGAACGCCGCGATCGTGACCCGCTGGCCGCCCGCGATCAGCAGGCTGTCGCGCAGCTTGACGGCGCCGCCGGTCAGGCCCACCACGACCAGCGCCTCGAGCAGGCGCTCGTCCGACTCGGCCAGCTCCCGGCCGTAGATCATCGCGATGGCCAGGACCAGCTCGGTCTCCTGCTCCAGCGCGTACAGCGTCTGGCTGGTCGCGGTGCCGAGCGCGATGATGGTGCCCAGGCCGGGCACGATGGCCGTGGCCCCGCTGGCGGCGGCCGTGGCGGCCAGCCGCCGGCGCGTCTCCCGGATCAGCAGCCTCGCCAGCCGGTCGGGGCCCAGCTCGGGGTGCTCGGACCGCAGCCGCCACACGCGCTGCCGGATCGCCGGCTCGCGGCTCCGCATGACGGCCGCCAGGGCCTGGAACAGCGGCCGGAGCTGCGGCGGCACGTTCCCCACGTTCATGAACCCAGCCTACGGCGAGCGGGGGCCCGCGTCATGATGGGCTGTCGGCCACACTGACGGCGTGATCGACACGGACGCCCCGCTGAACGAAGAGGACCTCGGTCCCGACCCGATCGCCGCGTTCGACCGCTGGTTCGGCCTGGCCGGCGAGGTCGGCGAGCTGCAGCCCAACGCGATGGCCCTGGCGACCGCGACGCGGGACGGCGAGCCGGGCGTGCGGATGGTGCTCCTGCACCGGGTCGACGAGCACGGCTTCGTCTTCTTCACCAACTACGAGAGCGACAAGGGCCGCGACCTGGCCGCCAACCCGCGCGCCGCCGCGGCGTTCTACTGGCCCCGCCTGCACCGGCAGGTCCGCGTGCGCGGCCCCGTGACCCGGACCAGCCAGGGCGAGTCCGAGGCATACTGGGCGAACCGGCCCTACGGCAGCCGGATCTCGGCCACCGTCTCGGCGCAGAGCCGGCCGATCAGCGGTCGCGAGGTGCTGGAGGCCGCCGTGGCCCGGCTCGAGGCCGAGCACCCCGAGGCGCCGCCGCTGCCCGACCACTGGGGCGGCTTCCGGATCGCGCCGGTGGCGATCGAGTTCTGGCAGGGCCGGATCAACCGCCTCCACGACCGGCTCCGCTACGTGCCCGAGGGCGCCGGCTGGCGGGTGGAACGCCTGGCTCCCTGAGGGCCCCCCGGCCTTTTCCGGAGGCCCGCAATTATGCGCGACGTCGCGTGGGATCGCTTCCACGAAAATTTCGCATGGTGCGCGTGACGTTCGTGATCGATGGATTGTTGACTTGCGCTATTTAACGTGCTTTCATGTGGGAGCGCTCCCAACCACATCCAGGACGCGGCGGCGGGTCCATCGGGCAGGAGCAGGAAGGAGAGAAACAGGCCGGTCCCGCCGGCCATTGGGGGGAGAGACACGGTGCGCGGACATGCGGCTGCGTAACTGGATCACGGGGGCATCGCAGGCTCCGTTCCTGGCCGCGGTCACCTCGTTCGGCCCGTCCGCCGTACGAGTGGCCGCGGCGACTCAAATCTAGGCATTCACCTCGAGTGGGCAGGGGAGCTGGGGGGCTCCCCTGCCCCTTTCATCACGAGGATCCAGGCCGCCAGCAGCGCGACCATCGCCGCGGTCTGACCGACCGCCACCACCGCCGCCACCAGCGGGCTGCGGGCCAGCTCCGCCAGCGGCAGCTGGATGCTGGTCACGCCGCGCCGCCCGGCCCGAACCCGCCGGCCCGCGGCCCCCGGAACCCGCCGGGCCCGCCCCCGAACCCGCCGAACCCGCGGCCCGAGAACCCCAGCGGCGCGGCCAGCACGGCGTGCAGGTTGACGGTGTTGAGGAGCCCGGTCACCACGTACCCGGCGGCCCCGGCCAGCCCGGCCGCGGCGAGCACCGCGCCCGAGGTGAATGCCGGGAACAGGTACCGCTCGTGGACCCTGGTGGGCAGGGCGTAGAACGCGAACGCGATCACCGTGAACCCGACCACGATCGGGACCACGCCGTCGCGCCGGAGCAGGCCCGCCGCCACCAGCAGCGCCACGGCCACGAGCAGGACCGTGCCCACGGTCGACGCCGACACGCTCCCGACCACGGGCAGCGAGTCGGCCGTCCACCGGCCCACCGCGGCGACCAGCGGCTGCGGACCGACCAGCGCCCACGCGTTGTACGCGTTCGCGGTCAGCACGCTGTACTGCGCGCTGGCCGACTGGATCAGGCCCACGAGCCCGGCGAAGCTGCCCAGGACCGGCACGCCAGCCAGGGCCGGCGACGCGAATCGGCCGATGTCGAACGGCGCCAGCACCAGCGCCCCGGTGAGCACGGCCGCGAGCGCGGAGGTGACCAGGCGGACCGGCTGCTGCCGGGCCAGGAGGTGGCGGCGCACGAGCACCGGCGCGACCACGACCAGGCAGACCAGCGCCTGCGGCTTGACCAGGACCCCGAGCACGGCCAGCGCGGCGGCCGGCTCGCTCCAGCCCTCGACGAGCAGCACCAGGGCCGCCACCATCACGAGCGCGGCCACGGCGTCCACCTGGCCCCAGAGCGCCGAGTCGTACCAGGTGACCGGGATGAACAGGTACAGCCCGGCCGCCAGCAGGCCGGCCCGGGGACCGCGCCAGCGGCCCGCCAGCCGGTACAGCAGCGCCGCCACGCCCACGTCGGCCAGGATCGCGGGCAGCTTGAGCAGCCCGGCCGGCGGCTGGCCGCCGGTGACCGCGCCCAGCGCCCACAGCACGTACAGGTACGCCGGCGGGTAGTTGGCCGACGGGGTGGTGGCGTAGAACGCGGCCGGCCCGCCGGCCGCCAGCGACCGGGCCCAGCCGCCGAACAGCTGGAGGTCGGTGGCGAAGCCCTGGCCGGGGTACAGCACGTAGGCGAGGAGGAGGCGCAGGAGCAGGCCGGCGCCGAGGACCGCGAGCAGCGGGAGTGTCTTGCGCACGTCGCCCCTCATTGAGGCGCGCGCGCCTGAGCGAACGCTGAGTGCGGCCTGTGACCTGGCTGTGAGCGCTCTCAGCTCTCGAGGAGGCCGAACGGGCTCCACCAGGGCAGGCTGAGCAGCGCCAGCAACAGGCCGACCACCAGGCTGGCGGTGACCAGCGACCGGCGCGTGAGCGCCCCCGGCTCCCGCCCGCCCCCGCCGGCCACGTCGGCGAGCGCCAGCCGCCGCGTCGAGTCCATGTGGCCGAGGACGTGCGCGCCGGTCGCGAAGAACCAGACCAGGAAGCTGTCCTCGTGCAGCGTCAGCCAGCCGGCGCCGAACCGGAACCCGAACAGCCACAGCTCGACGCCGCTGCCGAGCAGCAGGACCGTCGCGACGACCACCACCGGGGCGAGCAGCCGCAGCCCGGCCGGCGGCGGGCCGGCGCGCCGGTAGCGCGGGTCGCCGAGCACGTAGCGGGCGGCGCGGTAGCCCGTGCTGCCCAGCTTCAGGAGCACCGGCGGCAGCAGGAGCAGGCCCACGAAGTAGTGCGCCGGCAGCAGCTGGCGGATGCGGAACGCGGTCGCGCACTCCACCGCCAGCAGCCCGAGCAGGACCGCGCCGGTGGCGGCGGTGAGGCGCCGGTTGGGTTCGGTCTCGTCGCGAGCGCTCAGAGCTCCACCACCACGTAGCGCTCCTCGACGGAGATCGGGTATGTCTCGGCCACGTACGGGCCCGTGACCCGGCCGCCGAGCTCCCGGCCCTCGACCACGGCCGCCTCGTAGTGCGCGGCGCGCAGGCGGGCCGGGTCGCACCACGACTGGCCGGTCGTGACGTCGAACTCCCAGCCGTGCCAGGGGCAGGCCAGGATGCGCCGGGCCGGGCTCCAGCGGAAGGCGCCGGGCCGGGCCGCCTCCAGCCCGCCCAGCAGGCGGCCCTCGCAGAGGGGGCCGCCCTGGTGCGGGCAGCGGTTGCGGAGGCCGAAGAACTCGCCGTCCACGTTGAACACGCCGACCGAGCGGCCGCCGACCTCCACGATCCGGCGCCCGCCGGGCGGGATGTCGCCGACCCTGGCGACGACGTGCCTCACGGCAGCCGGTACAGGCGGCGGGCGTTCTCGCCGAGGACCCGGCGCCGCGTCTCGTCGGGGACGGACGGCGGCAGCGCCCGGTCCGGCGCGTCGCCGTCCCAGTGCGGATAGTCGCTGGCGAACAGCAACCGGTCCGCGAGCTCGGGGCAGTGCTCGAACAGGCGCGTGAGGTCCACCGGCCGGGGCGGCTCCTCGGTCGGCTGCGTCGAGAGGTAGAGGTGCTCCCGCACGTACTCGGCTGGCGAGCGCTCCAGGTGCGCCAGCTCGCCGCCCAGCACCCGCCAGGCCGCCTCCAGCCGCCACAGCAGCGCCGGCAGCCAGCCGAACCCGTTCTCCACCGAGACCACGGACAGCGCGGGGAAGCGGGCGAACACGCCCTCGGCCGCCATGCTGACCAGGTTCGCCTGGATCGACTGCGGCGGCCCCACGTGGTCCTCGATGTAGTACGACGGCCAGCCCGTGCCGGTGATCGGGTTGCCGCCGGAGCCGAACGCGTGCGACATGACGGGCAGGCCGCGTCCGGCGCACGCCTCGTAGATGGGCCAGTACCGGCGCCGGCCCATCGGCTCGTGGGGGCGCCCGCTGAACTGCACCTGGACGAACCGGGGGTCGGCGGCCCGGCGCTCGATCTCGGCCACGGCGGCGACCGGGTCCTCGAACGCGACGATGATCGACGCCCGCAGCCGGGCGTCCTGGTCCAGCCACTCCGTCACCTGCCAGTCGTTCACGGCGGTGGCCAGCGCCGCCGACAGGTCCAGGTTGGTCACCCTGGCCACCGGCGTCAGCGGGTTCAGGATGGCGAACGCGATGCCGTAGCGGTCGAGCAGCCCTGACTGGATCGTGGCCAGCGTGGAGCCCGGCCGCCGGCCCGGCGCCGGCCGCGCCTCCTCGCGGTTGTCCCAGAACCGGGGGTAGGTGACCCCGGAGTAGCCGCCCAGGCCGAACCGGTCCACGTGCCGGCGCCAGCGCTCGGACAGGTAGGGATAGAGGTCGCGCGTCGAGTCGAGCTCGTTGTGGACGTCGCAGTCCACGATGCCGGTGGCGGGCGGCCGCCGCGGCCGCCGCGGCTGCCGTTCGGTCTCGATCATCCGCTCTCCTCCTTCACAGTCGGTACCACGCCCGGGCGTTGCCGGCGCGGACCCGGTCGGCCAGCGCCGGCGGCAGGTGGCGGAGCAGGTCGGCCTCGGCGTCGAACGCGTGCGGGTGGGGGTGGTCGCTGGCGTACAGCAGGATCTCGTCCGACCCCAGCTGCTCGACCACCTCCACCAGGTGCCGCGGGTCGGCCGGCGCGTCCAGCGGCTGCACGGTCAGCCGGACGTGGCGGCGGACGTAGTCCGAGGGCGGGCGGCGCACCCACGGGACCAGCCGGCGCAGGTTCTTCCACTCCTTGTCGAAGCGCCAGAGGTGGGCCGGCAGCCAGGTGAAGCCGCTCTCCAGGAACGTGACGCGCAGGTCGGGGTGGAGGTCGAACACGCCCTCGGAGACCAGGCTGGTGAGCTGGGCGGCGAAGACCAGCGCCATGCCCACGTACGTCTCGTACTGGTAGGAGGGCCAGCCCACCGGCGTCGGCGGGGCGCCGGGCGCGCCCCCGAAGCGGATGCCGGCGACCAGGCCGTGCGCGGCGATCGCCTCCCACAGCGGGTGGAACAGCCGGCTGCCGTACGGGTGGTGGGCCCGGGCCGGCAGCAGCACCTGGACGAAGCCGGGGTTGGCGGCGACGCGCTCGATCTCCGCCACGGCCAGCGCGGGGATCTGGCTGGGCACGACGATGGACGCGCGCAGCCGCGGGTCGCGGGCGAGCCACTCGGCGGCCTGCCAGTCGTTGACCGCGCGGGCCAGGGCGGCGGCCTGGTCGGGGTTGTGCAGGCCGTCGATCGCGTACGTGCAGTTGAGGATGCCGACCGCGACGCCGTCCCGGTCGAGCACCTCCTCGCGCAGCCGGTCCAGCGGGTCCCGTGGCTCGGCCGCGGCCGCCGGCTCCGCCTGCAGCTCGGGCGGGTACGTGACATCCGCGGGGCCGCGGAACACCGTGGTCTGCACGTGCTCCACCCAGTGATCGGGGAGGTGGGGGAGCAGCGACTCGATCCCCGGCACCTCGTTGTGCAGGTCGCAGTCGACGCGATCCATCCCTCGTCTCCTGCACGTGAGGCTAGCAGCTAGCGTCGATGCCGTTGCCGCGAGTCAGCGTTGCCTCGCGGCGCTGATGACCACGCTCACCCGCGGCAAGCCCCACACCCAACGACGCCCGGCTCCAGAACGCGCCAGGCCGATCGCCCCGGGGCAACGACCTCGCAGACGTCGACTCGCGCGGCGGGCCTCGTCGGAACGCTGCGCCGCACGTGTGCGCGCGCGGTCCTCGCGGCCCTGTGCGGGCTCGCGGTGGCCTGCGGCGGCGGAGGCCAGCCGCGGAGCGCGGCGGCGCCGAGCCCGACGCCGGCCGTCATCACGATGGCCCAGGCCAGGCAGGTCGTGGCGAGCTACATCGCGACCCTGAACCAGGCCAACCAGCAGCGCGACGCCAGCCTGCTGGGCACCGTCGAGACGGAGGCCAGCTACGACATCGACTCGGAGGCGTACGGCTGGACGAAGATCTCGGACCCCAACAACAGCAAGTACGTCCGGCTGGCGGTGGCGCAGGCCACGTACTACATCCCGGCGAAGACCGCCGGCGCGCCGTGGTGGGTCGCCTCGGTGACCTGGCCCCCGGGAACGACGTACCAGAACGGGGTCGCCGAGTACCTCGTCTTCACCAGGTCGGGCGGCAAGTGGCTGGCCGCCCGCACCCCCGGTCTCGCGTCGGGCGCCGCGGTACCCGCGCCGGCCGTCGGCCGGCAGGGCGCGGCGAGCGAGCTGAGCGCCAGCCAGGCCGCGTCGCTCGCCGTCCAGCCGTCGGACATCGCCGCGCAGATGGCCACCTACCTGACCCAGCTCACGGTCCCGCTGTGCCCGCGGCCGGGCCTCTGCGGCAAACCGCCCGCCGCCAGGGTGCAGATGCCCACCGCGACGAGCCAGACGGACATGTCGGACCTGACGTTCTGGCGCGGCCAGGCGGGCGGCGCGCTGGCGGTCGGCGAGCAGCACTCGCCGAGGACCGACCAGGTCTACGCGATGGCGACGGCGGACGGCGGCGCGCTCGTGTGGTGCGACGTCGGCGCCCAGCTGAGCCTGGCGGCGCCCGGCGGCAGCGCGATGCACCTCCAGATCCCGACGTTCTACACCAACGACCAGTCCGAGACCCAGGCGACCGTGCCGTACCTCGACCAGTACCTGGTCTACGACCCGCCCCAGGGCCAGGGCGACGCGCGCGTGGTCGCGGACCTGACGGGACCGATCGCGAAGTCCTGACGGCGGGGCCGGCCCGCCGTCCGAACGACCGGGCCGTCGGCTACGCTTGACCGCCATGGAGAGGGTGGCGCTGCGCACGTCGCGGTGGCCGGCCGACGGCGCCGGCGAGGTCCTGGAGACCACGGTCGCGAGCATCCTCCGGGACGCGGCCGAGCGGGCCCCGGACGACCTGGCGCTGGTCGAGGGGGTGGCCGACCGGACCGCCCGCCGGCGCTGGACGTTCGGCCGGCTGCTCGCCGACTCGGAGCGCGCGGCCCGGGCGCTGTTGGGCCGCTTCCAGCCCGGCGAGCGCGTCGCGGTGTGGGCGAACAACATCCCCGAGTGGCTGCTGTTGGAGTACGGCTGCGCCCTCGCCAACCTCACGCTGGTCACCGTCAACCCCGCGTTCCGGCCCCGCGAGCTCGCCTACGTCCTCGGGCAGTCCGGCGCGGCCGGGATCTTCCTGGTCCCCGAGTTCCGGGGCAACCCGATGGCCGCCTCGCTGGATTCGGTCCGCCCGCAGCTGCCCGCGCTCCGCGAAGCCCTCTCGTTCGGCGACTGGGACGCGTTCCTCGACTCCGGCTCGCCGTCCCAGCGCCTGCCCGAGGTGACCCCGGACGACATCGCCCAGATCCAGTACACGTCCGGCACCACCGGCTTCCCGAAGGGCGCCCGGCTCCACCACCGCGGGATCACGAACAACTCGCGCTTCTACGCCGCCCGCCGCGGCGAGGCGGCCCGCGGGCCGGCCGTCAACCCGATGCCGCTCTTCCACACCGCCGGCAGCTGCATGGCGGCGACCGGCTGCCTCCAGTACCTGGACGCGCACGTCCTGGTCCCCTACTTCGACCCGGGGATGGTGCTGGAGGTCGTCGAGTCGGAGGGCGGGGCGGTCCTCGGCGCCGTGCCGACGATGCTGCTGGCGATGATGGAGCACCCGGACTTCGCCGGCCGCGACCTGTCCCGCCTGCGCTCGGTCGTCTCCGGCGGCTCGACGGTGCCGGCCGACCTGGTGCGCCGCGTCGAGCGCGTGCTGGGCGTGGACTTCGCGATCGTCTTCGGGATGACCGAGGCCTCGCCCGTGATCACGCAGACGTGGCCGGACGACACGCCCGAGGACAAGGCCGGGACGATCGGGCAGCCGCTGCCGCGCGCGGACGTCGAGATCGTCGACCCGGGCTCCGGCGAGACCGTGCCCTGCGGCGAGGTGGGCGAGCTCCGCGTCCGCGGCTACCAGGTGATGCGCGGGTACCACGAGAAGCCCGCGGAGACCGCCGAGGCGATCGTGGACGGCCGGCTGCGCACGGGCGACCTCTGCTCGATGGACGAGCGCGGGTACTGCCGCGTCGAGGGCCGGCTGAAGGACATGATCATCCGCGGCGGCGAGAACATCTACCCGCGCGAGATCGAGGAGCTGCTCTTCGCCGACCCGGCGGTCGCCGACGTGGCGGTGGTCGGGCTGCCGGACGACCGCTGGGGCGAGCGGGTGGCCGCGTTCGTGCGGCCGGCGGCCGGCCGGCGGCCGACCGAGGCGGACCTGGTCGAGCGCTGCCGCGACCACCTGTCGCCGCAGAAGACGCCGAAGGTCTGGGTGTTCGTCGAGGAGTTCCCGCTCACCGCGAGCGGCAAGATCCAGAAGTACGTGCTGCGGGAGCGGTTCCTGAAGGGCGAGCTGCCCGCCTGACCCGCGCCGCTACCATCGGTCCCGCGATGGCGACGATCCACGTCGAGGACTGGCAGGGCGCGTACGGCAGCCCGTACCTGGTGCTCTCGGACGACCCCGGGGTCGCCGACGTCCACCTGGTCGAGGACGGCGACCGCCTGCTCCGGCACCCGTCGGACCCGGCCTCCGGCCCGCACCGGCGGATCGCGTTCGTGGACGGCGTGCGCCGCATCGAGGCCTCGCTGTACCGGTTCGACGAGGCGAGCGGCCAGGTGGCGCGGGCCGTGGCCGGCAGCCACGTGGTGATCTGCGGCGGCGACGTGCCCTTCGCGATGCCCGCGGTCCGCGGCGGCTGGTCGTGGGACGTGCGCTCGACCCACCGCGACGACCCCGAGTCGCTGCGGGCCGAGCTCCAGACGCGGATGCGGCGGGACGAGGGCGACCTCGCCGAGCGGCTGTCCGAGGAGGGCCACCTGGTCGTCGTGGACGGCCCGCTCACGTACGTGCGCAGCCGCGACCAGCCCGTGATCGGGTACGTGAAGACGCACAGCCGGGCGCTCCTCGACCCCGACCATCACCGCGAGCTGCCCCGGCTCCGGCCCGGCGAGCGGACGAGCCTCTTCACGCTCGGCCGCGACCGCTACTCGTGCTACCTGCGGCTGGTGGCGACGGCCGGCATCTCGGGGCCGTGGGCCGGGATCGTGCGCCTCGAGCTCCCGCAGTCGGCCGGGCTGCCGGCCGCGATCCGGGTGGTCGAGGAGGCGGCGGCCGTCCTGCCCCGGTACGCCGGCGTGGCCCACCGCGACCCGCGGGCGCCCCAGAACCTCCAGCCGGTGGGCGCGCTGGAGGCCCGGCTGCGCCACCTGCTCGGCGACCAGGGCCTCGCCTACCGGGCCGTCCGCGAGGCGATCCACCACCTGGCCGACGCCCCGTAGGGCCCACCGGGCCTGGACGC
>VBJR01000232.1:22746-29877 GCA_005880175.1 Chloroflexota bacterium
CGACCAGGCGCTTCTCGCTGCTCCTCGACGAGCGTGCCGTGGTCCAGCTCGACGACCTGGTGGCGGTCACCCAGGAGCTGCCCGACGGCCGCTCGCTGACGCACTACGGGATCGTGGTGGAGGGGTTCGGCCGCATCGAGGGCGCGAGCCTGGCCACCGACACCCGCCGGATCGCCGGCGACCAGACGATGCCGGGCGAGGAGATCCGGCGGGTGGACGTCCAGGTCCTGCGCACGGTGCCCGAGCTGTGGCTGCCGCCGCGGCCGGGGTCGGCCGCCGTCGCCGCCGAGGGCGTCCACCGCGACCAGGCCCTGTTCCTCGACCAGATGGAGCGGCGGCTCGCCGTCGGCCTGGACCAGTCCGGCCTGCCCGTCTACGCCGACTTCACGTTCCTCAACGGCGAGAAGGGCGGCCACCTGTCCATCTCCGGCATCTCGGGGGTCGCCGCCAAGACCAGCTACGCGCTGTTCCTGCTGTACATGCTCTTCGAGACCGCCGAGGGCCGCCGGCTGCTGGGCGCCGGCTCGCCCCAGACCCGGGCGCTGGTGTTCAACGTCAAGGGCGAGGACCTGCTCCACCTGGACCGGCCGAACGCGCGGTTCCCGAGCCAGGCCGGGGCGCGCGAGCAGTGGCGGGCGCTGGGCGTGGAGGACCCCGGCCGGTTCGAGCGCGTGCGGATCTACGTGCCCCGGTCGCCGGCCAGCCGCCCCGGCGTGGTCGTGCCCGACACCCGGACCCGGCCCGCGCGCGACGTCGTCACGTTCGGGTGGTCGCCGATGGAGTTCATCCGCCAGGGCCTGCTCCGCTTCTGCTTCACCGACGCGTCCGACCAGCGCAACCAGGTCTCGTTCGTCGAGCAGCGGGTCCGTGTCCAGCTCGCCCGCTGGGCCCACCCGATGGACGGCGAGCCGGGCTGCGTGGTCCTGGCCCCGCCGCCGCCGGGCACCAGCTTCAACGTGGACCGCGTCCTCGGCCAGCGGCGGCCCGAGAGGCGGGCGGGCGAGGGCGCCCCGTTCCGCGACTTCCCCGACCTCGTGGACTTCCTGACGGCGCAGCTGGTCCCCGAGGACGGCGGGCCGCCGGACCCGGCCTGGACGGGGAGCGTCGCCCAGACCACCGCGCTGGCGTTCATCCGGCGGCTGGCGGCGCAGGTCCAGCGCGTCGGCCAGCTCGTCTCCGCCGAGGTGCGGGACGTCACCCTGGACGAGCCGGTCACCGTGGTCGACATCCACGCGCTGCACGAGGACGCCCAGCGGTTCGTCGTCGGCGCGCTCCTGAGCCGGGTGTTCGAGGAGAAGCAGGGCCAGGGCCGGGAGCCGCTCCGGTTCGTCGTGCTCGACGAGCTGAACAAGTACGCGCCGCGGGAGGGGACGAGCCCGATCAAGGACCTGCTGGTGGACATCGCCGCCCGCGGCCGCAGCCTGGGCGTGCTCCTGATCGGCGCCCAGCAGTCGGCCGGCGACGTGGACGGCGCGGTCGTCCGCAACGCGTCCGTCAAGGTCGTCGGCCGCCTGGACGCCGGCGAGTCGCACGAGTACCGCTTCCTCTCGCCCGAGCTGCGCGAGCGCGCCGCCCGGTTCCTGCCCGGGACCATGGTCCTCGACCAGCCGCTGATCCCGGCGGCCATCCCGATCCGGTTCCCGTTCCCGGCGTTCGCCACCAATGTCGCGGACGCGGCGGCCGGCAACTCCGACGCGGAGGCCGGCGAGGTGGCGGAGATCTTCCGGAGCCTCTGAGTGCGCCTCCTGCACACGGCCGACTGGCACATCGGCCGCGACCTGATGGGCCAGTCCCGCGACGAGGACATCCGGGCCGCGATCGAGGAGGTCGTGGCCATCGCGCGGGCGGAGCGGCCCGACCTGGTCCTCCACGCCGGCGACGTGTTCGACGGCCTGCGCCCCGGCTACGACGACCTGCGCTGGGGCGTGGACGCGCTGCGCGAGCTGGCGGCAGTGGCCCCGACCGTCGTCGTCAGCGGCAACCACGACGCGCCGGCGCTGTTCGGCCTCCTGGACCGCCTGCTCGGCCCCGACTCGCGGCTGCGGTTCGTGGACCGGGCCCGCCCGCCGGACGCGGGCGGCCTGATCGAGCTGCCGGGGCCGCGCGACGAGGTGATCCGTGTCGCCCCGGTCCCGTTCATCCACGCCAACCGCATCGTCCCGCTCCTGGAGGACCCCGCGACGTGGATGACGAGCTACGCCGACCGCGTGGACCGCGTGCAGCAGGCGCTGGCCCGCGGCCTGACGCAGGGCTACGACCCGGGCCGGCACGTGCTCCTGCTGGTCGCCCACCTCTTCGTGACGGGCGCCCGGTTCTCGACGAGCGAGCGGCCGCTGACGGTGTCGGACGTCTACGCGACGCACTCCGAGCGCCTGCCCCAGGTGAGCTACGCGGCGTACGGCCACATCCACCGGCCGCAGCGCCTGCCCGGCGCGGTCGCCGGCCGGTACGCGGGGAGCCTGGTGCAGCTCGACTTCGGCGAGGCGGGCGAGCGCAAGGAGGTCGTGATCGTGGACGCCGAGCCGGGCCGGCCGGCGCGGGTCGAGACCCGGCCGCTGTCCGCGGGCCGCCCGCTGCGCCGGATCGAGGGCACGCTGGACGAGATCGCGGCGGTGGCGCCGTCGGTCGGGCGGTCGCTGTGCACGGTGGTCGTCCGGACGGAGACGGTGACGCCCGACCTCAGCCAGCGTGTCGCGGACCTGCTGCCCGACGCCGTGCTCCTGAACGTGCAGGAGGACTGCGCCGCGACCCGGGTCAGCGTGCTGACCGAGGCGGACACCGAGCCGGACCGCGAGCCCACGTTCCCGGAGCTGTTCGCCGGGTTCGTGGCGGCGCGGGGCACGCGGGCCGGGTCCGCCGGCCGGGTGACCCGGTACTTCGCCGACCTGCTGGGAGCGGTGGAGCAGGAGGACCCGACCCAGCTCCCCGACGTGGACCAGCTCGAGCAGCGCGCGGAGGCCGGGTAGCGTGCGCCCGCGCCGCCTGACGATGCGCGGCCTGCGCAGCTACCGGTCGGAGTGCACGATCGACTTCCGCGACCGCGGCCTGGTGGCGATCGTGGGCGACACCGGGGCGGGCAAGAGCTCGATCCTCGAGGCGATCACGTACGCGCTGTACAACGCGACGACGTGGGACCAGCGCGCCAGCCAGCTCATCTCGGACGGCGCCCAGACGATGAGCGTCGAGCTGGAGTTCGAGGCCGGCGACCGCGTGTGGTCCGTGCACCGCGCGTCCCACCGCGCCGCGGGCCGGGCCTCGACGCACCGCCTGCGCTGCCTGAGTGACCGGTCGGTCGCCGACTGCGACGGCGAGGCGGCGGTGAACCGCCAGGTCGAGCGGCTGCTGGGCATGAGCTACCGCGCCTACCTGGCAGCGGTGGTCCTGCCCCAGGGCCGCTTCCAGACGCTGCTGCAGGAGACGCCGGCCAAGCGCACCGCGATCCTGGAGGGCATCTTCCGGCTGACGGACCTGCGCGCCGTCCAGAAGGCGGCCCGGGAGCTGGGCGACCGGGCCGGCGCCGCCACGCGCGACCTGACGACCCGGCGCGCGGTGCTGCTGGCGGACCCGGCCGGGACCGTCGCCACGCTGGCGGCGGAGGTGGAGGAGCTGCGGCGCCGGGAGTCGGTCCTGCTCGAGCTGGCGGCGGCGGCCGGCCGGACGCGCGAGGCGGTGCGGACCGCGCGGGAGCGGGCCGCCGCGCTGCGCGCGCACGCGGGCCTGGTGACCGCGGCGGACGGGGGGGCCGCCGGCCACCTCGGCGACCTGCTGCCGCTGGCCGCCGCCCTCGGCGCGGAGCTGGCCGAGGCGTCCGCGGCCGAGGCGTACTCCGCGCGGCGGGCCGAGGCGGCCGGCGCCGCCGCCGCGGCCGGCGAGCGCGTGGAGGACCTGGCCGCCGGGACGGAGCAGCTGCGCTCGGTCCGGCAGGCCCTCGCCGAGCTGGAGGCCGCCGGCGTCGCGGCCGAGCGGGAGCGGGCGGACCTCGACGCGGACGCGGCGGCGCTGGCGACCGGCGAGTCGGGGCTGCCGGCCCTGGAGGAGGCGGCGGGCACGGCGGGCGCCGCCGCGGCGGCCGCCGCCGCGGCGGTCGAGGACCAGCGGGACCTGGCCCGGCGGGTGCGCGAGGCGCTGCGGGCGGCGCGGTCGGCGGCCGCGGAGCGGGACGCCGCGGCCGGCGACGAGCGAGCGCGCCGCGACGCGGTGCCCGCCGCGGCGGAGCGGCTGGCGGAGTCCCGGCGCCTGGCCGAGGAGGCGGGGCACGTCCTGGAGGCCCGGCGCGCCGCGCTGGAGGAGGCGCAGCGCCGCGACGCGGCCGCGCACACGGCCGAGGGCCTGAGGCCGGGGGATCCGTGCCCGGTCTGCGGCCGCCCGCTCGGCGCCGGCTTCCAGCCGCCGGCCGGCGGCGCCCTCGACCCGCTGAAGCGGGCGGTGCGGGAGGCGCAGGCTGCGCTGACGGACCGCCGGGCGGCCGAGACGACGGCCGCGAACCTGCTCGACGAGGCCGAGCGGCGCCTCGCGGAGGCGGCCGGGCGGCGCTCGGCCGCGGAGGGCGCGGTGGGGGAGCGGCTGGCCGACCTGCGGACGGCGGCGCCGGCCGCCGACCTCGGCCTGGACGACGCCGCGCTGCTCCGGCCGGTCGACGACCGGGGCCGCGAGCTCGCCGCCGCGGCGGCGGCCGTCGCCAAGGAGGCCGAGGCGGCCCGCGACCGGCTGGCGGCGGCCCGCGCCGACCTCCAGGCGCGCCGCGGGGACCTCGACCGTCGGCTGGACCTCCACCAGCACGAGCGGCGCCGGGCCGGCGAGAAGCGGGCCGCGTGCGCGGCGCGGCTGCGCGCGCTCCCGGGGGCGCTGGCCGTGGCGGTGGCGGCCCGCGCCGCGGACCTCGACCCGGGGATCGCGGCCGCCGAGCGGCGGCTCGACGAGGCGAGGCGGCGCCGGGCGGAGCTGGACGCCGTGCGCGCCGAGGCCGTGCGGCTGGCCCGGGCCCGGTCCGACCTGCAGGCGCGCCTCCGCGACGAGCTGGAACGGCCCCGCAGCGCGGCCATGGCGAGGGCGGCGCAGCTCCGGATGCGGGTGGACGACGGCCTCGGCGCGGTCGGCCGGCCGCCCGTGGAGCCGCCGCCCGCCGAGGCCGGCCTGGAGGCCGAGGCCCGCTGGGCGGCGGAGCTGGAGCGGGGCGCCGGGGCGCTGCTGCGGCTGCTGGAGGAGGCGGTCGCCGAGGCCGGGCGGGCCGAGGCGGAGGCTGGCGCCGAGCTGGGCCGGAGGCTGGCGGACCACGGGCTCCCCGACGCGGAGGCCGTGGACGCCGGGCTGCGCCGGGCCCGGCTCGACCTGGGCCGCGTCGAGAGCGAGATGCGGACCGCCGAGGCGCAGATCCCCCGGGCGGCCGAGCTCGACGGCTGGATCGCGACCGGGACGGAGATCCGGGATTCGCTGTCCGAGCTGGCGCGCCTGCTCCAGGACGCCCAGTTCATCGGCCACGTGATCGAGCGCCGGCAGCGCCAGCTGCTCGTCGTGGCCTCGCAGATCCTGGGCTCGATGACCGGCGACGCCTACGGCTTCGCCGCCGACTTCGAGATCGTGGACCGGGCCACGAACCAGCCCCGGCCGACGCGGACGCTGTCGGGCGGGGAGACGTTCCTGGCCAGCCTGGCGCTCGCGCTGGCCCTGGTCGAGATCGCGGGCCGCTCGGGCACCCAGCTCGACGCGCTGTTCCTGGACGAGGGCTTCGGCTCCCTGGACGCGAACGCGCTCGACGACGCGCTGTCGGCCCTGGAGCTCCAGGCCAGCGGCGGCCGGCTGGTGGCCGTGGTCAGCCACGTGCGGGCGGTGGCCGAGCGCATCGAGACGGTCCTGGAGGTGACTCGCACCGCAGCGGGCAGCCGGGCGGAGTGGCGCGACGGGACCGAGCGCGAGCTGCTGCTCAGCGCGGAGCTGGAGCGCCGCCTGCTGGCGTAGGGCTGGGCCGGCTGGCGACGCCGCTGTCCATGACCGAGTACGCGCGCAGGTTCTGGGCGAGGTCCGTCGGGCGCACCTGCAGGGGGCCGGCGAAGGGGTGGTCCGCAGCCACGATCAGGAACGTCGCCGCGCCGAAGATGCAGCCCAGGACGACCGAGCTGAGGATGCTGTGGCGCCGGCTCTCCATGAACGCCGGCGAGACCACCAGCAGCAGCAGGACGCACGCGCCGAGCAGGAGCAGCCAGAGGATCGGCGGCAGGCCCGCGTCGCCGGCCAGCATGAGCAGGTACTGCGCGCGCGCCACGTCGCTCACCCGGTCGGGCGCGCTGGTGTTGGCGAGGAACTCGTGGACGGTGACGCTCATCCTGGTGAGGCTGCGCTCGGTGTCGTCGCTGGAGCCGCCGCCGGCCAGCGCGGGGAACTCCTCGCGGATCATGGACGTCGTGTAGCCCCGGATCGCCGCCGCCACCTGGGCGCGGGCGGGCTGGGGCAGCGTCTCGCCGTCCTGGTACAGCGCGACCAGGGCCGCCCCCTGGTCGATCTCGGCCTGCCGGGCGCCGGAGTGGTGGTCCCAGACCACGAAGACCGACAGCGCGACGACGACCCCGCAGAAGATGCCGCCGACGCTCAGCAGCATCCGCTGCACGTCGCTGTAGCGGTCGTCGGCCTTCGCCGGCAGGAACCGCCGGCCGGCGACGCCCAGGCCGCCGGCGAGGAGACACCACAGGACGATCGAGAGGATGGCCAGCAGCCAGGCGGGCGCCTGGAGCAGCTGGTTCACCGGGCGCCGTTGGAGCGCCGGCCGCCGGGAAGGTTCAGCGCCGACGCGACGGCCGCGACGACCACGGTCACGACGAGCACCAGCAGGAGGGGCGAGCCGGTCAGGAGCGGGGCCGAGGGGCCGGGGCCGGTGGCGGCCGGACGGTGTGTGGGTGCGGGCGGCGCCGGCGCTGCTGGCGCAGGCGCTGGCGCCGCGGGCGGGGCAGCGGCCGGAGCGGCGGGGACCGCTGCCGGCTTCGACAGGGTCCGGGTCCCGGGCGGCGGGCCCGCGACGGCCGGCGGGGCCGGCGCCTGCGGGACCGGAGCCGGAGCCGGCGTCGGGACGGGAGAGGGTGCCGGCACCGGCGGCGGGGCCGGTGTGGGAGTCACCGTCGGCGTCGGGGTCGGGCACTGCCC
>VBJR01000233.1 GCA_005880175.1 Chloroflexota bacterium
CGGCAGGCCTGACGTACGCCTTGTCCACCTCGACGTGCCTGGTCCAGTCGAGGTCCGCGACGCCGAACGCCGTCTCGACCAGCTCGCGGACGGTCCGGCTGGTGCCGCTCGCGATCACGTAGTCGTCGGGCTCCGGCTGCTGGAGCATCAGCCACATCGCCTCGACGTAGTCGCGGGCGTGGCCCCAGTCGCGCTGCGCGTCTAGGTTGCCGAGGTGCAGCCGGTCCTGCTTGCCGGCGAGGATCGCGGCCACCCCGCGAGTCACCTTGCGCGTGACGAAGTTCTCGCCCCGGCGCGGCGATTCGTGGTTGAACAGGATGCCGCTGCACGCGTGGATGCCGTGCGCCTCGCGGTAGTTCACCGTCACCCAGTGCGCGTACAGCTTCGCGCACGCGTACGGGCTGCGCGGCCGGAACGGCGTGTCCTCGCGCTGCGGCGGGGGCGACGCCCCGAACATCTCCGAGGTGGACGCCTGGTAGAAGCGGGTCGGCAGCCCGGTCGTCCGGACGGCCTCCAGGAGCCGGGTCGTGCCCAGCCCGTCCGCGTCCGCCGTGTACTCGGGCTGGTCGAACGAGATGTGGACGTGGCTCTGCGCCGCGAGGTTGTAGATCTCGTCCGGCCGGACCAGCTTCACCAGCCGGTTGAGGCCGCCCGAGTCCGTCATGTCGCCGTAGTGGAGGAAGAACCGCGAGCCGTCCCGCTCGTCCGGAGCGGCGTGCTGCAGGTGGTCGATGCGGCTGCGGTTCAGGGACGAGGAGCGGCGCACGACGCCGTGCACCTCGTAGCCCTTGCCGAGCAGCAGCTCGGCGAGGTACGAGCCGTCCTGGCCCGTGACCCCCGTGATCAATGCCCGTCTGCTAATCGTCGTTTCCATCAGTTCTTGGTGAAGCGACTAGTCTAGCGGTCGTGTTGGAGGCGGCGAGCCGGGGCAGGTCGGCGCGGGCGGAGTCGGTGGAGACGCGCCGGTCGCGCTGGCCGGCGGCGCTCTCGGCCGGCGGCGGCGCCCTGGCGCTCGCCGCCGCGGCCCTCCCGCTGGTCATCGCGGCCGTGGCCATCGCGGTCCAGCGGCCGGGGGCGCTGTCGGACGGCGACCAGGCGGCGGACGAGCTCGCGCTCATCCGCTCGACGCACTTCGCCCAGCTCGTCGGCAACTACTCCCGCTTCGAGTGGAACCACCCCGGGCCGGCCTGGTTCTACGCCATGGACCCGTTCTACGTGCCGCTCGGCGGCCACACCTGGGCCACGTACGTGGCGGTGCTGGCCCTGCACGCGGTGATCGCGGCGCTGGTCGTCGCCGCCGTGTGGCGCTGGGCGGGACCGCTGGTGGCCCTGGTCACGGCGGGCCTGGTGCTGCTGTACGTGCGGACGCTCGGGGAGTCGGTCTTCCGCTTCTTCTGGCCGCCGTACTCCGTGATGCTGCCGATGCTCCTGCTGTTCGTGCTCGCCGCGGCCGGGGCGGCGGGGTCCACGCCGGCGCTGGTCGGCGCGCTGATCGCCGGCTCGTACGTGGTGCAGCTGCACGTGGGCACCGTCCCGATCGTGGGCGCCGTGATCGTGGCGATGGTCGCGATCCGGCTGGCCACGCGCTCGCTGGGCGAGCCGGCCGCGACCGGCCCGGCGGCGCGGTTCCTCCGGCCCGCGCTGACCGCGGGCGGCGGCGGCGTCCTGGTGCTGATGTGGGTCCCCGTCGCGGTGGACGAGCTGACCGGCCATCCCGGCAACCTGACGAAGCTGTTCGAGTTCTTCCGGACGCCGCACGAGCCGCACCCGTACGGGGCGGCGGTGTCGGCGCTGGGCCGGCTGCTGGAGGTGTCGCCGCTCCGGGACTTCCCGACCACGTTCGGGCCCGAGTCCGCGGCGGTCCCGCCGTCCCGGCTGCTGGCCGTGCTCGCGTTCGCGGCGGCGTCCGCGGCGCTGGCGGCGCTCGCGCTGCGGCTGCGGGACCGCTTCGCGCTGGCGCTCGGGCTCCTGCTGGTGCTGGCGCTGCCGGTGGTGACGGTCGCGATCACCCGGATCGTCGGCCCGCTCTACCCGTACCTGCTGGTCTGGGTGACGACGCTCCCGTTGCTGCTGGCGGTGGGGTGGACGGCGCTGGTGGCCCGGGCCCGGCCGTGGGCGCGGGCGCCGCGGCCGCTGGCCGGCGCGGTCGCGGCGGCGCTCTGCGTGGCCGTCGTGGCGCTGGCCGCCGGCCGGACGGCCGGGTTCGAGCGGCTCCCGCCGGCGCTGGGCGACCAGGCCGATCCCGAGACCGCGGCGGCGTGGGCGATCACGGAGGCGGCGCTGGCCTCGGAGCCGCGCCGGTCCGTCCGGGTCGTGGTCGCGGACGATCGCTGGATCATGGCGTCGGGGCTGGTCCTGCAGCTCCAGAAGCAGGGCTGGACGGTCACGGCCGACCGCGACCACGCGTTCATCTGGGGCAGCCAGACGGAGCCGACCGGCACGGAGGCGGTCGAGCTGGTCGTCGTCAGCGCGGGCGGCGCGCCCGGGCTGGAGCGCCAGCGGCCGGACCTGCGCCCGATCAGCCACACGGCCGACGCGGAGCTGCTGGTCGGCCACGCGCCGGGGGCGGGTTCCTGAAAGAGGCGGTCGCGCCGCCGCCCGGCGCTCAGGACCGGCCGGGGTGCCCGATCAGCGGGTGGGAGCGGCTCAGCTCCTCGTTGCGGCGGCGGTGGTACTCCCGGTCGTGCTGGGGGCCGAACAGCCGCTTCTCCGACGCCATGCGCACCTTGGCCAGCGCCACGATCGCGTGCAGGCCGTCCCGCCATGTCAGCTTCTTGCCGTCGGCGCGGCTGCGCGCGTAGTAGCGGATCGGGACCTCGTGGATGCGGTACCCGAGCCGGAGGACCCGGCCGGTGATGTCCGCCTCGATGTCGAACCGGCTGCCGTGCAGGTTCAGGCGCTTCCACAGCTCCGAGCGCAGCACCTTGTAGCACGTCTCCATGTCGCCGATGTACGAGTCGTACAGGACGTTGGACGCCAGCGTGACCGCCTTGTTGCCCACGACGAACCAGTAGCTGTACGCCGTGTGGCCCCGGAACCCGCGCACGCCGTAGACGACGTCGGCCCGGCTCTCGAGCAGCGGCTCCACCAGCGCCTGGTAGTCGCGCGGGTCGTACTCCAGGTCCGAGTCCTGGACCAGCGCGAACGGCCTGGTGATCTCCGAGATCGCCCGCCGCAGCGCCACGCCCTTGCCGAGGTTGTGGCTCTGCCGCAGCGGCTTGATGCGCGCGTCGGTCGCGGCGATGCGGGTCAGGATGTCCCAGCTGCCATCCGCCGACCCGTCGTCCACCGCGATGACCTCGCCGACCTCGGGCCGGTCGAGAACGTGGCCGAGGATCGTCTCGAGGGTCCGCTCCTCGTTGTAGATGGGCATCATGACGCTCAGGACGCCAGCCCGGGAAGAGTCCAAAGTGTGCCCGTAGCCTAGCAGCATCCGCCCGGGCCCGACGGTCGGCCGCTGGACTAGACTGTCCGCGATCGTGAGGTTCCCAGAGCAGGTGCACAGGCACCTTCCCAAGTGAAACCCGCCGGGCAACGGACCGTCTCGGTCGTCATCAACACGTACAACCGGGCCGCCAGCCTGCGCAAGACGCTGGATGGGATGGAGCGCCTGGACCACCGGAACTTCGAGGTGGTCGTCGTCAACGGCCCGTCGCGGGACGACACGGAAGCCGTCCTGGCCGACTACGCGGGCCGGATCAAGGTGGGCCGATGCCCGGCGCGCAACCTCTCGCTGTCGCGCAACATCGGCATCCGGCTGGCGGCGGGGGAGCTGATCGCGTTCACGGACGACGACGCGTACCCCGACCCGGCGTGGCTCGACGAGGTGGCCGCCGGGTTCGCCGACGAGGAGACCGCCGCGGCCGGCGGGCCCGTCTACGACCACACCGGCGCGCACCTGCAGTCGAAGTACATCGTCGTCAACCGGATCGGCATGGGGCACTCCGTGTCCGACCCGCCCAACCCGACGATGCTCCTGGCGCGGCCGTTCGGCGCGCGGTTCGTCACGCTGATCGGCGTCAACTCGATGTTCCGGCGCGACCGTCTGGTCGCGATCGGCGGCTTCGACGAGATGTACGACTACTTCCTGGACGAGACGGACGTCTGCGTGCGCCTGCTCGACGCCGGCTGGATCGTCCGCGCGCTCGACAACGGGTTCGTCTATCACAAGTACCTGCCCAGCGAGCGGCGCAACGAGGACCGCGTGCACCGCGACCAGTCCTCCGCGCTGCGCAACGTCACGTACTTCGCGTACCGGCACGGCCGCTCGGTGCACTCGTTCCCCGAGCTCGCCGAGATGCTCGCCGAGTGCGTGCGCGAGGAGCGCCGCCACTACCGGTGGCACCGCGACCACGGCAAGGTGTCGCAGAAGGACTACGAGAAGTTCCAGCACGACGTGGACACCGTGATGGACGAGGGCCTCGACGCCGCGCTGAAGCGGCCGCCGCAGACGCGGCCGCCGGCCTGGTTCGCCGCGGGCCAGGGCACGTTCCTCCCGTTCCCGACGATCCGGCCCCGGGGCCGCAAGCTGCACATCGCGATCTTCTCGCGCGAGTACCCGCCTGGCCCGGTGAACGGCATCGGCCGGCTGATCCACGCGCTGGCGCCGCGGCTCGCCGCCCGGGGCCACGTGGTCCGCGTCATGACGACCGGCCACGAACACGACACGGTGGACCTCGAGGACGGCGTCTGGGTGCACCGGGTGGTCGCGCGCCACCACGACATCCCGCCGGGCCTGGAGATCCCGCCCGACATGTGGGGCTACGCGGCGTCGCTCCGCGACGAGCTGGAGCGCGTGCACCGGGAGCGGCCGGTCGACGTGGTCCACGTCCCCAACTGGGACGTCGAGGGCATCGCCGCCATGCTGGACGACCGGATCCCCGCTGTCCTCGAGCTGCACACCCCGATCGCGACGATCTCCGAGACGAACCCGATGCTGTTTCCGGCGGACTCCCCGCGCGTCCAGCAGGTGACCGGGCTGGAGCGGAAGGTCTACGGGATGGCCCGGCACGTGCTGGCGTCGTCGCCCGCGATCGCCGAGGAGGTCGAGACGCGGTACGGCCTGCGGTTCCCGCCGGACGCCGTCCACGTCGTGCCCCACGGGATGCCTCCCGTCGAGGTCCCGATCGCGGCCCGCCAGGTCGAGGGCAAGGTCAACCTGCTGTTCGTCGGCCGGCTGGAGCGGCGCAAGGGCATCGACACCCTGTTCGAGGCGCTGGTGCCGGCCATGCGGGCGGTGCCCGACCTGGTCGCCACCATCGTCGGCGACCACGGCATCCCGGGCGACGGCGGCACCACGTACCGGGAGGCGTTCGAGGCCGGCGCGGGCCGCGAGCTGCGCGACCGGGTGCGCTTCGTCGGCCGCGTCGGCGACGACGAACTGACCAGCTATTACGCGGGCTGTGACCTCTTCGTCTGCCCGTCGCCGGCGGCATGCGGTACATCGTCGAGGACGGCGGCAACGGCTTCCGGTTCGCGCCGGGCGACGCCGGCGAGCTGGCGCGGGCGATCGAGCGCCTGGCCGGCTCGGCGGAGCTCCGCGAGCGGTTCGGCCGGCGCTCCCTCGAGATCTACGAGGAGCGGTACACCGCCGAGCGGATGGCGGACGGCACCCTGGCGGTGTACGAGGCGGCGGTGGCCGCCGCGGCCGCGACGCCCGCGCCGGTCGCGGTGGGGGCCTGACCGTGCGCCTGAGCCGGCTCCCCAGGTACATCGTCCGCCTGCCCCGGGCGCTGCTGGAGCAGCGCCGCGAGCTGCGCGCCGTGGCCGAGGCCATCCCCCGGCTCGAGGCGCGGATCGAGACGCTCCAGCACGCCAACACCACGTCGCGCGTCTACGTCGGCAACGACCGGGCGTGGCTGCGCACCGCGTGGGGCGGCAAGCTGATCGTGGACACCACCGACCTGCTGATGTCGCCGTGGCTGCTCCTCGACGGAGTCTGGGAGCCGGACGTCACGGAGTGGTTCAAGGCGACGCTGAAGCCGGGCATGACGTTCATCGACGTCGGCGCCAACGTCGGCTACTTCACGGTGCTGGCCGCGTTCCTGGTCGGCCGGCCGGGCCGCGTGATCGCGTTCGAGGCCATGCCGTCCACGTACGAGCTGCTCGTCAAGAACGTGATCGTCAACTGGATGGAGACGTTCACGACGGCCGAGAACCTGGCCGTGTACAGCGACACCCGGCGCCTCAAGTTCTACGTGCGCAAGTTCTATCACGGGAACAGCAGCCTCGCCAGCATCTCCCACGAGGAGGGCCGCCTGTACGACGACATCGAGGAGATCGACGTCCAGGCCCGGTCGCTGGACGAGTACCTGTGCGAGAAGCCGGCCAAGCCCGACGTGATCAAGGTGGACGTCGAGGGCGCCGAGCTGCAGGTCTTCCGCGGGGCGCGACGGACGCTGGCCGAGAACCCGGACGTGATCGTGATGTGCGAGTGGTCCCAGGACCAGATCCGGACGGCCCAGGACGACCCGGCCGAGCTCGCGAAGGAGCTGCGGGAGCAGGGCTTCAAGGTCTACCGCATCGACACCGGGATGCAGCCGCTCAGCTACGAGGAGCTGCTCGAAGTCCCGTACTGCAACATCGTGCTCAAGCGCGCCTGACCGAGGCGCAGCAGGCTCGTGGCCGCGCCGGCCGCCAGCAGCACGAAGAGCACCGTCCCGACGACCACGGCCGGGTACATGTACCGGTACGTCACGATCGGCGCGGCCACGAGGACCTCCGCCGTGTACAGGAGCAGCGCCGCCGCGAGGAGCGCCAGGACCACGTCGACCCGTCGTCTCGAGCGCGCGGCGAGGACGATGACGCCCAGCAGGACCAGCAGGTAGATCCACACCCGCTGCAGCGGGCTGCCGACCGCGCCGGGCGCCGGGCCGCTGGTGCCGACGCCCATGTACGCCTGGGCCGCGGCGTACAGCGCCGGGTTCGGGGGCGGGAGGTTGTAGGCGGCGGGAGACCCGAGGAAGACCCACTGGGGCGGGGCGGCGATCGTCAGCTGCCACAGGGCCATGTTCAGGCGGGTGCGCAGATAGGCCGCGGGGTGGTGACGAATGGCGCTGAGCCACGCCCGCTGCAGGGTGTCGAACTCGCTGCCCAGGATGAACGGCGGGATCGCGGCGGACCTGCCCCACAGCAGCTGATCGACCGACGTCGGGTCGGAGTGCGCCGCCAGGTAGGCGAGGTCTTGCCGGGGATAGAGCGCGGGCGGAAGCAGCATCTGCTGCGCCTGGACCGACATCAGCACCAGGTCGTACTTGTACGTCTCCTGCTCCGGGTGGACCTGGTCCGCGTGCATGACGAACCGGGTCAGGCCGAGGTTCGACCCGTACAGGAGCAGGCCGCCGGCGACGCCGGCGACGCCGGCGCGCAGCAGCCGGCGCCAGCCGCCCAGCCGGTCCTGGAGCAGGACCAGCGCGAGCGCGGCGACGACCAGCACGGCGGCTGGAAGGGAGGTGGGCCGGGCCGCGACCGCCAGGTAGGCCATCGCGACGGCCAGGACGGCGCTGATCGTCCGCGACCGGCCGCTGGTGCGCGCGGCCCGGAGCACGAAGCCGAACGCCGCCAGGATCGAGGCGGCGAACCAGGCGTCGGTGCCGAGCGCCACGCCGAAGCCCAGCACCGGCGGGAAGGCGAACACGGCGGCCGCGCCCAGCAGCGCCGCCGGCCGCGAGAGCCGGGCCCGGAGCACCAGGTAGAGCCCGACCAGCAGGATCAGGACGCCGGCGGCGAGCGCCCAGCCGAGGCTGCGCAGGCCGGCCACGATGAAGACCCGCCACATCGCCGTGTAGAAGGCGGAGTGCCAGTCGTTGTTGGGGAGACCTCGCCGGGCGTACTCGTAGATGCCGATCGTGTCGTCGTTGATCTGCCCGGGCCAGAAGACCAGGCAGACGACGGCGGTCAGCCCCACCAGGACGGCGAGGACGCCGAGCGCGCGGGGCCAGTCCCCGAGCCGGGCAGGGACGTCAGCCGCCAGCGCTGGTCGCGTCGGCTCCGGAGGCGGCGGTGGCGGTCCCGTCGGGGCGGCGGCCCTCCACCTCCATCTCGTAGCAGATCCCATTTCGACGTCCTGAGGCGACAACGCGGACGTCCTGGAGGCCTGCCTGCTGCAGCAGGTCCTGGATCGACGCCCGCGAGAACATGTTGAAGTGGAAGTCCTTGTCGTACTCCTGCTGGCCGAACGTCACGAGGCGCAGCTCCTCGAACGACAGCCGGCCGGCGGAGAACTCCGAGATCATCGCCTCCGCGTCGGGGACGACCGCGGTCAGCCGCCCGCCGGGCCGCAGCAGCGACGTCCAGTACGGGAGGAGCGTCCGGCGGAGCTCCTCCAGCGGGAAGTGCTCGAGCAGGTGGGCGGAGTGGATCCGCGTGAGCGTCCCCGGGTCGAACGGCAGGCGGTGGACGTCCGCGACGATGTCCACGCCGCCGAGCTCCCGGCTGTCCACGTTCAGGAAGCCGGGGAGCGGGATGTGGCCGCAGCCGAGGTTGAGCTGCACGTCGTCGCCCCGCTCCGCGAGCCGGTCCGGCTTGACGATCCGCGGCTCGGTCACCTCGGCCTCGGCGCCGCCGGGCTCGCGACCGCCGTAGCGGATCTCGTACATCAGCTCGTTGCGCGCGAACTCCAGCCGGTCGCGGATCGCGCCCAGCTCGTCCTGGAGCCGGGAGCGGTCCATCCGCACGTCGTTCTCGAGCGCCGCCCGGGCCTCGTCGAGGAACGTGGCCTGGGCGGAGACGCTGTCCTGGAGCAGCCGGAGCTGCTTCGCCTGCGCCTCGGCGTCGTGCCGCAGCGCCTGCAGGCGGGGGTCGTAGCGCCGGTCCATCCGCCGGTCGAGGCGGACCAGGATCGGCCTGGCTATGGGGGCCAGCACCTGCTTCCCGAGCTTGCGGATCAGTGACGGTTGTTGACTGCTCATCGCGCGGATTCGGCCGATTCTACCCGACCATTGAATCCGCTTGTGAGCGCGTAATGCGCATTCCGAAGCGCGGTCACGCTGGGCCGCGGGCGGGTTCGGACAGGCGTCGGCCCGGCCGGCCTCGCTAGACTGCTGCCATCGTGTCGACGCTGAAGCGCGCCGCCCGGCGCCTGCTCCGGCCGCTCCTGGAGCCGATCCTGCGGCGGGTCGACGAGACCAGGCACATCGCGGTCGAGCTCGACCGCGCCCTCCCGCTGGTGCGGAGCTCCATCGAATCGCAGAACGCCGAGCTGCGGGCCTCTGAGCGGCACCGCGCCGAGCTCCGCGCCGGGCTCGACCGGGTGCAGGAGGACCTGGCCCGCGCGCAGCAGCAGATCGAGGCGCTTCGGGACGAGTTCACCCTGGCGCTCGGCGCGGGCGCCCGGCGCGAGGCGCTCCGGCTGTCCTTCGGCGGCGAGGCGCGGGACGGCGCCGGCCACAAGTTCGTGGACGTCCGGCGCGCGAACGGCGCGGACCTGGCCGCCGAGCTGCGCGGCCTCCCGTTCGCGGAGGGCTCGGCGGCCGAGATCCGGGCGTCGGGGATCCTGGAGCGGTTCTCGCTCGCCGAGCTGCGCGACACCGTGCTCCCGTACTGGCGGGGGCTGCTGGCGCCCGGCGGCACCCTGATCGGCGACGGCGTCCCGGCCGCCGACGTGAGCGCGCTGGTGCGGGTGCTGGAGGAGACCGGCTACGAGTCGATCGAGACGGTCTCCCGCTGGCGCGAGGGCGCCACGCGGGCGGTGGAGATCAGGGCCCGGCCGGCCGCCCAGACGGTGGCCCGGCCGCGGAACAGCGAGGTCCACGCGGGCTAGACCCGCCCTCCGATCGCTCATCGGTCCGCGTGAGCGAAACGTCTGCCGCCTGGCGCTAGCCTGGCCAGCTCCTGACCGAGACCGGGATCTCGTGGCAGGTCGTGCCGGTGGAGGGCAGGCCGCCGGGCTCCTGGCCCAGGCCGACGCGGGCGACGTACTCGCCCGGCTGGTCCGGGGCGCGCCAGCCGCCGATCAGCAGGCGGCGTTCGCCGGGTCGGATCACGCCCTGGATCCGGCCTCCCCAGCGGAACCAGTCGCCGGGGCCCGGCTGGCCCGCCGGCACCCAGTCGCACATCGCGAACGCGCCGCCGGGGCCGCCCGCGGCGATCGTGTTCCGGGTCCGGTTCTCGATGCTCAGGGAGAACGCCACCGGCTGGCCGACCCGCAGCATCGGGTCGGTGTGCAGGACCGCGTCGGTGACCACCACCTGCTCGATCTCCCCGGGCGCGAGGCTGCCATTGCGGAACAGGTCCAGGGCCGGGTGGCCGAAGTGGCCCGGGTCCCACGCCGCCGGCCAGTACGCGTCCTCCGGCGCCACTGCCGGCAGGCGGCGGGCGGCCCGGGCGGCGACGTCCTCGCGCACGAAGAACGCGTTGGCGCCGAAGCTGCCGCAGCCGACCAGCCGGTACCCCAGCTCGGCGCCGAGGTCGGCCATCGCGGCCAGGGACGCGCCGTGCCGGTAGCTGCCGTCCCACTCGCGGTCGGACCGGTACGGGAGCGCCCACCGCACCGGGGGCGGGAACCGGGCGTTGTACTCGATGACCACCACCCGGGGCCGCCGCGTCCGGGCGATCCCCAGCCAGAGCCAGTGGTCGTTGCCGTCCACGTCGACGCTCACGACGTCCGGCTCCGCCGGCACGCCGGCGGAGTCGAGCAGGCCGGCGACGCCGTCCCGGTCGACCAGGGCCCGGAGGACCACCGCCCGCTCGCCGGCCACCGCCTCCGCGGCCTCCGCGTAGCGGGGCTCGGCCTCGATCCAGCAGCCGTGCCAGCCGGCCTCGAGCAGCGCCCGGGTGCAGTTCTCGCTGCCGTCGCCGGAGCCCATCTCCACGAAGCACCGGTTCGTCTCACCGGCCCGGCGCAGGATCTCGGCCAGCATCCCGTCCTCGCCCGTCTGCGAGAACCGGCGCCGCTCGAACCGGTTGAGGTGGAGGGGGTCGGCCAGCACCGCCCGCAGCTGCCGCCGCTGCCAGGTGAGCGTGCGCCGCAGGTTGCGGCGCAGCAGGTGGTCGTGGGCGGGCGAGCCCGGGCGGACCGCCATCTCGGCCGACACGTCGGCGCTCGCCTCCAGCGAGGCGTACGGGAACGCCGCCGCGCTCACTGCGACTCGGCGCCGGGGTCGGCGACCTGCGGGCCCAGCTTCCACGCGCCCCCCATCTGGACGACGCCGGTCCGGCCGGTCACGTCGGTCACCGAGAACTGGGCGGCCTTGCTGACCCAGTCGAACGTCGTCGAGGTGGACGCCGACACGGCGGCCGCGTCCACCCGCCAGATGCCGTCCAGCAGCGCCAGGCGGTCGACCGTGTACGCCAGGCAGAGGCAGTCGCCGGCCCCGAGCGCCGGCAGCCGCACGCGCTCGACCTGCGTGTTGTGGCCGCTCACCAGCGTCCCGTCCGAACGGCGGATGGAGAAGCCGACGATGAGGTCGTCCACCGGGTCGCGCGCCTCGAGCTCGAGGTGGATGCGCAGCGGCGACCCCGACTCGAAGTGCTGCGTGGCACCGTCACCGCTGCCGCCCTCGACGCGCACCCTGCGGAACCGCACGGCGCCGGTGCCGAAGTGGGTCGGCTCCGGGCCATCGGGGTTCAGCTCCGCCGCGTCCTGGCCGACCTCCTCGCCGGACCGCCGCCGGTAGATCGCCGTCACGTCGGCGGCCGAGCCCTCCGCGGTGACCTTGCCGTGGTCCATCAGCAGCGCGCGGTCGCAGTGCATGTCCACGCCGGACAGGTCGTGCGTGACGAGCACGACCGTCTTGCCCTCGCGCTTGTACCGGGCGAACGTCTCGAAGCACTTGGCCTGGAACCGGACGTCGCCGACGGCCAGGACCTCGTCCATCAGGAGGATCGCCGCGTCGGCCTGGATCGCCACGGTGAACGCCAGCCGGACCTGCATGCCGGACGAGAAGTTCTTGAGCTTCTGGTCGGCGAAGTTCTCGAGCTCCGCGAAGTGGAGGATGCCGTCCATCCGGCGCTGCAGCTCCTGGCGCGAGAGGCCCAGGATCGCGCCGTTCACCAGGACGTTCTCCCGGGCGGTCAGCTCCGGGTTGAAGCCGACGCCCAGCTCCAGGAACGGCGAGACGGCGCCGTCGATCGCGACCGAGCCGGAGGTGGCCCGGTAGATGCCGGCCAGGATCTTGAGCAGGGTGCTCTTGCCGGAGCCGTTCGAGCCGATGATGCCCAGGAACTCGCCCTCGGAGACCTCGAACGAGACGTCGTCCACGGCCATCAGCTCCCGGTACCGCGCGGTCGAGAACGGGTGCGTGGCCCGGTACTTCAGGGTCGTGCTCCGGTCCACGGGGATCCGGAACCGCTTGGTGACGTGCTCGACGGAGATGGTGGTCTTCACAGGCTCTCCGCGAAGTGGGGGGCGAGCCGCCGGAACAGGGCCAGCCCGATGGCGAAGCAGGCGACGGACAGCCCCAGGGCGATGGCGAAGCCCCCGAGGCCGGTGATCGTGACCGACCAGGCGGCCGCCGGCGTGATCAGCGCGTGCCGGAGGTCCTCGATGTTCTGCGCCAGCGGGTTGACGAAGTAGAGCTGGGCCAGGCTGATGTTGAATGGCAGCACGAAGTGGGTCCCGATGACCCGCTTGGCCGGGAACACCACGCCGCACGCGTACACCAGCAGCTGGGAGACCACCTCCCAGACGTGGCCGACGTCGCGGAAGAACACGAACGCCGAGGCCAGGATCATGCCGAGGCCGAGCGAGAGCACGTACAGCTCGGCCAGCAGGGGCGGCACCGCCAGGATCTCCCAGCCGAGCCGCAGCTTGCCCGCGACGCCGGCGACCACCAGCACCAGGGCCAGGTTGATCAGGAACGTGAACAGCGCCGTGACGCTGGTGGCGATCACGAGCGCCGAGAGCGGGAACGTCGCCTTCCGGATCAGGTGGCCGTTGCCGGCGATCGAGCCCAGGCCCGTGGCCGTGCACTCCGTGAAGAACGTGAAGATCACGACGGCCAGCAGCAGCTGCAGGCCGAAGTCGTCCTGCGTCTGGTGGAACAGCTGCACGAAGATCACGTACAGCACGCCGAAGTAGGCGAGCGGCTTGACCAGCGACCAGACGTACCCTAGCGCCGACCCCGTGTACTTGAGCTTGAAGTTGGTGATCGACAGCTCGCGCACCAGGCTCCAGTAGCGCGCGGCGCCGTCCAGCCGTCCCTGGCTGGTGGTGGCGGTCCAGCTCGCGGTCGTCATCTGTGCTCCTGCTCTCGACCCGGCTCCTGCCGGGCGAGGTATTCCCTGATCTCGTTGACCTGGCGGACGAGCGGCATCAGCTCCCACCGCGTGAGCTTGTCGATCGCCCGCTTGACCTGGCCCCGGAGTCCCCGGCCGTCCGGGGCCGACAGGACGACCGGAGGCGGCAGCGTCCGCGTGCCGTCGCTCCGGCGCCGCTCCGGGGCGGCGGTCCCCGGCTCGTAGCGCTGCCGGAGGGCGGCCGCGCGCCGGGTGACGACGCCCATCGCGTCCTCGTACGACAGTACCTCGGCGGCGGCCGCCGGGTGTCCGAGCGCGCCCGCCGCCAGGGGGACGCCGGCCAGCTCGGCCATCGCCGCGCTCAGCTCGTCGTCGTCGTGGATCACGCGGGTCGAGGCGTCCGCCTGGTCGCCGAGGCCGCCGACGTCGGACACGATCGCGGGGCGGCCGTACAGCTTGGCCCGCTCCAGCACGCCGGACGACCAGATGTCGCGGTAGGGGAGGACGAGCGCGTCGCACGCCACGATCCAGCGGTCGAACAGCTCGTCGCTCACGTAGCCCTCGTGGAGGGCCGCGCCGGGGGTGGCGCCGGCCAGGTTCCTGAGCAGCTCCACGTGCGACAGCACGTCGGGGCTGTGGACGCGGATGGACCCCACGACGTGGAGGTGCACGTCACCGCCGTCCGTCTCCAGCCTGGCCAGCGCCCGGATGGCGCGGTCGAAGCCCTTGTGGGGCTGGAGGAACCCGATGCTCAGGAAGTGGTACCCGGTGGGGCTGAGGCCCAGCTCGCGCCGTGCCCGCTCGCGGTCCCCGCCGGCCCGCACGAGGAAGGACTCGCCGTGCTCCAGCAGCGTGATGTCGTCCGGCCGCATGCCGGTCGCCGCGACGAGCTGGCGGCGCTCCCAGTCGGTGTGGACGTACGTGGTGCGGGGCAGGCTGAGCAGCGTCCGCCACATGGCCCTGGCGATTCGGCCCCGGGGGTCCGTGCGGCCCACCAGGTCGCGGTACGGCGCCTCGTGGACGACGAGCTCCACCCGCCGTCCGAGGCGGAACCACAGCGCCACCGCCAGCCACTGGCGGATGAACTGGTCCTTCCGCTGGATCATCTGGAACAGCAGGTCGGGGAAGAACTCGACCAGCGTCCGGTCGGCCCGCCGCGACAGCGAGAGCACCTGCAGCACGCCGCGCGTGGTCCGCGCGTAGTCGGCGGAGTAGCGGGCGGCCGACGGCTGCGGGGAGACCACGTCCACCTGGTGGCCCTGCTTCCGGAGGGTCGCCGCCACCTGCACGGTGTAGCTGGCGATCCCGCAGCGATCGGGCGGGTAGGGCGAGACGATGAGAACCCTCACGTCCACTCCTCGATCGCCCGCTCGACCCGGCCGAGGACGTCCGGCCAGCGGTAGTTCTGGAGCACGTACTCGCGGCCCCGGCACGCCATCGCGGTCCGCGTCTCGCGCCGGTCCGCCAGCAGGCGCAGGGCCTCGGCGAACTCGTACCGGTCGCGATAGAACAGCCCGGCCCCGGACCGCTCGCAGTGCCAGGCGACCACCGCGCTCGCCGCGTTGGCCACGACGACGGTGCCCGCCAGCCAGGCCTCCATGACCGTCCGCGAGAAGCTCTCCATCGCCGACGGCTGGACGTAGACGGTCGCCGCCGCCATGGCGTTGGAGCGCTCCTCGTCCGAGAGGTAGCCGAGGTCCGTCACCCGGACGTTCCGCGGCACCGCCCCCACGTCGCCGACCCCGCACGTGACCAGGGGCAGGGGGCGGGGGAGGTGCCCGTTCGCGAACTCCAGGTGGCGCAGGAGCTCGGGCCAGCCCTTGCCCCACTCGCGCCGGCCGGCGTAGAGGATGAACTCGCCCTCGATGCCGTGCCGGCGGCGGAAGCCCTCGGCGTCGTAGCCCGCGGGCGGGTGGATGCCGGAGCCCACGAGGGCGGTCCGGGCGGGCAGGGTGAACAGGCTCCGGCCCAGGTCCTGCTCGGGGCCGGTCTGGAACAGGATCCCGCGGCTGCCCTCGAACATCGGCCGGAAGATCTCCAGGCGCGCCTCGGGCTCGTCGTGGAGACAGGGGTGCAGGATCGTGCGCTCCGGCGCGATCTCCGCGCACGCGAACGTGGTCCAGAACAGGTACGGCGCGAACAGCAGGGCCCGGTACTCGGACGCGTGGTCCACCAGGTACTCGTGCATGCCGGGCACCCGCACGCCGGCGTTCATCCAGCGGTACTGGTCGGCCAGCGGCACGTCCGCGCCGGCCCCGATCAGGCCGCCGATGCGGTTGCGCGCCTTCTGGTCCGCTCCCAGCACGGTTCGGAAGCGCAGCACGCGGAGGCCGCGCTCGACGGAGGTACCCTCGGGCAGCTCGTTCTTCCACGTGTAGAGGTCGCGGGCGGCGCTGGTGATCACGTCGACCTCCCAGCCCTGCCCGTGGAGGCCCTGACCGAGCTCGGCCATCACCAGCTCCGCGCCGCCGGCCACGTCGGGGCCGAAGCGGTTGCAGACGAGGGCGACGCGCCGGTCGGCTCTGTGTTCGTTCGTCATCGCGAACTCAGCGGAGTCCTCATGGCCGTGGCGATTCTACCTAGACGACAACGCGGGACGCGCTCGACCAGCGCGTCCCGCGTTACCGGAGCCGGTTCGTGTGGCGACTGACGACTAGCCGCCGGTGATGTTGCCGAGCGTGACTCCGCTGAGCGCCCAGAACGTCAGGAAGACGATGAATCCCCAGAACAGGATCCACAGAGTTCCCGTGACCACGTTGCGACCGGGAACCGGCCACTGCGCCCAGTGCAGGCGGGCGGCGAGCCGGCGTCCGCCGATCGCGTCGATGAACGGCCACAGCAGGATGACCACGATGATGATCGGCGGCACCACGAGCGACATGATCAGCTCGGGTCCCAGCTTCAGCATCTGGAACAGCCACAGGAAGTACCAGTCGGGCCGGGGCAGCACGACCGCCCGCGGGTCCGCTGACTGCTCGAGCTGCATGTTCTGTGCGACGAACAGCGAGAGCAGGCCGACCGCGACCACCATCGCGACCATGATCACCGGGTACGGCCAGAAGTGGTCCGGGAAGAACGGGTGCGTCTCGTCCTCGGGCAGCTCCTCGGCCATGTGGTGGCCGGCGGAGCCCAGCAGCATCGGGAACGAAGCGAGCCCGACCAGGATCGGATACAGGATGTGGTCCGGCCCGATCGGCATGCGCTTGTACTGCGGCTCGAGGGCCATGCCCTCGTCTTCCTTCGGCGGCAGGACGGGCACCGCGGTCGTGGCCGCGCCGGGGCCCTCGCGCAGGTAGCCGTCCCACTGCGTCGTCAGGATGCCGGGATCCTCGCTCATCTCATTCGCTCCCTACAGCGGCTCCGAGATGCCCTGCGCGCGGATCATCCGGAAGTGGATGTACATCAGCAGCACGATCAGCGCGGGCAGGATGAAGACGTGGATCGTGAAGAACCGCTGCAATGTGTTCGGGCCCAATGTGGGCCCGCCCTGCAGCAGGTTCTCGATCAACGGCCCCAGGATCGGGGCCGAACCTCCAATTTTGATCGTGACCGACGTCGCCCAGTACGCCTTGGTGTCCCAGGGCAGCAGGTACCCCGTCAGCGAGAAGAGCAGGACGATCAGCAGCATGATGACGCCGACCATCCAGTTCAGCTCGCGCGGGGCCCGGTACGAGCCCGTCCAGAACACGCGGGCCATGTGCATGACGATCATCACGACCAGCAGGTTGGCCGACCAGAAGTGGACGCCCCGGATCAGCCAGCCCAGGTAGACCTGGTTCATGATCACGTCCTTCACGCTCGTGTACGCCGGGGCCGGGTTGCCGGCCGCGTCGGGCACGTAGTAGAAGGCGAGGAAGATGCCGGTCAGCAGCTGGAACGCGATCAGGATGAAGACCATCCCGCCGAAGCAGTAGTAGAACGCGTTCGCGTAGTTGGGCACGCGCTGGTACATCGCCTCGTCCACGGCCTTCGTGAACGGGAAGCGCTCGTCCAGCCAGTTGACGACGGCGACCTGGATCTGCCTGGGGTGAGGAACGATGGCCATCAGCCGATCCCCTTCAGCGTGTACGCGGTGACGACGATCTGGTTCGGGCTCGCTCCCTGCTTCCACGTGAGATTGGAGAGCGGGAAGGCGGCCGGGCCGTGGGCGACGTCGCCGTCGATGGTGAACCGGGAGCCGTGGCACGGGCACTCGAACAGCTTGTCCGCGGGCGTCCAGGCGATCGAGCACCCGAGGTGCGAGCAGTTGATCGCGAAGACGTTGACCTTGCCGGAGGCGTCCTTGGCCACGTAGCCGCCGAACGCCACCTTGCCGGGGGCGTTGCGTCCTTGGTGGTGGTCTGGCCCTGGGGCGGGTAGATGAAGACCAGGAGCGGCGCGATGATCGCGACGCCGGTGGCGGTGAGCAGCCCGGCGAGGTACCAGACGATGAAGTTGCGCCTGGTGACCGGGCGGCTCGGCCCGGCGGCGTCAGAGCGGGGTGTGACTTCGCTTGAGATGGCTCTCTACTCCCTGCAGGTACTCGACTACGGGCCGAAATCTACCACAGCACGCGACCCGACCCGGGCCGTCCGGGATGGGTGGTTTCACTCATGGAAGGGTTCCCTGGAGAGGCCGGCGGCTGCCGGCAGGCGGTACGATTGGCCGGGCTTGCAACAGGTTCCAGCCGACGGCGCGCCCCCGGCCCGGGAAGCGTCGGGCACGGGCTCCCGCACGGTCCACAACACGGTCCTCATCCTCGCGGCCCGGGTCGTGTCCCGGGTCGTCGCGCTCGCGTCCTACGCCGTCCTGATCCGGCAGCTCCATCCGAACGGTCTGGGCACCTTCCAGGACGTGGTCAACCAGGCCGCGCTCGCGACCG
>VBJR01000329.1 GCA_005880175.1 Chloroflexota bacterium
GGGCTACTCGACCGCCTGCGGCCACGGCACGATCGCGCTGGTCACGTGGGCCCTGGAGAGCGGCCGGCTGCCCGCGCCGGACGGCGAGGTGGCCGTCTCGGTGGAGGCGCCGTCGGGCCGGCTGGAGACGTGGGCCGTGGTGCGCGGCGGTGACGTGACCGCCGTGCGCTTCCGCAACGTGCCGGCGTTCGTGCTCCGGCGCGGGGTGGCGGCGGCCGGGTGCGTCGTCGACGTGGCGTACGGGGGCGCGTTCTACGCCATCGCGCCGGCCCCGGAGCCCATCGACCGGGCGGGCCTGCCCGAGCTGATCGCTCGGGGGCGGGCCGTGAAGGAGGCGCTGAACCGGGCCGGGGACATCGCGCACCCGCTGGAGCCCGAGCTGCGCGACGTCTACGGCGTGATCTGGACGGACGGCGACCGCAACGTCACCGTGTTCGCCGACGGCGAGGTGGATCGCTCGCCCTGCGGCAGCGGCACGTCGGCCCGGCTGGCGCTGCTCGACGCGACGGGCGCGCTGCCGCGCGGCCACGTGCTGCGCCACCGCGGGATCGTGGGCACCGAGTTCGCGGGCCGCGTGGTCGGCGAGGCCGAGGTGGCGGGCATCCCGGCCGTGGTCACCGAGGTCGAGGGCAGCGCTCACCTGACCGGGCGGCACGAGTTCGTGCTGGAGCCTGGGGACCCGCTGGGGACCGGGTTCCTGCTCCGCTGACGGGGCTCAGGCGGGCAGGGTCGCCACCGGGTACTGGCGCACCTGCGCGTCGCGGGTGACGATGACCAGGCCCTCCTCCAGCGCCTGGCCGACCAGGATGCGGTCGAAGGGGTCGCGGTGCAGCGGCGGCAGGGCTGCGGCCCGTCGTGTGTGGCGCGCGTACACCGGCAGCTCCTCCATCCCGACCGCGAACGCGGCCTCGTCGAACGACGAAGGCATGCCGAGCCGGCCGGCGGCCGCCTTGATCGCCGCCTCCCAGACGCTGGCGGCGCTGAGGAGCACGCGGTTGCCGCCGTCCGCGATCGCCTCCTGGGCCTCCCCGGACAGCTCGTCCGGATCGACCAGCCACCAGAGGGCGACGTGCGTGTCGAGCAGGACGTTCACGTCCCGAACAGATCCTCCACGTCGGGCATCGGGGCGTCGAAGTCGCGCGCGATCCGGGCGCGGCCGCGCCACTGGCCGCCGGACCGCCGCTCGGCGCGATCGCGGTGCGGGACGAGGTCGGCCACCGGCACGCCGGCGCGGGCGATCGTCACGCGCTGCCCGCTCCGCGCCAGCTCGACCAGCTCCGACAGCCGCGTCTTGGCTTCGTGCATGTTCACGACCATGAGCTTAGCTAAGCTTAGCCCGGGGTTGTGTGGCCTGGCTACACCTCATCCCCGGGCAGGCCCAGCCCCAGCCGGCCGGCGTAGACGAGCGTCAGCTCGGGCGTCAGCGGGTGGTACTTGCCGGCCCGGACGTCGCGGTACGCGCGCTCCAACGGCGAGGCCCGGTAGAAGGAGGCGCCGCCGGCCAGCTCCATGGCCCGGTCCACCACCTCGACCGCGCCCACGGTGGCGTGGTGCTTGGCGGTCCAGACGGCGTTCATCGCCTCCGCCGACGGGTCGTCGCGGAACTCGTCCAGCGCGCCCAGGAGCGACCACCACCCCGTGCGCAGGCGCACGTCCATCTCGCCGACCTGGCGCTGGACGAGCCGGTCCTCGGCGCGGCCCCGCTTCATCGCCAGCCGCACGGCCTCGTCGCGGGCGCCGGCCGCGATGCCCAGGTACACGGCCGTGATGATCGGGATGGCGTGCAGGTAGTTGGCCCGCAGCGTGGCGTCCAGCTTGCCCAGCGGCCGCCGGGTCACGACCAGCTCGTCCGGCACGCGCACGTCCTCGAGGACGACGTCGTGGCTGGCCGTGGCCCGCATGCCGAGCGTGTCCCAGGTGTCGAGCACCCGCACGCCCGGGTCGCGCATCGGCACCACGAAGACGAGGACCTCGCCGTCCAGCACGGCCGCGGACGCGAGCAGGTCGCCGGCCGGCGCCTGGCTGCAGAACACCTTGCGCCCGCTCACCGCGTAGCCGCCCTCGCGCGCCTCCGCGGTGCCGGTGGGGTGCGTGAAGTCGGACGCGCCGCTGGAGCAGACGATCAGGCGGCCGGCGGCGATGCGGCGCAGCAGCGCCTCGGCGCCGGCCGCGCCCCGGCGCCAGCGGAACGCGGTGCTGGCGACGGGGTGCAGGTGCATCGCGATCGCCAGGGCCGTCGCCGCGGAGTGGCGGGCGAGCTCCGCCTCGGCGAAGCAGAGCTGACGCAGGCTGGCGCCCATGCCGCCCAGCTCCTCGGGGATGGGCAGCAGGATGTATCCGGACTCGCGCAGGGCGTCGTAGTGCTCGGCCACGAACGTGTTGTCGCGGTCGTGCGCGGCAGCAGTGGGGGCGAACCGGGCGCCGAGCTCGGCGGCGAGGGGGACGAAGCGGTCGTCGCCCTCCCGGCCGGCGGGCGGCCGGAAGGCGGGGGAGTCGAGCGTGACCATGGCGACCACTGTGGGCGCCCCCGGCCGCCGCCGGCAAGGGACAGTTCGTCCTCGTCGAGGGACTCAGACGGGGCCTCGATTTCGCACGTCGGTCCGCACGAGCAGTTCCGGCGGCCCGGGCACCGCACATCGGTCCGCACGAGCGGAACGCCGGCGCGCCTACGCCTTGCCTTCGGCCTTCATCCGGCGCTTGACGTCGCGTGCCTCCTGCATGGACTCCGGCGAGTCCACGTCGGCCACCGTGTGCCACTGGGCCGCGTAGCGCTCCCAGCCGGGGGGCTGGACGCCCCACTTCTTGGCCAGGACCGCCACCGTGATCTGGGTCTTCTGCTCGCCGAAGCCGGGCAGGGCCGAGATGCGCCGCGACAGCTCTGCGCCGTCGCGCGCGTCCCGCCAGATCGCCGCCGCGTCGCCGCCGTACTCGGCGGAGATCACCTGGCAGAGCTGCTGGACGCGCCGGGCCATGTTGCCCGGGAAACGGTGCAGCGCCGGCCGCTCCCGGAACACCGCGTCGAGGCGCTCCGGTTCCATGCGCGCGATCTGGCCCGCGTCGAGGTGGCCCAGCCGCTGCTTGAGGTCGTACGGTCCGCTGAAGGCCTTCTCCATCTTGACCTGCTGGTCGAGCACGAGCCCGATCAGCAGCGCCAGGGGATCGGTCTCCAGGAGGCGGTCGGCGTCGGGCCGGCCCGTCCAGGTGATCGGCATACCCGCACAATAAGCCACGGATGAATGACCCCGCCTGGTTGACCGCTCAGCAGATCGCCGCGGGCATTCGTTCCGGTGACCTGGACGCCCAGGCCGCGCCCCGCCAGCACCGGGACCGCATCGCCCGGCTGAACGCCCGCGCGGGCGCGTTCGTGCACGTTCGGCTCACGGAAGTGGCGCGACCGGGTCGCCGCGGCGGACGCGATCCCAGTTGCCCGGGCCCGCGCCGCCGGCGCGGCCGTCCTCGGCAAGACGAACACGCCCGAGCTGGCCGCCTCGGTCAGCACGGTGAACGAGCTGTTCCCGGCCACGCAGAACCCCTGGCGCGAGGGCGCCACGCCCGGCGGCTCCAGCGGCGGCAGCGCGGCGGCGGTGGCCGCCGGCCTGTGCACGATCGCGTTCGGCGACGACATGGGCGGCTCCATCCGCATCCCCTCGTCGTGCTGCGGCATCGCCGGCCTGCGCCCGACCCAGGGGCTGGTGCCGGTGGAGCTGCCCGATCCGGTCGGCCTGAGCTGCCGCGGCCCGCTCGCTCGCGCCGTCGCCGACCTGCGGCTGGCGCTCGCCGTGATGACCGGCCAAGAGCCGCCCGCCGCCGGCGAGCCGCGCGGGCTGCGGGTCGCCGTCGTGCGCGCCAGCCCGGTCGCCAGCGACCCGGCCTGCGAGGCGGCGCGGGAGCGGGCGGAGCGCGCGCTGGAGGTCGCCGGCCACACGCTCCACGAGGTCGCCTGGGACCCGATGCCGGTGGCCCGCGCGTACCAGACCGTCCGGCCGGCCAGCGTCGCGACCATGCCGGGCGAGCCCGCCGACTACGGCGAGGCCGCCGGCCAGCTGATCGCGGCGGGCCGCCGGCTCGGCGTCCGCGAGTACCTGGAGGCGCTCCGGTCCGGCCTGGACGCCGCCCGCCCGCTGCACCGCGCGCTGGAGGACCACGACGCGATCCTCACCCCGACGCTCGGCCGGCTGCCCATGCCGATCGCCGAGGTGCCGCCGTTCCTCGGCGAGGCGTGGTGCGCGTACACCCAGTTCGTGCTGCCGGTCAGCTTCGCGGGCCTGCCCGCGGTCAGCGTGCCGGCCGGCCTGGCCGGCGGCCTGCCGGTGGGCGTGCAGCTCGTGGGCCGGCCGCTGGGCGAGCGGCCGCTGCTGGACCTGGCGGAGCAGCTGGAGCGGGCCGAGGGGTTCGGCTTCCAACGCCCGCCCGGCTGGGACTGACCACCCCGACCCGCGGCCTCACCGGCTCACCAGGACGGCGCCGGCCGCCCCGGCCACCGCGCCGGCCACGTGCTCGACCTCGGCGTCGGTCAGCGCGTGGTGGACCGGGATCGACAGCATGTCGAGGGCGGCCCGCTCGGCGGCCGGGCGGCTGACCTCGCCCATGGCGCGATACGTCGGCTGCCAGTGCACCGGCACCGGGTAGTACACGCCGGTGGTCACGCCCAGGTCGTGCAGCGCGTCGCGGAGCGGGTCCCGACCGCCGTCGCGCGTCCGCAGCGTGTACTGGTGATAGACGTGCTCGGCGCCCTCCAGCGTGCGCGGCCGGAACAGGCCCTCGGCCCGGATCGTCTCGTCGTAGTACGCGGCCACCTGGCGGCGCCGGTCGGTGATCGTGTCGAGCTTGCCCAGCTGCACCAGCCCGATCGCCGCCGCGACCTCCGTCATCCGGAAGTTGAAGCCGGTGGCGTCGTGGACGTACGGCTGGTCCGTGTACGCCTGGTGCCGCAGGCGCGCGCAGCGGTCGGCCACCGCCAGGTCGTCGGTCGTCACCATCCCGCCCTCGCCGGTCGTGATGTTCTTCGTCGCGTACAGGGAGTAGACGGCCGTGCCGTACGCGCCCAGCGGCCGGCCGCCCACCCGCGCGCCCACCGCCTGGCACGCGTCCTGGATCAGCGCCAGGCCGCGTTCCGCCGCCAGGTGAGCCAGCGCCAGCATGTTGGCCGGGCTGCCGTGCAGGTGCACCGGGACGATGGCCCGCGTCCGCGGCCCGATCAGCGCCGCGACGGACTCGGGATCCAGGCAGAGCGTGTCGTCCACCTCGGCGAACACGGGCCGG
>VBJR01000330.1:0-2835 GCA_005880175.1 Chloroflexota bacterium
TCGCCAGCAACCGCGTGAACAGCTCCCTCTCACGCTCGGTGACGTTGATCGACGACGTGACGGCAAGGTCGGCGAGCATCGCGCCCGACACCATAACCAACCGCCCCACCTCTCCGCAGACCCTCATCCGCCAAGCCCTGGCTCCGGCCCGCTCAGCCGCCTACGCGCGGACCTGAATAGTTACGAACAGCGCCTCGAACCAGGGACGGCCCAGGTAGTAGTCCCAGCGCAGCAGCAGACCCGCGCTCGCGCCCACCTCCAGCAGTCGCAGCGGCAGCTTGATCTCCCGGCTCACCAGCATGAAGCCGCAGGCCAGCGCCGCCGCCCGTCCCACCTCGTTGTGCTGAAGCGGCAGGCACAGCAGCTCCGGCAGCTCCGGCCCGTGCCGGCTTACCGCGTCCCTGAACAGGTCCCATGCCACGCTCGCCGGCCCCAGCGTGCCGCCCGCTGTGGGGTAATACGCGGCCAGCTCCGGCTGCTCGCCCGCCAGCACCCAGCGATGGACCAGCGCCAGCACCCGCAGCCACAGGAAGCGCTCCGGCCGCTCGTCGATGAACTGCTCCAGCGAGAGCCGGAACGGGCTGGTGGGCCACGTCACCTCCGCTGCCGCCCGCTGCGTCAGGTAGGCGTAGAGCGGCGCACCGCCGGCCTCGAAGACCGGCTGGAAGAACTCGATACGATCGGCCAGAGTCCCGCGCTGGCCCATCAGGCGTTCACCGTGACGCTCGCGCCGGGCAGCTCGGGCGCGTCGTAGTCCATGCTCACGTCCTCGTCGGTCCGGTCCCGCAACAGCCCGGCCGCGAGCAGGCTCACCAGACAGCAGCCGATCATGTACAGGCCCACCGGGATCGCGCTCTGGAAGCGCTGGAACAGCAGCACCGAGACCACCGACGCCGCCCCGCCCGCGATCGGCGCACCGAGCCCGGCGCCCAGCGAGGCTCCGCTGTAGCGCACCCGGCCTGTGAACGACTCCGCGATGAACGCCGCCTCCGGCCCCGCCATCGCAGCTCCGATCACCTGGGCGCCGATCTGCGCCAGCAGCACCACGCTCGTCGCCTGCGTGTCCAGCAGCAGGAAGTACGGCACCGCGTAGACCGCCATCGCGCAAACCCCGATCGTGAACATCCGCCTGCGCCCGATCAGGTCGCTGATGAAGCCGAAGTAGGGCGGGGCGATGACTCCGGCGATGCCCGACACGATCGAGATGAGCACCGCCTCCCGCTGCGAGAAGCCGAGAGCGGTGGTCGCGTAGACGAGGAAGAACGTCGTGAACACCAGCAGCGGCGCCTGCTCGCCCATCCGCAGCAGCGCCGTCAACGCGACCTCCCGCCAGTTGCGCTGGAGCACAGCCACCAGCGGCATCCGCTCCGTCCGCCTCGACTCCAGCAGCCGCGCGAACGTCGGCGTCTCCAGCACTCCCAGCCGCATGTACAGCCCGATCACGACCAGGACCGCGCTCGCGATGAACGGCAGCCGCCAGGCCCACCACGAGTTCGGCCCCACCAACGCCTGCGACCAGCCGATGGCCAGGAATCCCAGCACCGAAGCGCCCACCACCCCGATCTGCGGCCAGCTCGCCCAGAAGCCCCGGTTTCGCTCGCCGCTCCACTCCAGCGAGAGCAGGACCGCGCCGCCCCACTCGCCGCCGAGCGACAGGCCGATGCACAGCCGCAGCACCAGCAGCAGCGCCGGACCCACGATCCCGATCTCCGCGTATGTCGGCACGAACCCGATGAGCGTGCTCGCCGTCCCCGCCAGCAGCAGCGTTGTCACCAGCGTGGCCTTGCGCCCCAGCCGGTCACCGAAGTGTCCGAAGATCGCGCCTCCGATCGGGCGCGCCGCGAACGACACCAGCAGCGACGCGAAGCCGGCGAGCGCGCTGGTCACCGCATCCCCGCTCGGGAAGAACAGGCGGCCGATGTAGAGCGGCACCAGCAGCGCGTACAGCGTCGTGTCGTACCACTCCACCGTGGTTCCGATCGTGGCCGCCACCACCGCCCGCACCAACTGCCGCCTCCTCATGTCCTCCGACGCCCGGCCGGAGCCGCTTGCAACGCTGTACGCAGGCATGCGTCTACCCCCTCGTGTGAGCCAGTACCCGATGTTGGATTGGGGGACGGGCGCCGAACCGCCCGCCCCCTCATTGGATGGGGAGAAGTCCGTTACGTAGCGATCACTGCGCGCTCCCCTCGCGCGCCGCTTCCACCTTCCTGTGGACTTCCTCGAACGTGAGCCCCAACCCGGCCAGTAGACGACTCGTCGCCGCCTTGCTGCCCTGCTCAGCTCCGCTCAGGAACCTCGATGCTGTCGCCTGGCTCAGGCCGACCAGCTCGGCGAACCCGTCCAGGTTCCGGAACCGCTTCTCCACCTTCCCTTGCAGCAGGGCACGCCGGCACCTGGCGAGATCGCGTTCGTACTGCTGCCCGTCGTACCGCACGATCACCGAGTCACGACGGCGTGCCCGGCGCCGGCTACCCCCATCCGGCGTCATCCTCCCGACTCCGCGCGCAGCCTCTGTAGCAGCTCCGTCGCCCGCCGCTCCAGGTCGCACAGCGTCCCCTGTAGCTCGGGTTCCGTCAGCGCCTGTTGCATCGACCCCACCACCGCCGCCGCCCGATCGTCGTTCAGGCTCCCGATCTCGTGCAGCCAACCGTCCACCTGGTGCATGAACGCCCGACTCTGGCCCACCACGTGCAGCGTGACGCTCGCCAGCGCGTCATCCGTCAACGCGCGCTGCATCGTCTCCGTCATCGGACGTCCACCAGGTCCACGCCCATGATCCCGCCCACCGCACGGAACCTCACGCGCTCGCCGGCACAGCGACCGATCAGCGCT
>VBJR01000330.1:2857-8140 GCA_005880175.1 Chloroflexota bacterium
CGATCCGAGCCGCGCCACCGGCCCGCTCGTGGCCGTGTTCGTCTGACTTGACATCGTGGAACTCCTACCTCGACCCGACCGACTTGACGTCATATGCCATTCCCCGCAGCCGCGTCTCGCCGTCTACACTCCACCACCAGGCACCCGGACGACAACGTGTCGTCTTGCGGCATGCCGCAACTTGTCACCTGCGGGAGTACCACCGGAACGATGGCAGCCTCACCACCGAACTCCCCCGGCGATCGCCGGATCGGCCCCAAGGGACCGTTCGGTCATCTCCTCCGCGATGCCATGGAGCCGCGGAACGGGCGCGGACGGCTGTCGTATGCGGATGCGGTCGAGCGCATCAACAGAATCGCCAAGCTGCGGGACGGCAAACGCGCCGGCTACAGCACGGCCACGATCCGCAACTGGATCGGGCGTTGGGTCATCCCCAGCCACCTCACCCTTGGCTGGATCGCCGAGGCCCTGGAGGTTCCGCTACAGGACGTCATCGATGCTGCCGACGCCGCCGAGAACGAACGCTACAAAGTGCGGTACGGCCAGTCGGGCGACACCACGGCCGCCGAGACGCCTGCCGACAGCCATCCAGCGGCTTCAACATCCCCGACGAGTCAGGCCAACCAGCCCGCCGTCACCCCATCAACAGCACCAGTGGCACAACCGCTCCTCACCGCTGCACAATTGGAAGCCGAGATGAAGCGCCGGACTTTCGCACAATACCTTGCGCTTGCCGGAGGGTTCGTAGTCTTTCGACCGGACATTATCGCCGCGGTCCTCGACGGCACTTCACAAGTGGATGAGGCGCTCGCCGACCGCCTGCACATGCGATCACTCCAATACATGCAACAGTGGGACGCGTTGCCGCCCCATCTGCTACTCTCGGCGGTCGTCGCACATTTGGACGAAGTACAGATTGCCCTCAAATGCGCCAAGCCCGATCAGCTCTCACACCGACTCCATGTTATCGCTGCCGAGACGGCCGCATTCGCCGGAATGCTCGGCTGGTTCCTCCAGAATCGGGGCCTTGCTGAAATCAACCTCAGCATCGCAGATGACTATTCAAGGATCACTGGTCACCGGCCAGTCCAGGCAATCGTGCTCGCAATCCGTGCTGACTTTCACTCTCATGTGCAGCTCGGCCGCAACGTTGGATCGCCCATCGCTCGCACCATGCTCGACGCCGCAATCAGCGCTGCTGGTACTTCGCCTTCGCCGCTTCGCGCATGGCTACTCTTGCGCCAGGCGGAGGAGCATGCAGTAATAGGCGAACAGCGACAAACCTATACTCTGCTTGAGTCGGCAGAGACCGCCCTTATGGGTGTCAGGACTATGCCTGACGGTATGTTCAAGCACTGGAACTCCGACATGTACCGTGCATTCCGTGGCAACTGTGAACAGCTGCTCGGCGAATACAACCAGTCCATTCTTACGCTGGTCCCAGTGCTTGAACGCATCAAGCCAGATTCCGTATCCAATCGCATTGCGTTGCAGGCCGACATCGCTGCCGTCCACGCACGACAAGGCGACCCAGAGCAATCGAGCCGGCTCCTCGGCCAAGCCCTGGCCACGGCCGCGAAGGCCGGTCTGCGTGAACGCGTACGGCGAGTCGCGGGTATTCGATTGAACCTGCTTACTTCCTTCGAAAGCCATCCCACCGTGCGCAACTTGGACGAGCAGATTCGCGCAGCTATCGCCGCGCCACACGAGTCTCCGTCATAATGGCCAAAATCCGCGTTGGAGTTCTTGGCCTCAGTCACGACCACATATGGCACAACTTGAGCGACCTCGCGCGCTCCGAGAACGCCATACTCGTGGCTGCGGCAGACCCTCGGCCTGAATTGCGCAGCAAGGTCCGTTCTTACGGATGTGATCGCGACTTCGAGGACGCTCATCAACTACTTGATAGCGTCAGCCTCGATGCAGTGTTCATCTACCGACTACGCCGGAGCCGCCGCAATGGCCGCAGCGGCCTACGCAGCCAAGACGCATCTTATGGTCAACTGGCCATTCATATGGTGGCCCAGCCTCCAATTCGCCTTGAATCTCGCTGCTCAAGGTCGCATTGGCGACATCTTCCAGGTGACCTATCGGGCCGCACATGCCGGCCCGCGCGAGGCCGGCTGCTCACCCGCGTTCTCTGAATGGCTCCTTGATCCGCACCGTAATGGCTCAGGCGCGCTCATGGACTACTGCTCCTATGGCGCCGCACTCACGTGCTTACTTCTTGGTCTCCCATCCCGCGTAATGGCGGCTACCTCGCGAGTCAACAAGCTCGATCTCTTGGCGGAGGACAATGCTGTCGTTATCATGCAACATGCGTCCGCCATCAGCACAAGCGTTGCCTCTTGGACCCAAATTGGTCACATGACCAGCTACATTCCTGCGTTTTACGGCAGCAGCGGGACAATCGTCGTTACGTCCGACTCGGTGCAACTGGCGACGCTCGAATCCCAAGCGGAGCACCGTCTCGAAATACCGGCCGTAACGGGGCACAACGTTTCTAGCGTTGCATTCTTCCTACATCACATCGATAGCAACCAACCCATCACTGGAATATGCGGTCCACTCGTCAGCCTGGATGCACAGCAAGTTCTCGAAGCTGCACTCGCTTCAGCGGGGACCGAACGAACCGTCACCCTGCCGCTTCCAACCGGGCGACTTGCTCGCAATCCAGCGCAATGAGCATCCTGGCTACCCAGCGGATCTAACGATCCGCTTCTCTGATGACTAAAACGATCAGTGCGGAGACGTATACGTCTATTTTCGGACTCGAACCACGAGGAAGTGTGTACCGCTTCTTCAGCACACCCGCGCTACCGCGTAGTCACGGGCGGCCGTTGTGACAGACTCCTTTAGCTCCGCTCCAATGTCACCGCTCCGCCGCTACCCATTAGCGTCAAGTCGGGTAGCATCAATTCGCGAGAGAATACGGCATACTCTTGGCCGACATGCTGCTTCGCCGCAGTGTGGGCAATTCCGAATCGTGCGTACGGCAGGTCGGGATAGAGAACGGCCGGGACGCGGCTATCACAGTCGTAAGTCACCATCCACATCCGCTGACTGTCCTTCAACAATTCCGCAAGCCGTATATGGTCCTGCCAGCCCAGCGTGTCAAGGTATAGCTCAGCGCCATTGTTCAAGTAAGGTGGATCGATGTAGCAGAAACTTGCTGCGGCCTCTGACTGCAACCAAGCATGTACCAAGTCAACACCGTCCTCCTGCGAGACGGTGATGCGGTTGCGATACCGACCAATAAGGCGAAGTCGATCCGCCAAGTCAGCTCGGTTAAAGCGCGCATCGATCTTCCAACGGCCAGTCTGCTGCAATCCACCGATGGGTCTTGCCGTAAGAATCCCCGATCGGTTGGTCCTGTTCAAGAAGAAGGTCGCGAACCCGAGTTCCAGATCGTCACCCGCCCGTTGTGTATAGATCTCCTTGCAGCGATGCCACTCGTCTAGCGTAATGGGGCAGTGCTGGACACGAGCGATGAATTCCGCAGTGTGAGTCACAACAGAACGCCAGAACGCCGCGATGCCCGGATCGAGATCATTCAACACAATCGTCTCAACATACTCATCGTAGAGTAGACGCAACGCAGCTCCTGCCCCACCAGCGAATGGCTCAATGTATGTCGTGCATCTGAAACGCTGACGTTCAATCAACGACGCCAAGAACTGGCTAAGTCCCCCCTTACCGCCAGGATATCGAAGGGGGCTCAAGTAGGGCGTGCTTGTCACTACACCAACGAGTCCAGAGCGATCAAGAACGGAGCCCAGTTGGCCGCTATTGAACGAACCTCCATTGGAACCGCATGGAAGTGTTGGTTGTGAACGAACTGATGCATGGTGCGTACGGCGAACATGCTTGTACCGTCTTGCAGGCCGGTTCTCACCGCCTGGTACTCTGGACTTGCCTGCTTCGGATCTATCGTGGTTAGACATCGCTTGACCGCGTCCCTGAACTGGGCGTGTGTCCACCCCTTCTGGTCGTAAACATCTGAAACGGCAAGTTCGATGACGACTCTAGTCAGTATCGCGCACGCGTTCGGGACCTGGTCAACGTTCAATTGCTGAAGCTCACGCAGGATAGCTGCGATCCGGGGACTTAGGTTCGCCAAGTTCACGCCGTCGAAGATCCTCGTCGGCGGGGTGGCGGTCCTACGTGGCGGTGCGGGCTTCGGCCGCTCTTTCGGTCGTGGCGGTCTGACGAGCGGTTCAGCCCCAGACCGATACAGAGCCCGATCGGGAAGGTCCGTCGCCAGCTTTGACAGGTACTCCTGACGCTGACGCTTCACCTTCAAATCAGTGACCGTGATCGGTCCTGCAAGGTCGGCAAGCATACGGGCAATCAGGCGTTCCATCGCAGCGGGCGGGTAGTGCGTCAGTAAACGCCCATCCTCGAAAGCAAAACCGAGAGCCTTACGAACATCGGGATCGCTAACCAATCTGCCCAGTGTCGTAATTCTGTCACGCCGAACGGCGGTCAAATCTGTCTGAAGCTGCTTGTTATCCGGGTAACAGCTAGCCACTGTGTCCGCGAAGGCAAGACCTCGCTCAGCGTGGTTGCCCCGCTCTCCCTTGAAGCGCTGTGTCTGCTCAGCACTCCACGGAACCACACCAGCCCCCTGTCGCTCCCCTGTGTGTTGAAGCTCTAGCCAGTGTCGCGCTTCTTCGCGTGAATCAACTATCGTGCACTGGATCTCATCGGGCAGCGCCACGGTAGCCGCCAGCTTCCGAAACTCCTGCTCGACCTTATGCCCGGCTGCGAGATCCGGGTTGAGGAGAAGCTTGAGCACAGCGGTTCGGCGGTTGCCCTCCATTACGGTGTATCGCCCGCCGCTTGACTTCATCACCAGCGGCACGGCCAACGGATTCAGCCCGTACTTGGCGATGTCCTTCGCTAGATTGACAAGTTTGTTCCCGCCATCGCGCAGCAACGCAGCCAGTATGTCCCTCTGACCCGAAACGGTGGCATGCCGAGGATTCTGACCATCCAACAGAAGGTCCGCTATTCCCACCCCCACGTACTCAGGCACCGGGCAATTATGCCGCAAGTGACTCCCGTGAGTCCGTTTCCTGAGTTGCCTCCGGCGCAGATGCCTGCGGTCGCCCGCCACGGTTGGCCTAGCCTACGGCCTCAGACCTGAGAGCGTGAGTAAGGCCGCGCGCGAAGGTTCGTGTCGGTCGATGGGGCTCATGAGCGTGCGGTCCGATGGGAGCGGGAGCCTGGAGAGGGCCGCAGGCAGGCCAGGTGTTGCACAGACGCAGCAGTTGCGTCGCA
>VBJR01000234.1:0-34680 GCA_005880175.1 Chloroflexota bacterium
AGCCAGAACAGGTAGCGGGTGACGTTCGGCCCGTGGCCTGATTGCGGACGTTCCTTGACCGCGCGCACCTTCCGATCGGCGACGAGAACGGCGAGTGCTCGGTGCAATTCCTTGGCCTGCATGTGGCCCTGGTATGCCGTCTTCTGTATCTCGCTCAGCGTGACACCGGCCTCGCCTGCATCCCTGATCGCCTCCAGGGCCACGTCCGCGTTGGTGTCGCCGAGCGCCTCGCCCCAGATGTAGCGCGCGGAGGCCTCCGCGTAGTCCCACAGCGCCAGCGCGGCCAGCAGGTGCGCCGGAAACACGGCCGCCGAGCGATCCAGCAGCGCGTACAGGGCCGCCAGTCGCCGCACGTGCGCTTCGCCGCGGCCCACGACTGCACCGAACAGGCCAGGCTTTCCCTCGCTCAGCGGACCGTACACGTCATCCCAGATGGCCCACGCGTCCTCGCCCATGCCGACCTCATCGACGTCGCCGACGAAGAGGACGACGTCCCTTAGCTGCTTCGGGATGCGCCCGAAGTCGATGGCCCCGCCGCCTCGTGGCAGCTTCTTCGACTGGCGAACGAGCACCCAGACGAACCTGTTAGCGAAGCCGTTGGCCGCGTCCGTGTCGGTCAAGCTGCGTCGCAGCTCGGCCTCTGTGATGTGGCCCACAAGACTGATGTGCGCGCCCGTGGCCTTGTCTCCGCCGGCACGCCGTCCGGCCCCGTTTTTGGTCACCGTGCGCAGCGGTACCCCGTCCCACGCCATGCGCTCGATCGCGCTGAGCGTGCTGCCTTCCCTGGTCTGGGCGCGCAGCGTCTGGGCCAGTTCGTGCAGGAGGACCAGGCGCCGCTTGTCCTGAACACCAGGGTCGATCACCTCTACACGAAGACTTCCGTCCTTCCCTTTGACGGTTTGCTCGACCGGGTCGCGCACCTCCCAGATGAGCCCCTCGCCGGAGCTGAGCCCGCCGTGGATCACACACTCGCCGAAGCGGTCGAACGCCGCGCGGAACACGGCCTCGACGGGCGCCCACGAGGTTCCCTTGCGGCCCTTGGACGTGGCGCCCACCAGGGCCACGTACTCGTTGAGTTGATGGCGTGGGCCGCCGAGGATCAGGTGTGGTCGTGGCCCCAGCGTGGCCCCGAACAGGGTCAAGAACTGCACTAGCAGCGCCACCGAGTCGGCCTCGGTGTGAGGCTCGACGGTGCGGACGAAGTCGCCAGCCAGGCCATACAGCGCCTCGGGCGCCAGCTCTGGCCACGGCTTCTCCTCGCGGCCCACCGCGGCCAGGATGGGCTCCCACATCCGCGCGAACGCCTCCTCGCCCCACTGCTCACGTAGGCCCGGCGGCCAGCAGTCGAGGCGCCGGAGGCCCACCGCGTCGAGTACCTGGCCGGGCGTGCAGCCGGCACGGCAGTACGGGTACACGTGGCCGTCATCATGCACAAAGACAGCGAGCTTGCCGTTGCTGCCGCCGCAGCGGGGACAGCGACCGCTCCACTTGTCAGAGACGCCGCGCGTGCCGTTCAGTGGCCCCCGCCCCCGGAGCGGGTAGCCGGCCGCCTCCAGCGCGCCTCTGACGACCTCGAACGGGGTAGTCGGATGGGTGTCGTTCGGGTCGCTCATGCCGTCCGGTCCAACTCGGCAGAGATGGCCTCAAGCCGCTCGGTCAGCTCCGCGACGAGCGGGCCGTAGTACGGGTGGTCCTTGTTGGGGTTGTAGCCCGGGACGCCCCACGTCCACGCGTCCAGGGCGTTGATCTGCGCCTGCTCCAGCAGGTCGCCGGTCATCAGGAGCGTCCGCCGGTCCATGGACCGGTAAGTCGCGGCGAACCGGTTCGTGGTAACCTGCGAAGCGGACTTGGCGGTGATGCGCCGGCCCGGCGGCCGGCTGCTCCCGTTCACGTCGAGACCTCTGGCGCGACGATGGCCGCGATCTGGGCCAACGCGGACGGGTCGGTCACCTTCTCCGTAAGGCCCTGCTTGACACGGTCAGCCAGGAGGCGAGCGACCGCTGCATCGAGTTCCGGCCTGGTCATGGCGCCGACTCCGGGTCGCTCATCAGGTCAACGGCCAAGACCGGGACCTCGCCTAGAGCGTCCGCCATCCGGCGCACGCTGGCGGCCCTCGGCACGGTCCGTCCGGTCCGCCACCGGCTGACCTCGACCTCCGAGATACCCATACGGCGAGCCAGCTCGGAGGGGGACATGGACCTAGCGGCCAGCGCGTTGTCAAGCGCTGACTTACTGAAGACACGCATCCGAAGAACCTCCTAGTTCCTCGGAGCGGTCATCCCGTCGCCGTTCCCCCGGTGCCCGACATTGCTCGGCGCTACCGACGCACTAGGCGCGGATCTCCTCGATGTACAGTCCCGCCTTACACCAGACCGTTCCCGGCCGGGCCTGGCCAGCCGATCGGCTGGCCAGGTCAGTGTAAACCAGGACTTAGCGCCGTGTCAACCTCCACCGTACAAAATCCTGCCGAACCCGCCTCACACCCTCCAGCCGATGGTCACCCGGGACGGGTCGAACTTGCCGCCCGTGCGCGCGGGCGCGGGCGCGATCTTCACCGCGGCCACCAGCGACAGGACGACCGACCGCCGCCGATCGAAGGACAGCTCGCCCCAGCGCCCGGCCAGGTCGCTCACATCCACCAGGGCGGACTGAGAGGCATCCCGCTCCAACCTGTCCAGCGTGGCGCGAGCTGCCTTCAGCTTCACCTCCAGCGGCGTCCTCACGGCCTGCCACTCGCCGAACGAGAACTCTTCGCGCCCGAAGGACGCGGCCAGCTCCTCAAGCTTGCTCGCGAGCCTCTGGACCTCCAGGAACGCCGATCCGGTGTCCCCGGTCTGCTGGCGGCGCCGCCGAGCGGCCTGGAACTCCTTGCTGTTGAGCGTGGCGACCACAGCGGCCTGCACCAACTCCTCGACCGCTTCCGCCACAACCCGGATTCCGCCACAGCCGCCCTCGGGACCGCCCCGACAGATGTACGTGCGGATCTTGCGCCCGGCCTTGCCCGTGGTCCGGGGCCGACCGCCCAGCTTGGCCCCGCACCTCCCGCAGCGGAGCACCCCCAGCAGCAGGTACTTGCTGGTCGTCCCCTCGCGGAGCGGCACCCCGTGGTCGCGGACGCGGAGCCGTGCCTGCAGCCGGCGCCAGTCGTCCTCGCCGATGACGGCGGGCCAGGTCCCGGCCTTGGTGATCTGGCCCTTGTACGAGCGCAGTCCGGCGATGCGGGGGTTCCGCAGCAGCCGCACGAGCACGGTCTGTGACCACCGCTTGCCGGTGGCACTCAGGATGCCGCGCCGGTTCAGGTCCGCAAGCTGACTGCGCGTCGTCTCGCCGGCCGCGATGTGCCTGGCGACGTCGCGAAGAACCTGAGCCTCATCGACGTGGATCTCGGTGCCGTGCGGCGGCTTCCCGTCCGCCCGCCAGCACGACATCGTGTAGGAGGAGGCGAACTCCTTCCCGCCACGGCCGTAGCCGTAGCAGCGCGGTCCCCCGTGCGCCTTGCCGGCTGCCGCTCGCTGCTGGTTCGCCAGCACCTGGCGCTCGCCCTTGTGCTCGACCTCCATTCTCGCCATCGCGGTACCGATTCTCGCGTAGGCGCGGCCCGTGGGAGTGGTCAGGTCGTAGTCGCCGGACTGCACGGTGGCCACTATCGCGCGGTCCTCCACCACCGAAATGAACCCTTCCAGCTCGCGCGGCGACCTCAGCAACCGGTCGTTGTGCAGGCAGACGACCGCGCTCAGCGTCCCGTTCTGCACGTCCGTCAACATCCGCTCGTACTCCGGTCGCCGCTTGCCGTAGGTGGCGCTCAGGTCGTTGTCCGTGTAGACGATCGGCTGCCAGCCTCGCCGCTCGCACAGGGCGAGGCAGGGCGGTAGCTGGCGGTCCACGCCCAGCATGTTTCCGGTCCGGTCCATCGAGATCCTGAGATAGACGCCAGCTCGCTCTCCGCTGCTCTCCTGAATCATGGTTCTCATACTAGACACTGGGCCTGGCCTGCGCCACCTGGCTCTCCCACCAGCTCCACATCAGCTCCAGCGCCGCCCACGCCCAGGTCCGCCTGGCCCGCCAGCTGCCCTCGATGCCGGCCACCCCGGCCGCCTTCGAGCGCGGCGAGCTCTCGCCTCAGCACGCCGGCGTGGTGGCCCGCGGCGGCGCCGACGCTGGCGTTGCCCGAACGGATGCTGCGGCTGGAGCGGCTGCCGGACCGGCGGTACGCGGTCCACCCGCCGAAGGCACCGGGCCAGCCGATGATCCGCTGGCTGTCAGCCCTGGGTGCTGACACGCGGTTCTGATATCCATTCGCCGGAGGTCTGGCTGACGAGCCCGGACGGCTCTGGCTGCCACTGCGCTTATCATCTTCATCACTCATGCCTGACCACGCGTAGCTCGAGGACGGAGCCGAAGCTTCGGGCCCATCCGGGTCGATCGAGTTGCGCGATGCGCTGATCTCTTTTCCCTCCCACGCCACGATGTCTCGTCGCGTCTGTGACGTGCATGGGTCCGATCTCGGCTCTCACTTCGGGCACGCCCTGTGACGCGCTGAGACTCGCACGGCAGCAAGCCGCGATGGCGTGTGCCGTGCGATCAGCGATGATCTGCGGTCGGCCCCGCGCGGCGGGGTCTGAGTGGGGACGGCCACCAGAGCGAGGGCTTTGCCGTGGCTACCGAGAATCGTCCGTCCCCCTGCCAGTTCATGAAGCGCTGTCCGCGCTGTGGCTGCCAGCGCCGCTTTCGTTGCACCGGGAAGTTTCGTGTCAACGCGAACAGGAAGCTCGTGGACATCTGGCTGCTCTTCGACTGCTGTACCTGCGGGACGATCGCGAAGCTGCCAGTGCTGGAGCGCGTACCGGCCTCCCGAGTCGGCCCGTCGCGCCTCCGGGCGTTCTACGACAACGACCCTGATCGAGCGCGGACCGCGCGCCGCGACGTCGCGCTGCTCCGTCGCGGCGGGTTCACCGCCTGGGACAAGAGTCAGAGTCTGCCCTGATGCGGAAGGAGGAGCTGCAAGTCACCATTGCCTACTTCGACGGGCCCGGTTCAGGGAGTCCGAGTTCCGTCTCCACGCCATGCAGGGTCCGCGCCAGCTTGATGCTGGGGGGACGGAAGCCGACGCAGAGGCCGTACCAGAGCCCGGTCAGCGCCCAGAGGACTGCGAGCACCCAGTATGGGTAGTCGAGCGGCCTGTGGTGCGCCCACAGGAACTGCGCCGAGCTGCCTCCGCTGATCAGGCCGACGAGCGCGAGGACCCCCGCCAGCGAGATCATCCGGGCGCGCCGCGACGGACCGGCGCTGAAGTAGCCGACGGCGCCCACGAACGCCGCGATCGTGAGGAGGTCGTAGGCGTGGGTGGTGGTGTAGTCGAGAACCTCGGCGAGGTCGAGTCCGTTCAGGAAGGCGAGGTCGATGATCGTCTGCGTCCACAGAACCCCGCCGTAGGCCAGGCCGAGGGCCAGGCCGACCACCTCCAGGCGATCGGTGCGATCGACCGTCCAGGACAGGAGGACGTAGGCCAGCGGAAAGAGGAGCACACCCGTATAGCCCCACAGGTCGTTGGGGTTCACCTCCGTGAACGGCGGCCAGTCGATGAGCGCGGTTCCCACGCCGGCCACCAGGCCGAGGAAGAGGATGGCGACAGCCTCCGACCTCACGCGGAACAAGACGCGACCCGCCTCATCGCCTCCTGCCCCGCGGCCGCCGCCGCTCCGCCGGCCCTCCCGCAGTCACCATCGATACGCAGCTCACACCGGTCCGACCTTCTGTCTCAATCCCTAAGATGACCGGCGCCTGAGCTGACGTCAAGTCCGCGGGAGGAGTTCAGCTGAAGGAGGCGAAGACGCTCAGCACCGGCAGGGCCCGGTTGGCGTAGTCGAACATGGCCTGGTTCTCCCAGACGTCGCCCGAGCGCGGGTTGGCAGGGTCCACGCCGTTGCCGGGCACCGCGGTCCAGGTCGGCTCCCAGTAGAAGACGCCGAGGCCGCGGCCGTTGGGCACGGCCCGCACCACGGCGAAGATGTCGCGAAGCATCGCCGCCTGGCCGTCCGGCGTCGCCGGGTAGCCGCCGGCCTCCTGGAGGCTGGCGTCGAAGATGTTGGGCTGTGCGTCCGACTGGGCCAGCGTGAAGCCGTAGGCGGTCTCCGCCACCAGCACCGGCCGGCCGTAGCGCGCGGCCACGTCGTTCAGGTTGGCCTGGAGGGAGGCCAGCGAGCCGTGCCAGTACACGTAGTGGGACACGCCGATCACGTCGAACGGCACCCCGTACGCGACCGCCTGGTCCAGCCACGCGCGGGTGGCGGGATTGTCGCCGCCGTTCGAGAGGTGGAGCATGACTCGCGTGTCGGGGGAGGCGGCGCGGGCGCCGGCGACGCCCGCCTTGAGCAGCGCCGCCAGGTTGGCCCAGTTCGAGGTGCTGCCATCGGGCCACAGCATCCCGTTGTTGATCTCGTTGCCGATCTGTGCCATGTCCGCCGCCGTACCCTGCGCCCGCAGACTGCCGAGGACGTCGGCGGTGTAGTCGTGGACGGCAGCCTGCAGCTGGGCGAAGTTCAGCGGTGCCCACGCCGCCGGCTTCGACTGCCAGCCCGGATCGGCCCACGTGTCCGAGTAGTGGAAGTCGATCAGCAGCCCCATGCCGCGCGCCTTGACCTGCCGCGCCATGTCGAGCACGCGCGCCTTGTCGTTGTAGCCGTCGGCCGGGTTCACCCAGACCCTGACCCGAGCGTAGTTCGCGCCGCTCGACCGCAGGATGTCCAGCGCGTCCCGCCGGACGCCGCCGGGGTCGTAGTAGACGCCTCCGAGGTCCTGGCTCTTCTTCAGGCTCGAGATGTCGGCCCCGCGGATCGCAACCGGCGCTCCCACGGCCTTGGCGGAACCGGCCGAGCCGGCCACCATGCCCAGCGTGCCCAGCGCCGCCACCATCAGCGAGAGGGCTCTCCTCGCGTTGCCAAACCTGCGCATGTCGAGCCTCCTTGGGCCCCAGTATGCGCCCGCCAGCGCGAACGGTGGGCCCTCCGGTTCCAGGCCAGCCGAATGGAGCCCGGTACGCTCTACGGTGGGGGCGGAGGATTGGTCTCCATCTCGGCAAGGCTGATCCTGGCGACGTCAGTCTCGGCCAGCACCCACCACGGGTACTCGCGGTCGGGCCGGTCCGGGTAGCTCGGAATGCGCTGCACGTCCCGCGACCGCAGGCCCAGGACGAAGCAAGGACCGGCGACTACCGGACGATCGCGACGCAGGTAGCCGGCGCTGCCGCCGCAGCGACAGCGCTGCAGCAGGATGGACAGCGACCGGATCTCGCCGCAGTGGTGGCAGTGCAGCAGGGTCCTGGGGAGCATCTGCGATCGCTCACGGAAGACGATCGCGAGGTTGCGGCCCGTCAGACCGTTGGACGCCGCCGAGCCGGCGCCCACCGCCGGTGCGAAGGCGGGCGAGCTGACGGGCTGGGGCAGCAGGCCAGCCAGGTCGCCGCCACCGGTCCGCATCATCAGAGCCACCCCAGCCGGATGAACGCGATCCGCTCGCCGTCCGGCGACCATGTCGGGGACAGGTCGAAGTACCTCGAACCCGGCAGCGGCTCCTCGGTGGACCCGTCGGCGGCCACGACGAAGACCCCGTCGTCAGCCTGCGGTCCACGCGTCAATGCGATCCGCGTGCCGTCTGGTGACCAGGCAGGCGGCCCCCCGCCTTCGGATGCGTGCGTCAACCGGCGCAGGTCCGAGCCGTCGCCGCCCATGACGTGGAGGCTCCAGCCGGCGTCGGTCTCGCGGAGGAACGCGATGCGCCCGTCCGGCCCCCATGACGGCAGGGTGCCCTCGGCGATCTCGTGCACGTTCGTCCCGTCGGCATCGACGACGCAGATCGTCGGGGTCGCCGTGTCAGCTTGTCGGACGAACGCGATCCGTCCGCCGTCGGGCGACCAGGTCGGGTTCGTGGCGGGATGGTTCGCGAGCGACCGCTCGCCGGAGCCGTCGGCCGCGACTACCAGCGTCTCCACCAGCGGACCGCACCTCGTGAAGGCGAGGCGGCTGGCATCGGGCGACCAGGCCGGATGGTCGTCAAAGCCCTGGCTGGGATGGGTCAGTCGGGTTCGACGCCCACCGCCCAGGTCGAGGAGGTGGAGGGACTGGAAGCCGCCGTCGAAGGCCCAGGCGAAGGCCAGCCGGTAGGCGGGCAGTGGCTCGGGTGTCGGCGCGATCACGGGAGAATGGTGACCGATCGGTCAGCCGCGACAGGGAATTGCGCCGGTCGCCGAACCAGGATCGACCATCCGCGTTCGATCTGCCTCAGCGCTCTGGCCCGCCTGTTCCACGCGGTACGCGATCCCGCCACTCCTCCGCTCTCTGCCCGGCCCGATCCAGTACGGTCGGAGCGGCACATGGGGACTCGGTGAAGATCGTCATCCCGGGCGGAAGCGGGCAGGTGGGCCAACTGGTGGCGCGGGCGTTCGCGGCCGACGGCAACGAGGTGATCGTCCTGAGCCGCGGGAGCGGCGTGGGGGCAGGCCGGGTCGTGCCCTGGGACGGACGCACGCTCGGGCCCTGGGCGGCCGAGCTGGAAGGGGCCGACCTGGTGCTCAACCTCGCGGGTCGCGGCGTGAACTGCCGGTACACGGCTGCCAACCTGCGGGCGATGATGGAGTCCCGCGTGGACTCGACTCGGGTCATCGGCGAGGCGATCGCGCGGGCGGCTCGCCCGCCAGGCGCCTGGCTCCAGATGAGCACAGCCACGATCTACGCCCACCGGCTGGACGCGCCCAATGACGAGGCCGCGGGCATCATCGGCGGCCATGAGCCGGACGTTCCCGACTACTGGGAGTACAGCGTCCGCATCGCGCGCAGCTGGGAGCGCGCTCTCGCCGACGCGCGGACCCCGGCCACGCGCAAGGTCGCGCTGCGCACCGCGATGGTGATGAGCCCCGACCGGGGCGGCGTCTTCGACGTGCTGCTGGGGCTGGTGCGGCGAGGTCTCGGCGGCCCGGTGGCCGGCGGCCGCCAGTTCGTTTCGTGGATCCACGATCGCGACTTCGTGCAGGTGGTCCGCTTCGTGCGCGAGCGCAGCGACATCACGGGGGCTGTGAACGTGGCCGCGCCCGGCCCGCTGCCTCAGCGCGAGCTGATGCGGGCCCTGCGCGAGGCCTGGGGGACGCGTACCGGCCTGCCCGCCACGAGGTGGATGCTGGAAGTCGGGGCGTGGGCGTTGCGCACGGACACGGAGCTGTTGCTCAAGAGCCGACGTGTGGTTCCTGGACGGCTGCTGGACGCCGGCTTCGCGTTCGCCTTCCCCGACTGGCCACCGGCCGCGCACGACCTGGTTCCCCGCTGGCGAGCCGCCCCGGCCTGAGCCGTACCGCCGTGTTCAGGCCAGGAGAGTGATAGGGGTCAGCGACGTGGATCCACCACGATCGCACCACCCAGCCGGCCTCCGACTGCCGCGGCGAGCGCAGCCCCGGCCTCCGCCAGTCCGTACACGGCTGCGACCGGAATCGCCAGACCACGCTCGACGAAGCTGGTGGCCTGCCGCTCAAGGAGCGCTCCGTCCGGATTCACGAAGAACCCGCCAACGCTGATGCCGCGTGCGCCTTCCGATGGGCTCGTTCGTGATCGTCGCCAGGCGGCCGCCGTCGGCGACCAGCGGCAGGAGATCGGGTGCCCTGCCAACCACGGCGTTGACGGCGACTGGTACCCGGCCTCCAGCCAGGCGGCCCACCTCCGCGGGCCAGTCCGGCCGGTGGTAGTCGAGCACCGCGGCTGCGCCGTACCGGAGCAGCCGATCGGCGCTGCGCGGGTCGGCGGTCGCGATGACCGACGCGCCCATCCGAGCTCCGACCGCCACGAGCATGCCGCCGGTGATGCCGCCCCCGCCGTTGACGAGGAGCGGTTCCCCCGCCTTCAGCATGAGGGTCTGGGAGAGTACCTCGGCCGCGGTCAGCGCGGGTACGGGGAAGACGGCGGCTTCCTCGAACGACATGCCCGCCGGCTTCCGCGAGACCTGTTCTTCCGGCGCGACGAAGAGCTGGGCCCAGGTGCCCTGCCGCAGGGGCACAGCGTGAGTGAGCACCTCGTCGCCAGCCCGGAAGCGGGAGACGGCGGTACCGACAGAGCGGACTACGCCGGACGCTTCGACCCCGAGTGCCATGGGCGGCGACGCGCCCACGTCCCAACGTCCGGTCCGGACGAAGTCGTCCCAGTTGGCTACCCCGGCGGCGCGCACCTCGATGAGGACGCCGTCGGGCTCCAGGTCCGCAGGGTCTGGCAGTTCCAGCGTCCGAACGGCCCCTCCGAGCTCGGTGATGCCGGCGGCTTGCATGAGATGGATTCTGGCCCTTTGGTGGACGAGTCCGAGCCGGTCACCTCACGGTGATTGCCAGAGTCGGGCCCACAAGATCGCCCGCAAGGGGGGAGAGGACTACTGCCCTCCACGGCCTCCGCGTCGGTCGGCGGCCTCGGAGCATCCCGCACCGGCGCCACCACCATCTGCCCGCCGCGGTTGAGCAGTTCATCCAGCTGCTCCGAAGCGATCGGTGGCGGCGGCCTCGGAGCGGCCGTAGCCGACGTCGTCAGGGGCCACGAGCGCCCACGGCGCCTCGCACCAGCAGACCAGCACCCGACCGATCAGCGAGTCATCCTTGACGAAGCGGACCACCTCCCCCGCGATCTGCTCGGGCGGGGTCATCTGGTCCGGCATGTGCACCTCCGCCCGCCCGACGGCGTCCAGGCTGGCCGCATACGCAGTCGTCTCAGGCGTGGCGATCCAATCCGGCACCACGCAGTTGACGCGGACGCCGTCGCGTGCCGCGAGCGGCCCGAGCACCGCGGTCAGCCGGATCAGCCCGGCCTTGGCCACCGCGTACTCGATCGGCGTGCTGCGCATCGTGCCCAGGCCTGCGACGGACGCGATGTTCACGACCGCGCCCCCACCACGGAGCCGCATCGAGGGCAGGGCGTGCTGGATGGCGAACATCGGCCCGCGGAGGTTGAGGTCGAGCGCTCGTCCCCAGTGGTCACTTGGCGCGTCGGGGAAGTAGGGAGCAGCGGGGCCGCCAGCGCTGTTGACCAGCACGTCGAGACCGCCGTAGGCCTGGCCGGCGAACGCGGTCATGGCGGCGACATCGCTCTCTACCGTCACGTCGGCCCGGATGAACGCGGCCCGGCCGCCGGCGGCCTCGATACGGCGGACCGTCTCGTGTCCGCCTTCGACGTCCACGTCGGCAACGACGACCGATGCACCCTCGGCGGCCAGGCGCATCGCGACGGCCCGGCCCGTGCCCGGGCCGCCGCCCCCGGTCGTCAGCGCCACTCGGCCATGGAGTTCCATCCGGGCAGGATGTCTCGCCAACCATGACATCTACTGTCAAGGTGGGGTGGTGTGCGGCGGGCGGGTGTGGGCGAAACTGGTAGACGCACGAGACGACCGTTGCAGCGCTGGGGCCACCCAGCCTGCCGAGCGAACGCACCTGGAGCGGAACACCGGCACCTTGAGGCGCCCGCTCTCTGTCCAGGACGTCAGCTGAGCGGGCCGCGACCGTACGTCGCCGGGTCCAGACTGAACGCCAGCCCCTGCCAGTCCCAGTCCCCGGCGTCCCGCCGCCGTCGGTTGTCCCGCGCGATCTGCCGGTAGGCGCCGAGCGCCGAGCGGTCGTCCAGACGGGCGGTGTCCAGGCCGAGGTGCTCGGCCAGCAGTTGGCAGCGGAGCGCGCGCACGACCGGCGGGTCCCAAAACGTCACGTTCATCTCGCTGTTGCCCAGGACCGATGCCGCGTGGAGGTTGCAGGAGCCGATCGTGGCCCAGGAGTCGTCGATCAGCATGACCTTGGCGTGGACGTAGACGTCGTGGCGACCCGTGGAGCCGCGCCCTGCGATGCCGGCGAGGGCAAAGCGCTCGTGCCGGCCGAGCGCCGCCAGTTGATCGAGGAAGGCCCGCCGCTCGGGTCGCCGGCTGGCCTCCCGCACCCNNGTGCTGCAGCGCGGCGACGATCTCGGCGAGCTCCAGGGCCTGGTTCTCGATGTAGATCGACCTGCGCGCGCCCCGGATCGCCTGCAGGTACTGGTCGAAGATCGAGCGCTCTCCGTTGGCGACGTCGAAGGGCTGGCCCCCCGGGCTTGGGCGGCCGTCACGGTAGCAGCCGGCGTGCAGGGTGCGCTGGACCTGGACCAGGCTCTCGCCGGTCGGGCTGGTGACGTGCGTGGGGAAGGTCAGGTCGCGGTCGCCGCCGCCTCCCCACGAGCCATCCATCGCGGTGCGCTCGCTGGCTTCGTTCCAGCGCTGGACGAAGTTGTGGTGCACGTCCGCGGCCGACGGTCCGGTGAGCTCCACGTAGGCGTCGTGGTGGCCCGGGCGGGGGTGGCCGGGCGCCGCGACCGAGTGGGGCCTGAGGTTGATCCCGCCCACGAACGCCGTCTCGGAGGGTCGTCCGGCGTCGACGAGCCAGGATTTCTGATGCTGGCAGAAGCGGCTGTGGGCCCGGTCCCAGCGGGCCAGGAGCCGCGAGCCGCGCGCTTCGAGCAGTTCGCGGTGGGCCGTCGATCCCCAAAGACGCCGGGGGCGTAGTGGCTGGTCTCGGGGTTGGGTCGCCAGAACAGCACGCGAACGTCCAGGCCGCGCGCCGCCGACCGGTCGAGCACGTCGAAGAATGAGCCGCGACCGTCCGGCATCTGGACGTCTGGCGTCAGGAAGGTGACCGTGACCCAGACGCTGTGACGCGCTGCATCGACCGCTTCGCAGATGCGCCGGTAGGCCGGCTCGCCGTCGACGAGTGGACGCACCAGGTTGCCGGCCCGCACCGGGTACGAACCGGAAGTTACGAACGGGATGTGGGTCCCCACCCGAGCACAGGATGTCACATCCCACTGTGCCGATGTAACCGATTGGCAGTTCGGAGGCGAACAGCTCGCGGAGCGCGCCGCCCGACCAGCCCACCGCCTCGCCCGGCTGCGCCGGTTCACCGCCCGCCGCCGCCCCGCCTCCACGTCGAATTTCACGCAAGACCTGGGTCCCTGCCATGAGTGGAGGACGAGCGATCGGCGGAGCGGCGGCGGGAGGCGATGCGGCCGGTGGTGGGCTCACTGGAGGACGCACTGGCGAGCACGTCCATCCAGAGGGTCTGACCGGGACATTGCCGTCGGGCCAGCACAGCAGCAGACCGGTTCTTACGTCCGTTCAGCCGTCGGTGTCGACGTCCTGCGGGAGTGCCGGAACGGGAGCGCCGAGGTTCGCACGCACCTGCGCAGTCTGGATCAGCCGCCGCTCCTCCGGTACCACTTCGAGACCGTAGGGCCACCTTCCATCACCTCGACTGAAGCCATCGTCACGGCGCCGCGGCACCACGTGGATGTGCATGTGGAAGACGTCTTGGCCGCCGTCCCACTCGTTGTTCTGGATGAGCGTCACGCCGGTCGCGTCGAACGCGTGTCGTACCGCCCTGGCCACGACCGCCACGGCGGTGAGGAGCCCAGCGTAGTTCTCGGGCGGCAGCCTGTAGATGTCCGGGTGATGCGCCGCCGGCGCCACGAGAAAGTGTCCACGATTGGCTACTCGCTGATGCAGGCTCGGGAAGGCGATGGCGACGTCGTTACGGTAAGCGACCAGCGCCGGGTTGACATGCGGTAAGCGGCGCTCGGCGGCGTAGGCGCAGAAGGGGCAGTTGCTGGGCGTGATGCCGGCGGTCTGACCTGGCATTGCCAACCGAGTATCACACGGAGGGTATATAGCCGAATCGGGCAGGATGTGCTACGGTCGCGCTCAACCCTACCCATCCGCGAGGTCAACAATGCCACAAGCACGATCCGCCACAACCTCGACCACGCGCCGCCGGCGCCGCACCGCACAGAGCGCCGACACGCGCCTCGTCGTAACCCAGATCACCCAGCTCGTCACGGCCAACGAGCAGCTGCAGCGCGCGAACCGCGAGCTCGCCGAGGAGAATCAGCGCCTGCGCAGCGAGCTGACGCAGATCGGCTCGGCGCTCGGCAGCCTGACCGGCGGCCGGCGTGGACGGGGCCGACGCGGCGCCGCCGCGCTCGCGCTGCCCGAAGCGAAGCCGCGGCGGACGCGGAAGCCGATCACCGATCCCGAAGTGCTGGCCAGGCGCGCCGCCGCGCTCGTCAAGGCTCGCGCGGCGAGGGCGGAGCGGCTCGCGGCGGCGCGGGCGGCGTCGGGCGAGTAATCGCAGGGCCGGACACGGGAGACGGGTTCACGTTGCCTGCCTGGTAGAAGCACGATGCTTCCGTCCGGGGTGCGGTATTGCGTGGGCCGCCATGTCCCGTGTGGTCAGCGTTGGGCGCGAATCAGCAACTGCCGTGCGTACTCGATCGCCGGAGGCGCCGGGCGGGCGGCGTGACGGGACCACCGGCGCAGACACGCCTCCAGCAGGCGGTCGACCGAGGGCGCCCAGTCGAGCACCGATTAACGGCCCTTTTCAAGTGGGCTCTCTCCCTCGTGGTCGGCCATGCCAGCGTGGCAGCCGTTCGTCGCCCGAGTGCGGAATATGGCCACCGGGCATCCGGCCGGCGGTAATGATCCGCAAGACCTGGGGCGGCAACGCCACCTGGAGTGGCGCCCGCACCCAGGAGTGCCTAATGAGCGTGTGCCGGACCGGCCGCCTGCAAGGCGTCGACGTGATCGGTGCCCTGACCGACCTGCAACGTGAGCGGCACCCCGGGCTGCTGCCCGGCCTGGTCCTGCCCGTGCCTGGTGGGATCGAGGCGGATGAGCACGCGCCGCGGGCGTCCACGAGCCACGGCTGAGAGTGGCCCGATCCCATCCCATCGAGACCGCCGGCCTTCGTTATCGGATCGTCATCCACGAGATCAGCGACGAGGAGGAACGCCTGCTGGCCGACTACACCGTTGAGGGGTACGTCGCTGCCATCGGTCGCCGTCTACCAGGCCATCAGTTCGAGCACAAGACGCTCCGGAGCGGCCCGCTCGATCTCACGGTTGACCTCGCCAACAAGCACCTGCGCCGCTAACACTCCGCACGGCAGATGACGCGGTCGTCGAACGTTGTGGATGATCGCCACGAGCGCGCGGAGCGGCGCCTCCAGCTCAGGTGGTGCCCGTATTATGCTGCGACGATGCAACTGCGCGAGGAGCACCCAGACGATCGAGAGGTGGTGCGGGACGTCCACCTGCGGGCGTTCGGCGCGCACGGGCACAGGAACGCGGCCCTGGTCGACACGCTGCGCGACCTGGTCGCGGCCGGCGACGGGCTCTCACTCGTCGCTGTGTGCGATGGCCAAGTAGTCGGGCACGTGATGTTCACGCGCAGCCTGCTCGACGCCCCACGGCGGCTCGTGGAGGTGCAAGTGCTCAGCCCACTGGCCGTGGCGCCAGAGCACCAGCGGCGGGGCGCCGGCGCCGCGCTCGTCCGACGCGGCCTCGAGGTCATTGCCGAGCGGGCGGTGCCGCTCGTGTTCCTGGAGGGTGCACCCTCCTACTACGGGCGTTTCGGGTTCGTGGCCGGGGGTGAGCTCGGCTTCCGGAAACCGTCGCTGCGCATCCCCGACGCCGGGTTCCAGGTGCTCCGGCTACCGGCGTACGAACCATGGATGACAGGGACGCTTGTCTACGCGGAGGCGTTCTGGCGGTACGACGCCGTCGGCGTGCGCGACCCCGACACCTGATCAGCGCGGCGCCACCGGCGGCGCCCGTCTCGAACGGCGTCAGCGGCACGCCGCCCAGGCGCCGCTGCAGTGCTGACGCGTCGAACGCGGCCGGGAACTACAGCGGGCCCGGATCGTATGTGATCTGCGCGTCCCTGCAGTCGCTTCGGCACGATCGACTCGGCGGAGCCAGACTGGCGGCATCGAACAGGTGGAGGCGAACCTCCAGCGACTCGTCTGGGGCCATGTCGATGAAGCCGAGTACCTCGCTCGCCGGAGGATCTCGACGCGCTACGAGCCGAGCTGAGAGGAGCATCGGAGACACCGTCCCTCCCGGTGCCCATTTGCTGGGGTCGGCCAGGCCTGGCGCGCGCCGACGATCTGCGGCGACGGCGTCTGCTGAACGCCCTCTTCGAGAAGCTCCACGTCTGCGAGGGGAACGTCGCGAAGTTCGTGGCGCGGCGCGAGTACCGCACGGAGGTCGAGGCGCTCGTCGTGATGGCCGTCGGCGGCGGCCTGGAATACGAGCGCCCGGTCACCGGCAGAGGTGCGAACCTGACCCGGAAAGGGGTGGGCATTGCGGGCCCTACAAGTTTCTAGCTCTGGCGGGAAGGGAGGGATTCGAACCCTCGAGGGAGCTCAACACCCCCTACCCGCTTAGCAGGCGGGCGCTTTCGACCACTCAGCCACCTCCCCGGAAGGCCTGGCAGGCCGGGCCTCACCTGAGTCGATACAGTCTACCCGGCCGGCGTCCGGGCCGGGCGTTCGCCCGTTCGCGAACTGGCCGCTCAGCCCCGCGCCCGGACCAGCTGTTCCAGGTGCGCCCGGTCGTGGCGGGCCAGCATCTCCAGCGTCCGGCGCAGCGGTTCCTCGCCTCGCTCCGGGTGGACGCCTACCCGTTCCAGGTCCGCCGGTGTCAGGGCCGCCACCACTCGCAGCGTCGCCTTTCGGTTCACCGTGAACCGCTCCAGGGCCTCCTCCGCGGTCTCCAGCCAGGTGAACCGGTCGGTGAACTCCTCCTGGCCGTACGACGCCAGGGCCGGCCGATCAACCGAAAGCACCGTCCGGACCCGCACCGCGGCCATCAGCTCGAAGTCCGCCAGGTGGGCCAGCACCTGGCGGGCAGTCCAGCCTCCCGGCTCCTCGGGCCGCCGCTCCAGGCGCTCGGCCGGGAGTCCGGCCACCGCGGCCGCCAGCGCTTCCAGACCTTCCCGCAGCCGGTCCAGGACGTCGTCGCTCACGACCCCGGCCCCCACGACACGGCAGGGCGCGCCGTCTCGTCCACCTCCAGCCGGAACACGTCCGGCCGGGCGTAGTGGCCGACCACGTCGAGGTCGAACTTGGCCCGGGCGATGTCGGCCAGGTCCAGCTCCGCGCACAGGATCGTCTCGCCCTCGTGGTCCGGACCCGCCAGCACGTCGCCCAGCGGCCCCACGATGCAGCTGCCGCCCCGCATCAGCACCTCGTCCGGCGCCGCCGCCAGCTCGTTCGGCACGTCCGCAGGGTAGTCGCTCCGGCGCGCGAACTGACAGCACGACAGCACGAAGCAGCGGCCCTCCAGTGCGATGTGCCGGACCGTCGGCAGCCACGTCTCCCGCGCGTCCGCCGTCGGCGCGCAGTACAGCTGCACGCCCTTCGCGTACATCGCCGTCCGCAGCAGCGGCATGTAGTTCTCCCAGCAGATCACCGCGCCCAGCCGCCCCAGCGGCGTGTCCAGGACCGGCAGCGTCGAGCCGTCGCCGAACCCCCAGACCACCCGCTCGGCCGCGGTCGGCATCAGCTTGCGGTGCTTGCCCAGGTAGCCGGCGGGGGAGAGGAACAGCACCGTGCAGTACAGCGTCCCGCCCTGGCGCTCGACCACGCCCACGACCAGGTGCAGCCCGGTCGCCCGCGCCACGGCAGCCAGACGATCGACGACGGGCCCCGGCGCCTCCACGGCCGCGTCCCAGTAGCGGCGGAAGTGGTCGCGCCCCTCCGCGCTCCGCTCCCCGACGACGGTCCCGAACGTCAGGCCCCGCGGGTAGCCGCCGACGAATGCCTCCGGAAAGACGGCCAGGTCACAGCCCGCCCGCGCCGCGTCCGCGGCCAGGTCCTCCAGCTTGTCCAGCGTCCGCTCCCGGTCGAACACGACCGACGCGGCCTGGACGACCGCGGCTCGGACCGTCCGGCTACCCGTCGTCATCGTGGAGGTCGAGGCGCAGGTCGTCAGCGGGGTCGTCGTCGAACTGGCTGTGCAGCTCCCCGCAGTCGGCGCAGCGGTAGAACTCGCCGACGAAGCCCTTCTGCCAGACCGAGTAGCTGACGACGCCCGGCTCCTCCACCAGGATCTCCTGCTCCAGCCTCCAGATCACCTGCTCCCACGTGCCGCGCTCGCCGGACAGCTGCTCGTCGAGCACGATGAGGCAGTACGGGTGCGGGTCGCCCCACACCATCGAGACCTCGCCCAGCCGCTCGTCCTCGTCGTTGACGATCGACCACTGCTCGGCCGTCCGCGCCCGCGTGGCCCGGATCAGGCGCAGCCCGTTCCAGAACCGCTCGGCCGCCTCGCGCTCCGCCTTGTCGTGCTCGGCCTGCGCCTCCTGGAACGCCCCCCACATCCGCATCAGGTGGTTGCGGAAGCGGTGGTAGATCGGCAGCAGCCGCGGCTGCGTCTTGGGCGAGCCGATGATCTGCTCGAACGCGTGCTCGAACGCCGCCTCGACCCGCTCCTGCCGGTCGGTCAGGTCCGGGCCCCAGCTCTCGTCCTCCGAGAGCCGCATCGACTCGTTGAGCACCACCTCGAAGTCCAGCCAGTCCTCGCCGAACTCCGGCAGGAACACGTTGTCCACGATGTCCGCCAGCCGGTGCTCCTCCAGCAGCACCGGGTTCACGCGCGTGCGCGCGTCCGGCCAACCCTTCCAGCCCATCACGTTGTGGATCCAGTACTCGAAGATCGTGACCGCGTACTGGAGCGCCGCCGGGCTGCCCCAGATGCCGGCGGGCCAGGATCGCCGCCCGGTCCGCACTTTGTTGTAAAGGGCGATGATCTGCTCGTCGTCGAGGTACTCGGGTTCCATCTCCAGGCGCCATTCTAGGTTTGGGTCCGGGCGGGAGGCCCGGAGGCTCAGGACATAGGAATACCCAGTTCGGGTCCATGGGTACCATCGAGCAATGGCATCGACTGGATTCACTCCCGAACAGGTCCAGCGCTATGCCCGGCACCTGATCCTCCCGGAGGTCGGCGGCGCCGGCCAGCGCAAGCTGCTGAACACGAGCGTGCTGCTCCTGGGCGCGGGCGGCCTGGGTTCGCCCGCCGCCATGTACCTCGCCGCCGCCGGGGTGGGCCGCATCGGCATCGTCGACTTCGACGTCGTCGACGCGAGCAACCTCCAGAGGCAGCTGCTCCACGGCACGGACGACATCGGCCGGCATTCGCTGCACGTCAACTCCGAGAACGCGCTCGACGTGTTCCGGCCGTACGACGTGATCATCGACGGCACCGACAACTTCCCGACCCGCTACCTGGCCAACGACGCGGCCTACTTCCTGCAGCGCCCCCTGGTCCACGGCGCGATCTATCGCTTCGAGGGCCAGCTGACGATGTTCGACGCCGCCAAGGGCACCGGCTGCTACCGCTGCCTGTTCCCCAACCCGCCGCCGCCGGGCGCCGTGCCCAGCTGCGCCGAGGCCGGGGTGTTCGGCGTCCTGCCCGGCATCATCGGCTCGATGATGGCGTTCGAGACCATCAAGCACGTCCTGGGGATCGGCCGCGGCATGATCGGCAAGCTGCTGATCTTCGAGGGCATCGACATGGACTTCCGCAAGGTCAACCTGCGCCGGAACCCGGGCTGCCCGCTCTGCGGCGACAACCCGACCGTGACCGGCCTGATCGACTACGAGGTGTTCTGCGGCATGCCCGCCTCGGAGCCGTCGGAGACGCCCATCGAGGTCGCGACCACGTAGCCGGCGGTACCCTGGCCTGGACATGATCCAGCTCGACCGCCACGACGACGTCCGGCTGGGCCGGGCCCGCCAGCTCGTGCGCGAGCTCGGCTCCGTCCTCGTCGCCTACTCGGGCGGGGTGGACTCCAGCCTGCTCCTGCGCCTGGCGCTCGACGAGCTGGGCGCTGAGCGAGCGGTGGCCGTGCTCGCCTCGTCGCCGGCGTACCCGGAGGAGGAGCAGGAGGAGGCTCGCGCGCTCGCGCGCCAGCTAGGCGCCCGGCTCGGCGAGGTGGACACCAACGAGGCGGAGCTGGACGCGTACCGGCGCAACCTCCCCGACCGCTGCTTCCACTGCAAGGAGGAGCTCTTCGAGACCCTGGAGCCGGTCCGCGCGGAGCTGGGCCTGGCCCACCTCGCCTACGGCGCCACCGCCGACGACGCGGGCGACCACCGCCCCGGCCACGGCTCCGCCGTCCGCCGCGGCGTCCGCTTCCCGCTGCTGGAGGCCGGGATGGGGAAGGGCGAGATCCGGTCGGCGGCGCGCCGGCTCGGCCTGCCCAACTGGAACAAGGCCTCGTTCGCCTGCCTGTCGTCGCGCATCCCGCACGGCACCGAGGTGACGCCGGACGTGCTGCGCCGGATCGGCGCCGCCGAGGCCGCCCTGAAAGGCCTCGGCTTCCGCCAGGTCCGCGTGCGGCATCACGACGACGTCGCCCGGGTCGAGGTCGAGCCGGACGAGATGGAGCGGGCCCTGGCCCTGCGCGACCGGGTGGTCGACGGCGTCCGCGCCGCGGGCTACACGTTCGTCGCGCTGGATCTCGAGGGCTACGCGACTGGTAGCCTCAACCGGACGTGGCGACCGTCGAGTGGGATGCGGGAGCCGGCGGCGTCCGGCTGATCGACCAGACCCGCCTCCCGGACGAGGAGGCGTACGTGGTGTGCCGCACAGCGGCCGAGGTGGCGGCGGCGATCCGCGACATGGTCGTCCGGGGCGCCCCCGCGATCGGCGCCGCGGCCGGGTACGGGACCGCCCTGGCCGCCCGGGAGGGCCGGCTGGCCGAGGGCGTCGCCCTGATCCGGGCCGCCCGGCCCACCGCGCGCGACCTCTTCTGGGCCGTCGAGCGGGTCGAGCGCGCGGCCGACCCGCTCGAGGAGGCGCACCACATCGCCCGCGAGTCGATCGAGGCCTGCCGGGAGATCGGCCGCCACGGCGCCGCGGTCCTGCCCCCGCGCGCCCGGATCGTGACCATCTGCAACACGGGCGCGCTCGCCACCGTGGACTACGGCACCGGGCTGGGCGTGATCCGGGCCGCCCACGAGCACGGCGGCGAGCCGTTCGTCTACGCGCTGGAGACCAGGCCGCGCGCCCAGGGCGCCCGCCTGACAACGTGGGAGCTGCGCCGGCTCGGCATCCCGCACCGGCTGATCGCCGACGGCGCGGCCGGCCTGCTGCTCCAGCGGGGCATGGTGGACGCGGCGATCAGCGGCGCCGACCGGGTCTGCGCCAACGGCGACGTCGTCAACAAGGTCGGCACCTATCCGCTCGCGCTCCTCTGCCGCGAGCACGGCGTGCCGTTCTACGTGGCCGCGCCGTGCAGCACGATCGACGACGCCACGCCCGACGGCGCCGCCGTGGTCATCGAGGAGCGCTCGGCGGACGAGGTGACCACGTTCGCGCCGCCCGGAACCGAGGCGTGGAACCCGGCGTTCGACGTGACGCCGGCACACCTGGTGACGGCGCTGATCACGGAACGGGGAGTGCAGCGATGACCTGTGCAAGGGGGGGCAGGCCCCCCTTCCGGAACCCCCCCTCTTGTCTGGGACGTTCGGGGCGCGTCCGGCGCATCGCTTCGCGTGTCGATGCGCTTCCAGGGACCGAGGGAAGACGAACCCACACACTCGGGCCAAGCCCTTGTTGACGGCAGCCCGCAGCCCTGCCACCGAGGAGGTGCCGCATTGGCCGCGATGACCGGTGCGAGAGCGCACGTGGGCGTGTTCGGCGGCTCGGGGTTCTACCGGCTGCTGGACGACGTCGAGTTCGTCGAGGTCGAGACGCCGTACGGGCCGCCCAGCGACCGCGTCGCGATCGGCGAGGTCGGCGGCGTGCGCGTGGCCTTCCTGCCCCGGCATGGGGCGCGGCACACGCTGCCGCCGGCGGCCATCAACTACCGGGCCAATGTGTGGGCGCTCAAGGAACTCGGCGTGACCCGCGTGATCGCGCCGACCGCCGCCGGCAGCCTGCAGCCGGGCGTCCGTCCCGGCGATTTCGTCGTCTGCGACCAGTTCGTGGACCGCACGTGGGGCCGCGCCGACACGTACCACGGCGACGGTCCGCGCGTGGCCCACGTGAGCGCCGCCGACCCATACTGCCCCGAGATGCGGGCCCTGGCGCTGGACGCGGGCCGGGCCCAGGGCGTGACGATGCACGAGCGGGGCACCGTCGTCGTCATCCAGGGCCCGCGCTTCTCGACCCGCGCCGAGAGCCGCTGGTACTCGTCGCAGGGCTGGGAGGTGATCAACATGACCCAGTACCCGGAGGCGATCCTGGCCCGCGAGCTGGAGCTCTGCTATGTCAACATCTCGCTGATCACCGACTACGACGTGGGCCTGGAGGGCATGTCCGACGTGGCGCCCGTCTCCGTGTCGGAGGTCGAGAAGGTGTTCGCGAGCAACAACGACCGGGTCCGGGCGCTGATCCTGGGCCTGGTCCCGCTGCTGCCGGCCGAGCGCGCCTGTCCGTGCTCGACCTCGATGCGGGGGGCGATGATCGGCGGTGAATGAAATCTCAGCAAAGGCCGATAATCTGGTGACCTTGCGGCAGCCCATTCTCTACGCCGAGCTCATGTGGCGGAACCAGCGCCTGTGGGTCCTCATGCTGGTTCTCGCCGGTCTCGTCATCAGCCCGGCCATGTTCATCCTGAACCACGGCCGGCTCGACTCGAACACGGGCGTCTTCCTGCTGTACCTGCCTCTCGGCCTGCTGTACGGCGCGGCGATGCTCTTCTACCGGCAGCGCAGCGCGCTGGAGGTGCGGGACGACGGCCTGGTGATCCACCGGCTGGTCCGCAGCATCGTCGTCCCCTATGACCTGATCCGCAACACCCGGCTCCAGAAGCTCGAGACGCACTTCCTGGAGGGCCGCAAGCGGCTCGTCCGCCCGGTCAGCCGGCCGCTGATGCAGAAGGACGCGCTGTTCGTCCGCCTGCGCGGCGACGACCCGCGGACCGCCGAGCTGCGCCGGGTCCTGGGCAGCCAGCTGATCGCCGACGACACGCTGGCGGTGCCCGTCCCCGACCCGGACGCCATGTCCTGGGAGATCACGTCGCGGCTGCCCGAGCGGACCTCGGTCAACCTGGGAGGCCAGCGCCGCAAGAAGCGAGCCCGCGCCAGGTGAGCGTGACCTCGCCGCCGGAGGAGGTAGCCCCCGAGGTCGTCGAGGAGCGCGCGCCCGCCCCCGAGGGACCGACCCGGTCCTGGCTGCTCGACCGGCTCGGGATCGACCGGCTGGACGTGTGGCTGATGGCCGTGTTCCTGTTCGTCGCGTTCTTCTTCCGCTATTTCAGCCCCCTGATGCCGGACGTCTTCTCCGGCAAGCTGAACCTGATCAGCAACTGCGTGGCGAACACGCCGGTCGACACCCAGAACCACACGGGCACGCTGTGCGGGATCGCGTACCCGTTCCAGCGCAACTACGCCGCGCCGGGGCAGCCGGCCTCGCCGCCCAACGGCGCCGCTGTCCAAGCTGATCATGGCGTCGGGCGAGTGGCTGTACGGCTGGTGGCGCGCCACGTTCCAGGGCGCGCACGGGGACTACGCCGACCTGGGCTTCAACACCGTCGGCTGGCGGATCATGAGCGTCGTCTTCGGCTCGCTCTGCGTTCCGATGATGTACCTCTTCGCGCGCAAGCTCTGGCCCAACCGCACGTTCGCGATCGCCGCCGCGACGCTCGTCTGCTTCGACGGCATGTTCTTCGTGCAGTCGCGGATCGGCATGATCGACATCTTCCCGATCTTCCTGATCATGCTCAGCTACACGCTGTTCCTGGTCCACCTGGGCAGCCGCAGCGAGCGGGACTCGATCGTGACCCTGCTGATGACCGGCGTCGCGCTCGGCCTCGCCGTGTCCGCCAAGTGGATCTCGCTGGCGGCGATGGCCACCATCATCTTCTTCCTGGTCATGCGGCCCGTGCTCCGCCGCGTCGGGATCAGCCTGGTCGAGGGCTCCTGGCGCTGGGGGCTGCGCGAGGGGCCCGACCTGCCCGGGGGCGCCCGGCCCGGCCTCTACGTGCCGACCGCCGTGCTGGCGTTCGGCCTGATCCCGATCGCGATCTACCTGGCGAGCTGGATCCCGTTCTTCACCCGCCACCAGTTCAACTCGCTGTCAGAGCCGTTCCTGTACCGGCCGGTGGCGTACTACTACGAGTACCAGGGCCTGGGCGTCGACGCGGTCACCAAGCAGCCGCTGGTGTCCGGCATCGTGGACATCGGCAACCCGTTCATCTGGTGGGCCAGCATCCCGGCGGTGCTCTCGCTGCCGTACTTCGTGCTGCGGCACCGGAGCTTCCCCGCCGCGGTGATCCTGGTCGGCTTCGTCGCGCAGTACCTGCCGTGGTCGCGGATCACGCGCGTCATCTTCCTGTACCACATGTTCGGCGGCCTGATCTTCATGGTCCTGGCGCTGGCGTTCGTGCTGGTGCGGATGCAGCAGGCGGGACCGATCCGCATCGACTTCTGGGGCGACCGCTTCGTGCTCCCGACCCGCTACCTCGTGGCCGGCTACCTGGCGGTCGTGGTGCTCGCCTTCCTGTACTTCTATCCGGTCTGGACCGGCCTGCCGATCTCGAACGGGTCGTACCTGAACGGGTTCCCGATCGGAAAGATGTGGCTGCGGACCTGGATCTGACCGCGGCCCGGCCGCGCGTCCCGGACTGGGACGCCGGCCGCTGGTTCGGTCTCGCCCTCCTCGGGGTCGGGCTCGTCGTCGTCCTGGCGCTCACCGGCTGGGCCGCGCTCACGCTGATCGGCTGCGTGGTGGTGGGCACCGGGCTCACGTACCTCAGCGGGCTGTCGCTGACGATCGAGGAGCGGCTGGCCTACGGGACCGTGGTGGGCGCCGTCGTCGTGACGGCGGTGGACTTCCTGCTCGCGGCCGCGATCGGGCTCGGCCTGGCCAGCGTGCTCATCGGCCTCGTGCTGGCGCTGGCCGCGTCGGCGCCGGGCTGGTGGCTGGCCCGCGCCCGGTTGGGCGCCGAGGCCGACGACCTGATCGCCCGCTGGCGGCGCCGCGAGCCGTGGCCGCTGTGGGCGCTGCTGGCGATCTGCTGGACGTTCACGCTGGCCATCCTCGCCCGGACGTACGAATCCAACGCGCAGGGCCTGATAGCAGGCGGCACGTGGTCGTACGCGGACTGGGCGGCGCACCTGACGTACGCGGGCTCGTTCGTGTTCGGCCACAACTTCCCGCCGCAGTTCCCGGTGGACCCCGGGCACCGGCTGGCGTATCCGTTCATGATCGACCTGCTGGCGGCGACGCTGGTGCCGCTGGGCGCCTCGCTGACGTCCTCGCTGGTCCTCAGCAGCGGGCTGCTCGCGCTGGCGTTCCCGGCCGTGATGTACCTGGCCGGGGTCCGGCTGGTCGCGACCCGGGTGGGGGCGGCGCTGGCCGTGCTCGTGTTCACGCTCAGCGGCGGCCTCGGCTTCGTGCTCCTGCTTCGCCAGGTCCGCGGGTCCGGCCTCTCGGCGCTCCAGAGCTACCCGGGCCTGCTCACGCAGAACGGCGACCTGAACTACCAGTGGCTGAACCCGGTGCTGGCCTGGCTGCTGCCCCAGCGCTCGGTGCTGTTCGGGTTCAGCCTGGTCCTGATCGTGCTGGCGGTGCTGTGGGTGGCCCTGCGCCGGACCGACCAGCCGGCCGGCGCTGCCCGCTGGACGCCGTTCGCGTTCGCCGGCGCCGTGACCGGCCTGGCGCCGCTGTTCCACCTGCACGCGTACGGCACGGCGGTGGCGATGGCCGCCTTCTGGACCCTGTTCAACCCGCGCCGCGAGTGGGTCGCGTTCTTCGCCCCGGCGCTGGTGCTGGGGGCGCCGGCCGTCCTCTGGATGCTGGGCGGCGGGGCGGCGACCGTGCACGTCCAGGTCTGGTGGCTGGCGGACAGCGGCGGCCACCACGACAACCCGGTCTGGTTCTGGCTCGAGAACACCAGCCTGCTGATCCCCGCGATGGCGGCGGCGTTCCTGTGGCGCGGCGTGCTGCCGCCCCGGGTGGGTCTGCACCTGGCTCCGATCTGGCTGTGGTTCATCGTCCCCAACGTCCTGGTGTTCCAGCCCTGGGACTGGGACAACACGAAGTTCTTCGCCTACTGGACGCTGATCGGCGCCCTGCCCGTGGGCGCGCTGCTGGCACGGCTGCTCCGGACCGGCATCGACGGCCGCCTGGTCGCGGCCGCGCTGCTCGTGTTCCTCACGGCCTCGAGCGCGGTGGACCTGTGGCGGTCGCTGCTGTCGAACCCGACGTCGGCGCAGTTCACCGACGCCGGCGGGGTCCAGGTGGCGAACTGGGCGCGCGGCCACACCGACCCGCGCGCGATCTTCCTGACGGCGCCGACGCACAATGAGCCCATCGCGACGCTGGGCGGCCGCCGCATCGTCGTCGGGTACGGCGGCTGGCTGTGGACGTACGGCCTGTCCGACTGGACGCAGCGGACGAGCGACGCCGAGCGGATGCTGAAGGGCGACCCGGCCACGCCCCGGCTGCTGAAGCAGTACGGCGTGGACTACGTCATGATCGGCCCGCAGGAGATGAGCGGCAGCGTCGGCGCCAACCCCGCGTACTTCCAGGCCACGGCCCGGCTCGTGTATTCCAGTGGCGGCTACTCCGTCTACCGCGTCAGCTGACCAGCAGCCCCTCCTGACGCTGCGCCTGCCCCTGGTGGGGACGTGGCCGGCGCTGGAGGTGCTGGGGGTGATGGCGGTCACCGGCCTGGCGCTCCTGCTCCGCCTGCACGGCCTGGCCCAGGCGCCCGTGTTCACGGACGACCTGGACGAGATCCAGTTCGCGTGGGCCGGGCTGAACCTGATCCAGCACGGCGACGCCATCACGTGGTCGTACTACCCGGGTTACCCCGCGTACCACGCCTTCAGCGCGTTCGGCGTGACCGTCCCGGTCGTCCACCACTGGATGGACCACCCGCCGCTGTACTCGCTGCTGATCGGCGGCTGGGTGTGGCTGCTCGGGGCGCGCGACATGACGGGGTTCAACGCGGTCGAGGTGCGGCTGATCCCGGTCGCGTGCAGCACGCTGACGGTGCCGCTGGTCTACCTGCTGGGCCGCCGGTTCATTGGCGCCGGCGCGGCGATGGTGGGGGCGCTGCTGCTGGCGACCGCGCCCGCGGCCGTGCTGTTCGGGCGGGTCGCCGAGCCCGAGTCGGCGCAGGCGGTGCTGCTGCTGGTCGCGCTGCTGCTGACCGTGCGCGTGCTGGACGGCGTGACGGGCCCGGTGACCGTGACCGGCCTGCTGCTGTGCGCGGTGGCGGCCCCGCTGATGAAGGTGTCGGGGATCGCGGTGGCCGGCATCTGCGCGGTGATCCTGGCCTCGTCCGGGCGCTGGAGGCTGACGGGCGTCCTGGTGGCCGCCGGGGCGGCCGGCCTGGTGCTGTTCGTCGTCTACGGGGCGCTGGTGGACTGGGGGCAGTTCGTGCGGACGTGGGGCGTGCAGGCGAGCAACCGGATCGGGGTGATGTCCGCGTTCGACTTCCTCACGGCCGCGGCGGGGATGAACCGGCGGCTGCGCGACGGCTGGTGGCTGCTGGGCTGGATCGGCCTGGGCCTGCTGGCGGCCCGGAACCTGCGCCGGCGGGAGCTGTTCCTGGTCTGGCCGGCGGCCGCGTACGCGGTGATCATGCTGGTGCTGGCGGGCGAGAAGGAGGTCGAGCAGTACGGCTGGTACCGGGTCATCGTGTACCCCTCGGTCTACCTGGGCGCGGGCTGGCTGGCCTGGGAGGCGGTGAAGCGGCGGTCGCTGCCGCTGCTGACCCTGCTGCTGGCGCTCGGCGGGGCGACGGCGACGAACTGGTGGCTGGGGAGCTCGAGCGAGGGGTGGGTGCCAAACCCGCTGCTGCTGTGCGTGCTGGTCGCGGCGGTGCTGCTGCCGCCGGTGCTGGTGCTGTGGCGCCCGGACGACGCGCGAACGAGGCGCATCGCGGGCTGGACGTCGGCCGCCGCGGTGGCGGTCATCGCGCTGGGCGGGACGATCGAGAGCCTGCGGCTGGACCAGATCTTCTACCGGATGTAGGCGGCTGTCTCGCGGACCCACGCCGCGATCGCTTCCAGGTCCCAATGGTCCGCCGTGTCCACCCGCAGGCACGGGACGCCCAGGTCGGGCGGCTCCGTGGCCGGCGGCTCCAGCCACGGCAGGCCGCTCTCCAGCCGGAGCCGGTCGTGGTGGCCGGGGTGCCGGTGCCCCGCCCCGGCCCGGGCCCGGTACCGTTCTGCCAGCACCTCGCGCGGGGCCCAGCAGTGGACCACGACAGCGTGGCTGGCGGCGGCGACCAGCTGCCGCAGCCCCGGCTCCGACCGGCCGAGCGCGAAGTTCGCCTCCAGCACGAGGCCGGCCCCGGTCTCCAGGTGCGAACGGGCCAGCGCGAGGATCACGGCGAACGTCGCCTGGCCCAGCCGCCGCGACTGGTCCACGTCCTCGGCGCCGAGGCTGTCCATCAGCGCCTCCTTGACCAGGTCCTTGGCGACCAGGGGCAGTCGCAGCGCGGTGGCGAGCGGGACCGCGACGGTGGTCTTGCCCGAGGCCGGCGGCCCGGACACGACCACCAGCGGCGCCGTCAGAAGCTGCCTCCGCCCGAGCTGCTGCCGCTCGACGCTCCGCCGTCCCCGCCACCGCCGGTGTACGTGCTCGACGCGCCCGAATCGGTGAAGAACGACGAGTCCGAACCGCCGTACCCGGGACGGCCGCCGCCCGGCGGCCGGTTCCAGCCCCCGCCCCTGGCGATGAGCAGGCCGAACCCGAGGATCACCGCCGCGATCGCACCGAGGCCGAGCAGCGAGGCCGCGACCGCGCCCGCCGGTGGGGTCTGGTCGGGCGCCGGGCTCGGCGGCGCCTCCGGTGCGCTCATGTCGCGCGCCACCACGAGCAGCGCCGCGCTCACGGCGCCGGCCAGGTCGCCCGCCGCCAGCCGGGACCGCATCGTCGCGTCATAGATCCCCTGCAGCCGGCCGTCGTCCAGCCGGTCGGCGTGGGCCGAGCCGATCACCAGCGCGGTGGAGCCATGCCTGATGTCCGCGGGCTTCAGGTTGAGCAGCAGCACGAAGCCGTCCTTCCGCCCGGCCGAGCTCTCGACCGCCCACGTGTCCATCAGCGCCCGGGCGTCCTGCCGCGTCGTCGCGTCGTCGGCGTCCTTGCGGCGGACGTACACCACGGTCGGGGCGCCGGCCTGGTCCACTGCGGCGGCCGACCGCTCGAGGTCGCTCACCTGGGCCGGGGTCAGCGCGCCGGCGGGGTCGTACACGTGCTGGCCGGGGACGCGCTGGCCCCAGTCGTCGGCCAGGGCGGCCGTCGCGCCCAGCCCGAGCACGGCGACCGCGGCGGCCGCCGAAGCCAGCACCGTCCGGCGAGCGAGTCGTGCCAGTCTCATGCCAGACCAACGCGGTCAGGCGTCTCCGGGTTCGCTGCTAGTGGTAGTCGTGCGAGCGGCCGCCGCCGGCCGCGCCGTCCAGCGGCGCGATCGACGAGGCCAGCAGGGACCACACGTTGTCCACGCTCTGGACGACCCCGTCGATCACCAGCACGGGGTGGGCGCACTGGTGCCGGAAGCGCTCGTACACGTCCGGCTTGATCGTCACGTTGACGTGGCCGGTCTCGTCCTCGAGCGTGAAGAACCGGATCTTGTTGGCGGTCGCCGGCGCCTGCCGGGTGATGACCAGGCCCGCGACCCGGATCTCGCGGCCGGCCGGCTGCCGCGCGGCCTCCGAGCTGCGCAGCGCCCCCAGCGCCCGCAGCCGGTCCCGGTAGAAGTGGATCAGGTGGTGGCCGGTGGAGAGGTCCGAGATCCGGTATTCGAGCCGGGTGGTCTCCAGCTCGGTCAGGCCGGGCAGCGGCGGGGCGGCGGCGGGCAGGCGCAGCTCGGCCTGGACCGGCACCCGGCGGCGCAGGCCCCGCCCGTCCCACCGCTCCTGCCAGCCCCAGAGCAGCTCGCGCCGGGGCGCGCCGAACGCGTCGAACGCGCCGACCATCACCAGGTTGCGGACCGCCCGGGCGCCGACCGGCGCCCCCCGCAGCCGCTCCACGAAGTCGTCGAACGAGCGGTACGCGCCGGCCCGCTCGCGCTCGGCCACGATGGCCCGCTCGCCCGTCTCGCCCAGGTCGCGGACGTAGTTGAAGCCGACGCGGACGGTGTCGTGGCCGGCACCGAACGGCAGGCAGCGCGCGGCCGAGGCGTTGACGTCCACCGGCAGCACCTTCAGGCCGTGGCGCTTGGCGTCCTCGACCAGCACGCTCGGGTGGTAGAAGCCCATCGGCTGGTTGTTGAGCAGCCCGCACGTGAACTCGGCCGGGTACTTGAGCTTGAGCCAGACGGTCTCGTAGCTGGTGCGCGCGAACGCGGCCGCGTGGGAGCGGCAGAAGCCGTAGACGGCGAACCCCTCCAGCGTCTTGAAGAGGTCGTCCGCGATCGCCTCGGGCACGTCGCGCGACCGGCAGCCGGCGACGAAGTCCGCCTTCAGCGCCTGGAACTGGTCGCGGGGCAGGTGGCGGGTCATCGCCCGGCGGAACCGGTCGGCGCCCGTCGCGTCCATGCCGGCCACGTCCATCGCGATCTGGATGATCTGCTCCTGGTAGAGGATCACCCCCAGCGTGTCCTCCAGGATCGGCCTCAGCGACTCGTGCGCGTACGTCGGGAACTCTTTGCCCTGCTTGCGCCGGATGTACGGGTGGACGGCGTTGCCCTGGATGGGGCCCGGCCGGATGATCGCCACCTCGACGACCAGGTCGTTGAACGCCGCCGGCCGGGTGCGGGGGAGGGTCATCATCTGGGCCCGGGACTCGATCTGGAAGACGCCGATCGTGTCCGCGGCCGCGCACATCTCGTAGACCTCGGGGTCGTCGAGCGGGAGGGCGTCCAGGTCGGGCCGCTCGCCCGTCGCCCGCTCGACCAGGTCCAGCGTCTCCGCCACCACCGAGAGCGTGCGCAGGCCGAGCATGTCCATCTTGATCAGGCCCAGGTCCTCGATGTCGTCCTTGTTGAACTGGACGACCACGCGGCCCTCCATCCGGGCCGGCTCGACCGGGGCGATGTCGATCAGCGGGCGGCCCGTGACCACCATGCCGCCCACGTGGATGGAGAGGTGGCGCGGGAAGCCCTGCACCTCCTCGACCAGGCGCAGGAAGTGGCCCCACAGCGCCGAGTCCAGCCGCTCGGGCGCGTTGGCGGCGATGTCGGCGTTGGTCTCGCGGGCGTCCGCGAACCAGCGGTCCACGCCCTTGGCCAGGCGGTCGATCAGGTCGGGGGGGAAGCCCAGCGCCTTGCCGACCTGGCGGATGGCCATGCGGGGCCGGAACGTGACGACGTTGCAGACCATCCCGGTCCGCTCCCAGCCGTACGTGTCGTAGATGTACCGGATCACCTGCTCGCGGTGGGCGGTCGAGAAGTCGATGTCGATGTCCGGCATCGTCTTCATGCCCTCGTGCAGGAACCGGTCGAACAGGAGGTTGTGCGCGATGGGGTCCACCCGGGTGATGCCGAGGGCGTAGGCGACCAGGGAGTCGGCCGCCGAGCCCCGGCCCTGGCAGGGCACGTGGCTGCGCCGGGCGAACTCCACCAGGTCCCAGTTGATCAGGAAGAACTCGGCCAGCCCGGTCTTCTGGATCACCTGCATCTCGCGGTTCAAGCGGTCCATCACGTCCGGCCTCCGGCCTCCGTACCTCTGCTGGACGCCATCGTCGGCGATGCCCCACAGGAAGTCGAACGCCTGCTTGCCGCCAGGCACCGCGAAGCCCGGCAGGCGCACGTCGCGGAAGTCGAGCGCCACCTGGCAGTCGTCGGCCAGCTCCGCGGCCGTGGCCACCGCCTCGGGGAGCTCGCGGAACAGCTCCGCCATCTCGTCCGGCCCCTTCAGCACCTGCTCCGAGTTGGCGGGCAGGCGGTCGCGGACCTCCTCCAGCGTGGCCCGCTGCCGGATCGCCGTCAGCACGTCGTGCAGCGGCCGCCGGGCGCGGTCGTGGTAGCGGACGTGGTTGGTCGCGACCGTGCGCAGGTCCAGGCGCCGCGCCACGTCGACCCGCTCGTCCAGCACCCATGGGTCCTCGGGCCGGAGGTGGTTGTGCACCTCGACGAGGACGCGGTCCCGGCCGAGCGAGCCGAGGAGGGCGCGCAGCCAGTCCTCCTCGTCGCTGGCGGCCAGGCAGTACAGGTCGCCGCTCAGCTCCCGCAGCGTCGCCAGCGTGGTCCGGGCCTCGCCCTTGGGCTGGTCGAGGTGGGCCTGGCTGAGCAGGCGGCAGAGGTTCGAGTAGCCGGCGCGGCTGCGGGCCAGGAGCACCAGGTCACGGCCGTCCACCTCCAGGCAGGCGCCCACCACCCCGTGCACGCCGGTCTCCTCGCAGGCGTTCAGGAAGCGGACGGCCCCGTAGACGCCGCCCGTGTCGGTGATGGCCAGCGAGCGCAGGCCCAGCTCTCGCGCCTGGAGGACCAGCTCGACGGGGTGCGAGGCGCCGTCCAGGAAGGAGAAGTTCGAGTGGCAGTGGAGCTCGGCGTAGTCGGCCACCTGAGAATCTTAGAGAACAAGTGTTCGGTAAGCCAAGGGACATCTAGTCGTACACCCGCTCCAGGTACCAGGCCCCGCCGGCGCGGTCCCGGTAGATCTCGCACATCAGCCGCTCGCGCAGCAGCACCCGCCAGTACTCGCGGGAGACCGGCGAGCTCGTCCACCAGTCCACCTCGATGATCCAGCGCACGACCGGGCGTACGGGCCCGGCGAGCGGCCGGCCCTGGACGTGCCGGGGCTGGCCGGCGTCGTCCACCTCGACCTCCAGGGGCTGCGGCGGGTCGAGCAGCTGGGTCACGCCGGCACCAGCAGGTGCCGCTGGCCGGCGAGCGGGGAGGTGCCGAGCGCCCGGCGAACGGCCAGCGCCACCTCCACGCCGTGCCGGTCCTGCAGCCGCTCCAGCGCCGCCCGCACCTCCTCGGCGGAGCCGTCGCCGCCCATCCAGAGCCGGAGCTGGCGCCGGCCCGCCGCCTCCAGCTCGGGCACCTCGACCGTGACCTCGGTCACCGGCGCCGCCGGCCGCCACTCGCGCAGCCAGGACGAGACCAGCCCGAACAGCTCCGCCGCGCTGGAGAGCGGGTGCCGGACGACCGACTCGCGCGACTCCTCGGGCGCGCCCTCCCCGCCGAGCCGGACCCGGACCTTCCGCGCCCCGGCGCCCTTGTCGCCCAGCTCCCCGGCCAGGTCCCCGCACAGGCCGCGGGCCACGAAGAGCAGGGCCTCGCGGTCGTCCACCGGCGGCTCCAGCTGGCAGCGGGCGCCGGGGACGAGCAGCGGCCGCCAGGGCGTGAGGGGGAGGGGCTCCTCGCCTCGCGCCAGCAGCGCCGCGATACGGCCCGCCTTCCCGAGCTGGCTCTCGAGCTGCCGGGGCCCGAGCGCGGCCACCGCGCCCAGCGTGCGCAGGCCCAGCAGGTCGAGGCGCTCCAGCTGCTCGGCGTCCAGGTCGAGCTCGGCGACGGGGAGGGGGGAGAGGAAGGCGGGCACGTCCTCCACCTGGAGCAGCCGGCCCGGCCGGGCCCGGGCCGCCGCCAGCGCGGCCGCGAACGGGCCGGCGGCCAGGCCCAGCCGGGGCTCGACCCCGGCCGCCGCGCGCAGGCAGCGGCGGGCGGCGGCGATGGCGCGGCCGGGCAGCGGGAGGCCCGTCAGGTCGAGCCAGGCGCGGCCGTCCAGCCGGACCTCGACCTCCGGCGCCAGGTCGTAGAGCTGGGCCGCGACCCGCTCGGCCAGCCGCGACGTCGCGACCGGGTCGGCGTCCACGATGGCCGCCGCCGGGCACAGCGCCTCGGCCTGGCGCAGCGTGAGGCCGGGCCGGACGCCGGCGGTCATCGCCTCGGCGCTCGCGGCCAGCACACGGCCGTCGCCGCCGCCGACCACCGCCGGCGCGCCGGTCAGCTCGGGCCGCCGGGCCAGCTCCAGGTGCGGGATCAGACCGCAGCAGACGCGCCCGGCCACGGCTCCACCACCACCGCCGGGGTGCGCTCCACCTCCCGGGGCCACTCCGCCGCCGGCAGCCGCGGCCCGCGCGGGTAGCGCAGCACCAGCTCCGCCTCGGCGCCGGGCGCGGCCAGCTTGTTCTTGACGCAGCGCAGCACGCTCCGCGGCCCGGCGAGCCTGCCCCGCGCGGGCTCCCAGCCCAGCAGCTCCAGCTCCAGCGTCAGGCTGGAGGCGTGGGCGAGCGCCCGCTCCCCGCCGCCGGCGACGACCAGCACGATGCTGCCGGAGCGGGCGGCGGCCGACTCCAGCGGCCCCAGGGCGGGCTCGGGCAGCTCCTCCAGCACCAGCGCGAAGCCGGCGCCGGCCCGGGCCAGCGCGACGGCCGCCTCGCCGGCGACCGCGGGGGTGGGGGGCCGGACCACGGTGAGGGCGCCCAGGTCGGCGCCCATCCGGTCCGGGATCCACGGGTCGAACCGCCGGCGCCGGCGGTCGATCACGACGGCGTGCGCGTGCTCCCGGGTGGCGGTGGCGAGCACGGCCAGCGCCAGGCTGAGCTTGCCCGCGCCGAGGGCGCCCTGGAGGACGCTGACCCGGCCCCGGGGCAGGCCGCCGATGCCGCTCAGCCGGTCCACCGCCGGCAGCCCGGTGGGCCAGGGCCGGGCGGCCGGCAGCCGGGCGGCGTGGACGAGCGCGTGGCCGCCGAACCGCACGTGGATGGCGCCGATGGCGTGCTGGAGCTTCTCTCTGGGCATCAGGTCAGGGGCTTGACGAGGGCTTGACGGGGGGAACGGCAGGGAGCAGACTACGAACAGATGTTCGCAATGTCAAGGCAAGAGGTGAGCGGTGGGTGACGACGCTCCGGTCACCCTGGAGCGGATGCGGAACCTGGGCCCGGTCATCGCCGGCCGCCTGCGGGCGGTCGAGATCACGACGCCGGAGGAGCTCAGGAAGCTGGGGGCGATCGAGGC
>VBJR01000234.1:34753-48311 GCA_005880175.1 Chloroflexota bacterium
CGGGGGCGCTGAGCAGAAGGTTTGAGGTTGACGGAAGCGTCGGCTTTGCCGCGTGTATCAGTCCGTCCTCCCGCGATCGCTCGACCTCAGCTCCAGACGCGGAGCGATGTGCCGCAGGCGCTCCCAACGTCCGGAAAGAGGGGGTGTTCCGGAAGAGGGGGCCTGCCCCCTCTTGCATTCATCCGCTGGTCGCGTTGCCGGTGGAGGCTCGGGCCGCGCTGCGGGACGCGGTCGACCGGCGGCGCTGAGCCGGCCGCAGCTGTCCGGAACTTCGGACAGCGCTACCGTTGGACCCATGTCCCGGGTGGTGGTCGTCGGCGGCGGCGTGATCGGCTGCGCGATCGCCGAGCGCCTCAGCCGCGAGCGCCGGCACCAGGTGCTCCTCCTCGAGCGCGACTCGGTGGGCGCCCACGCGTCGGGCGCCGCGGCCGGGCTCCTCTCCCCGCACACCGAGTCCGCCGACCACGGCCTCAGCGCGCGCAGCCTGGCGATGTTCCCGGAGCTGGTGGAGCGGGTCGAGCGCACGGGGATCGCGGTCGAGTTCCACGAGCACGACAGCCTGACCCCCGCGCTGACCGGCGACGAGGAGCGGCGCCTGCGCCGCGGCCCCGGCCGCTGGCTCGACGCGGCCGCGGCCCGCGCCGCCGAGCCCGGCCTCAGCGCGCGTGTGCGCGGCGCCACCGTCTTCCGCGAGGCCCAGGTGACGCCGATCCGCCTCGTCCGCGCCCTGGCCCGCACCGCTGTCGAGCAGGGCGCCGAGATCCGGGAGGGGGCGCCGGTGGGCGGGCTGAGCGTCCGCTCCGGCCAGCTGCTCGGCGTGCAGGCGGCGGAGGGGCCGGTGCGCGCGGACGCCGTCGTGCTGGCGGCGGGCCCGTGGAGCCCGGCCCTGGCCTCGCCGGCCGGGGTCGCGCTGGACGTCCGGCCCAGCCGCGGCCAGCTCGTGATGATGCGGCCGCGCGCCGCGGCGATGCGCAACGTGCTGACCTGGCGCGGCTGCTACCTGGTGCCCAAGCCCGACGGCACGGTGGTGGCCGGCAGCACCGAGGAGGAGGCCGGGTTCGACGACCGGCCGACCGTGGAGGGCATCGCGGGCCTGCTCCAGTTCGCGTGCCAGGCGGTGCCGGCGCTCGGCCAGGCCACGGTGGAGCGGGTCTGGGCGGCGCTGCGGCCGGCGACGCCGGACGGCCAGCCGGTGATCGGACCGGCGCCGGGGCTGCCCAACCTGGTCGTCGCGACCGGCCACAACCGCACCGGCATCCTCCTCGCCCCGGTCACTGCCGAGCTGGTGGCGGAGCGCCTACCATGACCGCCATGAAGTGCCCGGTCCCCTGCTTCGAGTGCGGCCTGTTCACCATGGAGATGGACATGGAGGAGGATCACCAGCACCTCTACTGCGAGCGCTGCGAGCGCGTCTGGTGCGCTCGCTGCATCGGCCGCTTCGAGATCACGGTCTCGGAGGAGTGGCTGAAACGCCAGCGGGTGGCACACCTCAACTGAGCGCCGGCTGAGCCGGCGGGCCGCTCAGGCCCTGTCGAACACGAGTAGTTGTGGCCCTCCACGAACCCGGCGTCGTTCGTGTAGAGCAGGTTCTTGGTGCTGTCGTAGCCGGTGATCAGGATCACGTGGTACACGCTGGTGCCGCCGTAGAACGGTGCCATCTTCGTGCCGCTGGGCAGGTGCGTCATCACCGGGACGATCACCGGCCGGCCCGCGGCGAGGTTCGTCTCGATCTGGCCCAGGTCCACGGGCGTGATCGTCGGTTTCAGCCCGAACAGCTGCGTTCCGACCGAGGCCACCGACGTCAGCGGGAGATCGAGCACGCCCGGGAAGCTCTTGCGTTCGACGCCGGCGATGCCGCCCATCGCGGAGTCCGCCTCCGCGGGCGGGATGACGTCGCGCGTGTCGCCTTTGAAGTACTGGCTGACCATCTCCAGCGCGGCCGCCTCGCAGTAGTTCTCGTTCGGCTTGCCCGCGCCGAACTCGTTGAACGGGAACTGCGAGGTGTACGGGACCTTGATGAACACCGAGGGCGGCAGGGTCGGGACCGGCGTCGGCGCGGCGGTCGCGGGGGGCGCCGACGGCGTGTCGCTCGGGGCGGCGATGACCACGGCGGTCCTCGGCGCGGGGTTGGACGTGGTCGCGAAGAAGTGGCGCCAGACGCGGTAGCCGGAGTACCCGAGGCCGCCCACCGCCACCAGCGCGATCAGCGCGACTCCGAGGGTCTTTCGGCTGAGCATTCTGCATACGATACTCACCACGTTGAGCACCCCGGCTACCCAGCTCGGCGGCCGGGCGGTGATGAACACGTCACTGGTCCTGGCCGCGCGAGTGATCTCGCGCCTCGTGGCGCTGGTGACGGTCATCGTCCTGGCCCGCCACCTCGGCGACGCCCAGTACGGCCGCTACACGACGCTGGTCGCGTACAGCGCGCTGGTGAGCGTGATCGCCGACCTCGGCCTCAGCCCGCTGTACACGCGGGAGGCGGCGCGTGCCCCGGGCCGCATCCCCGAGTACCTGGGCACGCTGCTCAGCGGCAAGGTGCTGCTGGCGGTCGCGGCCTCGCTGGTCCTGGCGGTGGCGCTGACGTTCGCGGGCCTGGGCGGGCTGATCGTGCCGGGCGCGGCGCTGCTGGTGGTGACCACGTACTCGAGCCTGCTCCGGAACACGTTCTACGCCACGGGCCGGATGGGGTTCGAGGCGGTGGCCATCCTGGCCGAGACGGCGATCCAGGCCGGCCTGATCCTGGCCGGGGCACGGCTGGGAGCCGGGTTGGCGTTCTTCATCTGGGCGTACGCCGCGTCGTACGGCTTCACGTGCGTGTACTGCCTGGTGGTCGTGTCGGTGTTCGGGCTGGGGCGGCCCCGGGTGGGCTTCGACGCGGCCCTGTTCCGGTCGTGGCTGCGCCTGGCGGTGCCGTTCGCGCTGGGCGCGTTCCTCACCAACGTCTACTTCCGCGCCGACGTGACGATCCTGCAGCACTTCAAGCCGTTCCAGGAGGTGGGCTGGTACACGTTCGCGTACAAGCCGTTCGAGGCGCTCCAGTTCGTGCCGCTGGCGGTGCAGGCGACGGTGTACCCGCTGCTGGCGGTGTACTACCGCAACTCGCGGGAGCGGCTGGGGGCAACGTATGCGCGGTTCTTCAAGATCCTGGTCCTGCTCGGGTGGCCGCTGACCGTGGGCACGTTCGTCCTGGCGGTGCCGGTGGGGAGGGTGTTCCAGCTGTTCCCGCAGTCGATCCCGTCGCTGCGGATCCTGGCGCTGGCGATCGTGTTCCTGTTCGTCAACTCGGCGTTCACCGCGATGCTGTACGCGATCGACCGGCAGGACCTGTTCGCGTGGACGACGGCGATCGCGGTGGTGGTGAACGTGGGGCTGAACCTGGCGCTCATCCCGTCCTTCGGCTACCTGGCCGCGAGCGCGACGACGGTGATCACGGAGGCGGCGTTCTCGGTCGCGGCCTGGTGGTTCGTGGCCAGGGTCGAGCGGCTGCGGTGGCTGCGGGTGAGCTGGCGGATCCTGCTGGCGGGCCTGGTGATGGGCGCGGCGGTGCTGCCGCTGGCGAGCCGCTCGATCTTCATCGCGGCCCCGGTGGGCGCGCTGGTGTACGCGGCCGCCCTCTGGCTCCTGAGGGCGGTGGACCGCGACGAGCTGGCCATGCTGAAGCGAGGCCTCCTCCGGCGCTGAGATGCGCGTGATCCTGGGGCCGGGCGCCATGGCCGCGGCCGACTCCCTGGCGCGGCACGTCGCCGGGCTGCGCGCTCGCGGCGTCGACGCCGAGGCGATCGACCTGCCCCGCGGGCGGGCCGAGCGGGCCGCGCCCGTCTTCGCCGCCCTCGCCGGGCCCGGCGTCGTCGCCGGCGGGCACTCCTTCGGCGGGCGGGCGGCCAGCCTCGCCGCCGCCGAGCCGGGCGTCGAGTTCGCCGGGCTGCTCCTGTTCGGCTTCCCGCTCGCGGGTCGCGCCGGCGAGCGGACCGCCCACTTCCCCCGCATCGACTGCCCCGTGCTCGTGCTGAACGGCGAGGCGGACGAGCTGTCCCCGATCGCCGTCCTGCGCGAGAAGATGGCGCTCCTGCCGCGGGGCCGGCTGGTCAGCTTCCCCCGCCAGGGCCACGCGCTGCGGGGCGCCGCCCTGGGGGAAGCGCTCGACATCGCGGCCCGGTTCGTCAGTAGCCTGGAACAGGCGACATGAGAGAGCTCCACCTCGCGGCCAACGGCCTCCGCTTCCGCTGCCTCGCTGACGGTCCCGAGGACGGGCCGCTGGCGCTCCTGCTCCACGGCTTCCCCGAGGGCGCCGAGTCCTGGCGGGCGCAGCTCCCCGGGCTCGCGGCCGCCGGCTGTCTCGCCGTGGCGCCCGACCTCCGCGGCTACGGCGGCTCCGACTGCCCGGAAGGCGAGGAGCCGTACCGGATGGCGCACCTCGTGGACGACGTGGTCGCGCTGGTCGCCGCCCTCCGCCGGGAGCGCTGCCACCTGGCCGGCCACGACTGGGGAGCGCTGGTCGGCTGGTCAGTCGCCAGCCGCCACCCCGAGCGGCTGGCCACCTGGAGCGCGCTCTCGGTCGGCCACCCGACGGCCTTCGTGGACGCGATCCGCGACGACCGCGACCAGCGCGCCCGCTCGTCCTACGTGGAGCTCTTCCAGCTCCGGGGCAAGGCGGAGTCCGTGCTGGAGGAGGACGGCCACCGCCGCCTGCGCCGGATGTACGAGGTCGGACCGCGGCCCGACGCCATCCCGGCGGAGGAGATCGAGACGTTCGTGCGCGCCATGGCCCGCCCCGGTCGCCTGACCGCGGGCCTGAACTACTACCGCGCCAACCTCGGCGACCCCGACGTCGAGCGGGCGATGGCCCCCGCCCCGGTCCGCGTGCCCACGCAGCTGCTGTGGGGCGACCAGGACCCCGCCTGCGGCCCCGCGCAGGCCCGGCTGAGCGGCGACCACGCCCAGGGGCCGTACCGCCTGGAGGTGCTGGAGGGCGCCGGCCACTGGCTGCAGTTCGAGCGGCCGGCGGACGTGTCCCGCCTGCTCGCGGAGTGGATGGGCAGGCATGGCGACTAGCGTCACCGCCCCCGAGGACCAGGCCTGGCTGGACGTGTTCGACGCGGTCGGCGCCGCCGTGCACGAGGCGACGGCCGGCCTGCTCGGCACCGAGGCCGGCCGGGCGGAGATCGGGGTCGGCGCCGGCGGCGACCACACGGTCGAGCTCGACCGCGCGGCCGAGGAGGCGGCGCTGCGAGAGCTGGGCCGGTTCGCGGCCGCCGGCCATCCCTGCTCGGTCCTGTCCGAGGAGGCGGGCGTGGTGGACCTCGGCGCCCGCTGGCCGCTGGTCGTCCTGGACCCGGTCGACGGCAGCGTCAACGCCAAGCAGGGCCTGCCGCTGACCGCCGTGATGCTCAGCCTGGCGGAGGGGCCGACCGTGGCCGACGTCCGCGTGGGCTGGACCCTGAACCTGATCAGCGGCGAGCGCTGGCACGCCGTCCGCGGCGCCGGCGCCTTCCGGAACGGCCGCCCGCTGGCGCCGCTGCCGCCCAACGGCCGGCCCGGCCGCATCGACGTTCTGGGCGTCGAGAGCCGGGCCCGCGACCTCCGCGGCCTGCTGCCGCTGTTCGACCGGGCGAGCAAGGTTCGCATCCTGGGCTCGATCGCGCTGCTCGTCGCGCACGGCGCGGCGGGCGGCATCGAGGTCTTCGCCGTGCCGTTCCAGGCTCGTATCTTCGACATGACGGCCGGCCTGCTGATGGTGGAGGAGGTCGGCGGCGTGGTGACCGACCTGGAGGGCCGGTCCCTCCGGGACGCCCCCGTCGGCCTCGAGAACAGGACGACGCTGCTCGGCTCAGCGACGCCCGGGCTGCACGAGCTCGCGCTCGATGCGCTCCGGAGTTGAACCGGGGCCGCTTCGGCCTGGCGCGGTGAGTCGGAGCAACAGCACCATGGAGCACCCGATGAGAGACGCCCGCTGCAGAGTGGTCATCGAGCACGTCGACCCCGAGATCGACGCCGGCCGGTTTCCGATCAAGCGGACGGAGGGCGAGCGCGTCGTCGTCGAGGCGGACGCCTTCGCCGAGGGCCACGACGAGCTGGCCTGCGTCCTGCTCCATCGCCCGGCTGGCGAGACGGAGTGGCGCGAGGCCCCCATGCACCCGCTGATCAACGACCGCTGGCGCGGCGAGTTCGAGGTGCAGACGACCGGCCGCTACGTCTACACGCTGGAGGCGTGGATCGACCACTTCCACACCTGGGTCCGCGACCTCGTGCGCCGCCTGGAGGCGGGACAGGACGTCACGGTGGACCTCCGCATCGGCGCCGACCTGGTCAACGCCGCGGCGGCGCGCGCGGAGGGCGCGGACGCGGCCCGGCTGCGCGAGCACGCGACCGCGCTGACCGGCCCCAGCGGCGAGCACCGGGCCCTGTCCCTGGAGCTGGCCGAGCTGATGGCGCGCCACCCCGACCGCTGCTTCGCCACCCGCTACGAGCGCGAGCTGGAGGTCCTGGTCGACCGCAAGCTCGCCCGCTTCGGTTCCTGGTACGAGCTGTTCCCGCGCTCGGCCGCGCCGGTCAAGGGCCGCCACGGCACGTTCAAGGACGTCGAGGCGCGGCTGCCGTACGTGGCCGAGATGGGCTTCGACGTGCTCTACCTGACGCCGATCCACCCGATCGGCCGCACGCTTCGCAAGGGCCGCAACAACTCGATCAAGTGCGAGCCGGGCGACGTCGGCAGCCCGTACGCGATCGGCGGCCCGGAGGGCGGCCACAAGTCGATCCACCCCGACCTGGGCACGCTGGCGGACTTCCGGCACCTCGTGGATGCGGCGAAGCGGCACGGCCTGGAGATCGCGCTGGACATCGCGTTCAACGCCTCGCCCGACCACCCCTACGTCCGCGAGCACCCCGAGTGGTTCCGCGGCCGCCCCGACGGCACGATCCAGTACGCCGAGAACCCGCCCAAGAAGTACCAGGACATCTACCCGTTCGACTTCGAGGGCGAGGAGTGGCGCTCGCTGTGGCTGGAGCTGCACAGCGTCTTCGAGTTCTGGATCGAGCAGGGCGTCCGGATCTTCCGCGTGGACAACCCGCACACCAAGCCGTTCGCGTTCTGGGAGTGGGTGATCCGCGAGACGCGCGACCGCCACCCGGACGTGATCTTCCTGTCCGAGGCGTTCACCCGCCCGCGCGTGATGCAGCGGCTGGCCAAGCTCGGGTTCGACCAGTCCTACACGTACTTCGCCTGGCGCAACGAGGCGTGGGAGCTGAAGGAGTACCTGACCGAGCTGACCCGGACCGAGGTGCGGGAGTACATGCGGCCCAGCCTCTGGACCAACACCCAGGACATCCTCACCGAGACCCTGCAGTCCGGCGGCCGGCCCGCCAGCGCGCTGCGGTTCGTGCTCGCCTCCACGCTGGCCGCGACGTACGGCATCTTCGGCCCGACGTTCGAGCTGGTCGAGGTGACGCCGCTGACGGCGGGCCGCGAGGAGTACCTCGACTCCGAGAAGTACCAGGTCCGCCACTGGGACCTGGACAAGCCGGCGAGCCTGAAGCCGCTGATCACGAAGGTCAACCGCATCCGCCGGCAGTACCGCGCGCTCCAGCAGGACCGCACGCTGCGCTTCCTGAAGACGGACAACGACAACCTGCTGGCATACGCCAAGAGCGACGAGGACGGCGGCGACGCGATCGTCGTCATCGTCAACCTGGATCCGAAGTGGAGGCAGTCGGGCTGGGTCGAGGTCCCCGTCCGCGCGCGCGCCGGCCACCCGCCGTACCGCGTGGACGACCTGCTGAACGACCGCCGGTTCACGTGGCGCACGGACAGCTGGAACTACGTCGAGCTGGATCCGGCCGACACGCCGGCGCACATCGTCAGACTGCCCCGGCCGCTGGCGCCGGAGGAGCGCGTCTGACGGGGGTTCGTTCGCCAGGTCCAGCCGCGTCTAGGCCAGCCGCTCCTTCCTGGTGGTCGTGTTGGTCGGCACCCGGCGCAGGATGATGGCGATCATGGCCAGCCCGATCGCGGCGTACACTCCGAGCGCCGGCCAGATGCTGACGGCGCCGTAGGCCTCGCGCGCGTACGTGATGGCGATGAACGCGGTGGCGAAATAGTAGCCGGCCGTCAGCAGGTAGAACGCGTATACGAGGTACGTGTCGACCAGCCGGTTGTGGACCTCGCCGACGTTCGGATCGGGGGCGGACTCCAGCCACGACTCCCAACCTGCGACGCCCAGCTGCGGCTCGATCCGTGTCCTGATGTAACGCCCGCATCGCATGATGCTGTTCCACTGATTCAGATAGAGCAGGGCGATGACCACGACCATCATGGGCAGGGCCATCAGGATCGGGGTCGCCTTGTACGACTGGATCACGCCGGTGAGGATCGGTATGAGTGTGGCGCCGCCGACCATGATCTGGAAGGATCGCTCGAGGCAGTCCTCGATCTCCTTCCGCAGCGTGAGGTACTCCAACTCGAGGAACGTGCGATCATCCATAGAGCCTCCTGGGCCCGCGCCATAGTTCGTAAGGGGACCGAGCTTCTCAAGGCCTGGGAGAATGTGCCATGGGTAGGTGCCATCCCTGGTAGGACATTCGGCCCAACAGGACGCCACGCGCGGTGCCCGACCAGCTTCGCGATTGACAGCGGCAGCCGAGCCGGTACGATGGTTTCGATGGCTGCGCTCGCGAATCCCTTCGTCGCGATTCTCGACGGCGGCGACAGCCTGGGTGACGTCGCGACGACGATGAGCGTGTGCCGGTACTCGGACCTCGCCGGCCTCGTGGCCGACGAGGCGGCGCTGGCAGTGCTGGTCGACGACGGCGACCGGGCGGTGTATCGGGTCGCGAAGCCGGCGAGCAGCCAGTTCGGCGACGAGCTGCGGTTCGCAGTGACCACCATCGAGTCGGGCGTCATCGGCGAGGAGCTGCACATGACAAAGGGCCATTTGCACGTGCTCCCAAGGGCCGAGATGTACGTCGGGCTGGAGGGACTGGGAGGTGTGCTCCTGTCCGACTTCCAGCGCGTCCGGTGGCTGGAGCTGCGACCGCGGTCCATCGTAACCATTCCGCCCGGATGGGCGCACCGCGCGGTGAACGTCGGTCACGAGCGACTCCGCTTCATCGCAATCTACCCACAGGATGCCGGTACTGACTATGCCACAGTGGCCGCGCGGGGCCTGGGCGCAAGGGTGGTGCGGCACGGTGATGGCTACCGCGTGCTCGGAGGGGATGATCTCGAGCTGACGTAACCGAAGAGGGGGAGGGCGATGACGGAGGCGCAAGGTCCGGTCGTGTGTGTCGGCGCCGTCTCGAGGAACACGGTCGACGCGGTCATCGAGCTTGCGTACGAGCGCGACGTCCGCATGTACCTGATAGCGAGCCGCGGACAGATCGACTGTGAGGCCGGGCTCGGCTACGTCGAGGGCTGGTCCACAGCGACGTTCGCGAGGTACGTCCACGAGCGCGACCCGCACGGGCTGGTGGCGCTCTGTCGAGACCATGGCGGCCCCTGGCAGAGCCCGTCCGACGCCGCCGGCGGCCTGGACGAGGACGCCGCGATGGCATCGGCCCTGCGCTCGTTCCGAGCGGACGTGGACAGCGGGTTCGAGATCGTGCACATCGACACCAGCCACGAGCCGGGCGGGGCGGTTCCGGCGCCGGTCGCCATCGGGCGGATGGCCGATCTCTACGGCCACGTGTGCGCGTACGCGGCACCCAGACGAACGCTCGTCGAGTTCGAGATCGGGCTGGAGCCGCAGCAGTCCGACGTCGCGGATCCGGATGCGCTACGACGAACGCTGGCCGACGTCGCCGCCGGGCTCGCCGATCGGGGCCTGCCGCGGCCGCGCTTCGTGGTCGCGAGCACCGGCACGAAGATCGTCGGTCGCCGCAACTGCGGCTCCATCATGGACCACCGCCGGGCCGGCCTCTGGCAGCGCTACCTCGCCGCCACCGTCCAGGCGTGCGCGGACTTCGGCGCCGGGGTGAAGGCCCACAACTGCGACTATCTGGATCCGCAGGCGTGGCAGGCGCTGGTGGCGGCCGGCATCGCCGGCGCCAACATCGCTCCGGAGTGCGGGGTCGCCGAGACCGGCGCGCTGCTCGGGCTCCTCCGGCGCGAGGGCCTGCACCGCGAGCGCGAATGCTTCCTGCGCGTCGCCTACGAGTCTGGCCGGTGGCGGAAGTGGGTGGCGGGCGATGGCCGTGTCGTGGACGGCGAGCTGCCGATCCTGGCCGGACACTATGTGTTCTGCCACCCCGAGGTGGAGGCGATCAGGGAGGAGCTCGGGCGCCGGCTCGGGGGCGGACGGGCGGAGCTCGACGCCCACCTGCGGGCCTCGATCAAGGGCGTGATCGATCGGTACCTGGCGCACCAGACCCGCCGCGGATGAGACCGCTGAACCGGATCGCGGACGTGGCGCGCCGGGCGCTGCGCCGGGCGCCGGGCCGCGAGGACGGGCCGGAGTCCCGACCCGCGCTCCCCGCCGGCCTGCGCCTGTCGACGCGCGACGATGCCAAGGTGGTCCGCAAGCACTGGGGAGAGGAGCGCTGGCTGGTCCACGGCGACGCGCCGTTCGTGTTCAAGGCGATCCGGCTGCGGGCCGGCCAGCGGACGAGCCTCCAGTACCACCTGCGCAAGGAGGAGGCCAACCTCGTCGTGACGGGGAAGGCCCGCCTCCACTACGACGGCGGCCCGGCGGGCCCTTCGATGTGTCCGCTCGGGCCGGGCAGCGTGCTCCACGTGCGGCCCGGGGCCGTGCATCGCATCGAGGCCATCACCGACGTCCTGCTGATCGAGGTCTCGACTCCGGAGGTGGACGACGTGGTGCGGCTGAGCGACGATTGGGGGCGTCCCGACGGCCGGATCGACACGGAGCACCGCACCGGATGACCCTCCCGCCCGAACTCCTCGTCTGTTCCCATCGCGGTCCCGTGTCGTTCGAGACGGTGGACGGCCGTCTCGTGGCCCGCGAGGCCGGCCCGGGCGGCCTCGTCCAGGTCGTCTCGCCGGTCCTCGAGCGGTTCGGCGGCCGGTGGATCTTCTCGGTCGCGACGCCCGAGGACCGCCGGGTCGCCCGGGCGGAGCCCCGCGGCCGCCGGATGGGCCGTGTCGTGCACCAGCTGCTCGACCTGCCCGCGGCCGTGCACAGGAACCACTACCGAACGATCTCCGTGGAGTACCTCGGCTACCTGTTCAACCGCCTGTTCCACCTGCCGACCGCACCCGCCTGGGACGACCGCCTGGCCCGGGCCTGGGCCGACTACCGGCGGGTCAACGCGATCTACGCGGACGCCGCTCTGCGCGCGCCCCGAAGCGACGTCGTCCTCATCGAGGACTACCACCTGATGCTGGCCGCTCCGGCGATGCGGGAGCAGGGGGCAGCCGCGCTTCCGCCGCTGGTCTACTTCCATCACGTTCCCTGGTGCGAGCCGGAGGACCTCGTCGTGGTCCCGGAGGGCGTTCGCAACGAGATGCTCCAGGCCCTGCTCGCGCACGACGTCGTAGGCTTCCACTGCACCCGATGGGCGCGAGCGTTCGTCGCCTGCTGCGAGCGCTACGTGAGCGGAGCCGTCTGCACGGGCGACCGCGTGCGCTGGAGAGGCCGCTCGATCCGAGTCGTGGCGGCGCCGGCTCCCATCGACGTCGCGAGCGTCAGGGCCGCCGCGTCCAGTTCCGGGGTGGACGATCGTGTGGCGGAGCTTCGGTCGCGCGCCGCCGGCCGGTGGACGCTGGTCCGGGTGGACCGCGCGGACCTCTGGAAGAACGCGCTCCGCGGCCTGCTCGCGTTCGAGCGGCTGCTGGACCGCGATCCCTCGCTGGCCGGCCGAATCTGGTTCCTCGCGGTCCTCACGCCGACCCGGACCTGGGTCGCCGAGTACCGGCGCTACCTGCGCGCCTGCAGGGCGGTGGCGGCGCGCGTCAATCGGCGTCACCCGCCGCGGGCCGGTCAACCGGACGGTCCGGTCACGCTCATGGTCGCCGACGGCCTGCGGGCCGACCGCGATCTCGCGCTGGCCGCCATGCGCATGGGGGACGGACTGCTCGTGAACCCCACCTACGACGGGCTCAACCTGGTCGCCAAGGAGGCGGTGGCCGTGTCGGGCGGCGGGCTGGTGCTGATCCTGTCGGAGAACGCGGGCGTGCACGAGGAGCTGTGCGAGGCGGCGCTGACGGTGAATCCGTTCGACGTGGTCCAGACCTCGGAGGCGATTCGGCGAGCCCTCGACATGCCGGACGACGAGCGCACGTCGCGCTTCCGGGTGCTGCACCACGTCGTGACGACCAGCACGTTCGATCGCTGGATCGCGAGGCAGCTGGAGCCACTTGGGGAGACGGTCCGGTCGTGGCGGGCTCGGTAGCGATCGTGACCGGCGCGAGCAGTGGGCTGGGCCTCGAGCTGGCCCTCCGCATGGCCGAGCGACGCGCTGTCGTCGGCGTGTCGCGGCGGGCGCCGACGGACGCGCGCTGGCGCGTCCTGGAGGACGCCGGATCCTGCCGCCACGTGGCCGGCGACGTCGCGGAGACCGACACGACGACCAGAGCGTTCGCCGAAGCTGACCGGCTGGGCCGTCTCGACGTAGTGGTCAACTGCGCGGGCGTCGGCCGATTCGCCCCGGCCGGCGGCCACGCGCCGGGCGAGGTCGCCGATGTCATACGGAGCAACGTCGTCGGCCTGATCGCCTTCTCGGAGACGGCGTACGGGCGGTTCTCGTCCGCCGCGGGCACCATCGTCAACGTGCTATCGACCGCCGCGTTCGAAGCCCGCCCCGGGGAGGCTGTGTACTGCGCGTCGAAGTGGGCCGCCCGGGGCTACACGCTGACGCTGCAGGCAGAGGCGAAGGGTTCGCCGGTGCGCGTGATCGCCGTCTATCCCGGCGGCATGGCCACGGCCTTCTGGGACCGCGCCGACCGCCATCCGCCCGAGCTCCACAGCTTCCTGGCTCCCGCGTCGGTGGCCGAGCGGATCGTCGCGGCGATGGACGCCGCCGGCGGGGCGCTGGTGGACGAGATCGTCATCCGGCGGGGTCCGGCGCCGGAGCCGCCTCATCGCGCGGGCGCTCCCTGAGGACGGCCCCCCCGCCAGGACTGAGCCGGGCGATGACGACGGCCAGCACGAGGAGGCTGACGTCGAGCACGAACAGAGTCAGGCCGACGTCCGTGAACAGGAGGTCGCGAGAGACGGCCAGCGCGGCGGTCAGCACCGTCATCGGCATCAGGAACACCAGCCAGCGGAGCCAGAAGAGCACGTTGATCGGCGACCGGACGCTGCGCCGTTCGGCGGCCAGGAACTGCTCCCAGTCCCACACCGCCACTCCGGCGATCTGCTCGAACTTCACGCGCAGCACCTGCTCGATGTAGCGAGCGTTCGTATTGATCGTGTGGATGCTGTGACTGTAGGAGCAGGCCAGCACGAAATAGACGGACGGGGCGGCTCCGAGGGCGAAGGCGAACACTCGCGGGTACCCGGGCAGGTGGCTCACGTCGCCGCGGCTCGCGATCGCGGCGAGCACCGTCGCGACCCCCACCAGGGTGGCGAACGTGAACTGCATCAGGACGTTGCCGTGGTCCTGG
>VBJR01000234.1:48466-49603 GCA_005880175.1 Chloroflexota bacterium
CCCGGTGTTGGACGCCGCCGGGGCGCCGGACCGGTCCGTGGCCGGACGACTGTCCGCCACCTTCGGATTCCCGTATCTTGGTTGAGTTGTCCGAGCCGGGACGGGGAGCGCTTGCTGGCGCCAGGCGGCCACAGCCGGTGAGCGACCCGACGTTAGGAGGAAGAACGTGGCTGACGATTCCGCCACCTGGTACAAGGACGCGATAATCTACGAGTTGCACGTTCGCACGTTCCGTGACTCGAACGGCGACGGCGTCGGTGACTTCGCCGGCATGGTCGAGAAGCTCGACTACATCGCACGGCTCGGCGCGACCGCGATCTGGCTGCTCCCGTTCTATCCTTCCCCGCTGCGCGACGACGGGTACGACATCGCCGACTACTTCGGCGTGCATCCCTCGTACGGACGGATGGCCGATGTGCGCAGGCTGGTGAACGAAGCGCACAAGCGCGGCCTGCGCGTGATCATCGAGCTGGTCTGCAACCACACGTCCGACCAGCACCCCTGGTTCCAACGCGCGCGTCGCGCCCGCCCGGGGACCGCGGCCCGCAACTACTATGTCTGGAGCGACAACGACCAGCGCTACGCTGACGTGCGCGTCATCTTCAAGGACAGCGAGACCTCCAACTGGGCGTGGGATCCGGTCGCCCAGGCCTATTACTGGCATCGCTACTACTCGCACCAGCCCGACCTGAACTTCGACAACCCGCAGGTGCGGCGCATGATCTTGCGTGTCGTCGACCACTGGCTCCAGATCGGTGTCGACGGCCTGCGCCTGGACGCGATCCCGTACCTGTACGAGCGCGACGGCACCAACTGCGAGAACCTGCCCGAGTCCCACGGGTTCCTGAAGGAGCTGCGCGCTCACATCGACGCCCGGTACCCCAACCGCATGCTGCTGGCGGAGGCCAACCAGTGGCCGGAGGACGCGGCGGCGTACTTTGGGGAGGGGGACGGAGACGAGTGCCACATGGCGTTCCACTTCCCGGTCATGCCCCGGCTCTTCATGGGCCTGCGGATGGAGGACCGCTTCCCGATCATCGAGATCCTGACCCAGACGCCCGCCATCCCCACCAACGCGCAGTGGGCCCTGTTCCTGCGCAACCACGACGAGCTGACGCTGGAGATGGTGACCGACGA
>VBJR01000235.1 GCA_005880175.1 Chloroflexota bacterium
GTTCCTGATCATCGTCCTCGCGCAGGTCGTGTTCGCGTTCGCCGGTCACAACCTCGTCCACGAGTTCGAGAAGTACGCGTTCCCGTACCTGGCCATCGTGTTCGGCATCGCCGCGATCCTGATCTTCGGGCAGGCGCACCTGGGCCAGGGTGTCAACGCCAGGGTGCAGGGACCGCTGGGCGAGACCGGCGCGTTCACGCTGACGTTCACCGCCGCGTTCGGCTACGCCGTCGGCTGGAACCCGTACGCGTCGGACTACACGCGCTACCTGCCCTCCCGCACCAGCCAGTTCCTCACCGGGCTGTGGGCGGGGCTCGGCGTGTTCGTGTCCTGCGCGATCCTCGAGGTGATGGGCGCCGCGCTGGTCACCATCCCCGCGACCGCGGGCCTGAGCAACCCGACCGACCAGCTGATCGAGCCGCTGCCGGGCCTGCTCGCCGGCCTGGTCCTGCTCGGCGTGGCGCTGGGCGCGGTCACCGCCAACGTCCTGAACGTGTACAGCGGCGCGATCTCGTTCCTCACGCTCGGTATCAGGCTGCCGCTGCGCATCCGGCGGGCCGCGGTCGCGCTCGGCGCCGGCGTCATCGGGTACATCGTCGGCGTCGTGCTGGAGAGCCGGGTCGGGCCCGGCAGCGGCTACGAGAACTTCCTGCTGCTCATCAGCTACTGGATCGCGCCGTTCCTGGCGGTCGTCCTCACCGACTACTGGCTGCGCGGCGGCCAGTACGCGGAGCGCGAGTTCTTCGACACGAGCCACCGGCCCTGGAGGGGAGCGGTCTCGATGGTCGTCGGCATCGGCGCCTCCTTCCTGTTCTGGAACAACGCGCTCATCACCGGCCCCATCCCGAAGGCCTACCCGGCGGTGGGCGACATCACGTTCATCGTCGGCTTCATCGCGACGGCGGTCGTGTACTGGGCCCTGAGCCAGTTCGCCGGCTCGCCGGACCCGGAGAAAACGCCGGCGTAGACGCTACAGCCCGAACGCGCGCTCCGCGGCGTCGGCGACCAGGCGGCCGATCGCCAAGGACGACGTCGCGGCGGGCGACGGCGCGTTGCGGACGTGCAGGACGCGGTCGCCCTGCACGTCCACGACGAAGTCGTCCACCAGCGCGCCCGACGTGTCCAGCGCCTGCGCGCGGACGCCCGACGGCCCCGGCACCATGTCCTCCAGCGCCACGTCGGGCAGGTAGCGCTGCACCGAGCGCCAGAACGCGCGCTTCGACCAGTCGCGCCACATCTCGACGGCGCCCATGCGCCAGTGGCGCCGCGCCAGCGTGCGGAAGCCGCGATTGCCGAGCGCTTCGGCCAGGTCGCGCGGCCGCAGGTCGCGCCGGCGGTAGCCCTCGCGCGCGAACGCCAGCACCGCGTTGGGCCCGAGCCAGACCTCGCCCGTACCGATGCGCCGCGTCGCGTGCACGCCGAGGAACGGAAACGCAGGGTCGGGGACCGGGTAGATCAGGTTCCGGCTCAGGTGACGGGCCTCCGGGCGCAGCTGCCAGTAGTCGCCCCGGAACGGCACCACGCGCGGCTCCCGCGCGCCGTCCGACAGCGCCGCGACGCGGTCCGCGTACAGGCCCGCGCACGTGAGCACGCGCCTGGTCTCCAGCTCGCCCGCGGTCGTCTCCAGCACCATGCCGTCCGCCACCTGGCGCAGATGGAGCAGCTCGCGCCCGGTGTGCACCTCGCCGCCCGCGTCGCGGACGTCGTGCGCGTAGCTCGTCGCCACCAGGGAGAAATCCACGATGCCGGTACACGGCGACCACAGCGCGCGCATGCCGGCGCAGTGCGGTTCGAGCTCGCGCAGCCGTTCGCGGTCGATCAGCTCGAGGCCCTCGACGCCGTTCGCCACGCCGCGCTCGTACAGCTTCTGCAGGCGGTCCAGCTCGGACGTCTCGGTCGCCACGATGACCTTCCCGCAGCGCTCCGTCGGGATGCCCCTGGCCTCGCAGTACGCGTACAGCTCGCGCGCCCCCGCCACGCACAGCCGCGCCTTCAGCGAGCCGGGCGCGTAGTAGATGCCGGAGTGGATGACGCCGCTGTTGTGGCCCGTCTGGTGGGCGCCGATGCGCGGCTCCTTGTCGATCAGCGCGAGGCGGAGTCCGGGTCGCCGCCGCAACAGCTCCCGAGCGCTGGCCAGGCCCACGATGCCCGCGCCGACCACAACCACGTCGTAGCGGTGCGCGCCAGGGGTTGTTTTCGCGGACACGCGGGCAATCGTAAGCGGTCCCGTGCCTCGAGACCCCATGCAAACTAGGGCATTTTGCCCGGGTTACAAGGCGTGAATTATCTGACAGACTCAGCTCGTGCGCCAGCCGCGGCTCCTGCAGGGGCTGCCTCCCGACGAGCATCGGAAGCTGGTCGAGCGGGCGAAGATTCGCTCCTACGGGGTCGGTGAGGCCGTCTACCAGGAGGGCGATCCGGCCGACTCGCTCCACTTCGTTCTGGACGGCCGTCTGGCCGTGAGCGTGACCAGCGCCGACGGCCGGGAGCTCACGGCCGCGATCATCGAGCGCGACGAGGTGTTCGGCGAGCTCGCGCTGGTGGTCACGGAAGGCATCCGGCACGCGACGGTGCGCGCGCTGGAGCCGACCGAGACGATGGTCATCTACCGGCGCGACTTCGACCACCTGCGGCAGCGCCACCGCGCGTTCTCCGACCTGCTGGTCGACATGCTCACGGTGCGCGTGATCCGGCAGTCGGTGCAGCTCGAGGAGGCGCTGTACCTGCCCGTCCAGACCCGCATCCTCCGCCGCCTGGTCGAGCTGGCCCGGACGTACGGCGGCGGTCGCGAGCCGGCCGTCATCCCGCTGACGCAGGAGGACATCGCCGGGCTCGCGGGCACCGCCCGGGCGACCGTCAACCGCATCCTGCGCGCTGAGCGGTCCCGCGGCACGGTGAGCCTCGAGAAGCGCCGGATCACCGTCCTCGACATGGAGTCCCTGGTGCAGCGCGCCCGACTCGTCCGCGGCACCGTCGACGTCCGACTGGTCTAGTACCGAATCAGGCCAGAACCAGGCCAGACGCGAACCATTCCCGGCCAGGAACTTATCAACGCCTTAATCAACTATTAGGAGTGCGTGCCGGCGCTTGAGACGGCGCCTGGCCGCTGGTAGCGTGCCTCCAGAACCGGCGACCCGGTCGGTCGCTGGCGCCAGTCGCATGGCGAGGAGGGGCCATGAACTTCCGCTGTCGGCCGGTGCGGCTGGTCCGGCTGACGGCTGGACTCGGTCTCGCGCTGGCGCTCACGGTCGCTGTCTCGACGCCTGCGCTGGCGCACGCCACGCTGATCGCGTCGAACCCCGGCAACGGCACCGTGCTGGCGTCCTCCCCCGGCCAGGTGCAGCTGCAGTTCGACGTGCCCGTGAACTCCCGGCTCAGCGACGTCCAGCTCCTCGACCGCAACGGCCACCGCCTCCTCGGACCGATGGTCGAGCCGATGCCCAACGTCAGCAGCGAGCTCGTGATCGCCCTGCCGCCCCTGCAGCAGGGCGTCTACCAGCTGGACTTCCAGGCCCGCGACGACACCGACCTCCACGAGACGGCCGGCGATATCGTGTTCGGGGTCGGCGAGGCCGCCGACATCCAGGCGCCGGCGGTCGTCCCGGCCGCGCCCTCTTACCTGGAGACCGGCATCCGCTGGCTGGAGCTGGCCGGGACGTGCCTCCTCGTCGGCGTGGTGGCGGTCTGGCTCGGCATCCTGCCCGCGGTCGGCCGCCGGCGCTCGCTCTCGGTCTGGACGCGGAACCGGCTGCTCGCGATCGCGACGATCGCCTACGTCGCGTTCCTGGTCGGCAAGGCCGGGCAGCTGCTGCTGGCGGCCGGGGGCCTGCTCCCGGTGGACGCATGGTCCTGGCCGGGGTCCGTGTGGATGGCGCTGACCGCCGGCCGCTTCGGCCTCCTCTGGCTGGCCGCGATGGCGGCCGCGGCGATCGTGCTCATCGCGGTCCGGGTCGCGGTCGTCCGGCCCGGCTCCCGCGTGATCGGCGCCGCGCTGGTGGTCGCCACGACCGCCCTCCTGGTCGTGACGACCGCGACGAGCCACGGCGCCAACCAGAGCGGTCCCGACCCGCCGCTGATCGCGATCCGCGTCGTCCACCTGGGCGCGGCCGGGCTCTGGGTGGGAGGGCTCAGCGTGCTGGTCTTCCTGTTCGCGGGGGCCCTGCGCGGCGGCTCGCCGGAGGCACCGGCGGCGCTCGTCGCGCTCCGGCGCTTCACGGGCCTGGCGTTCATCGCGGTCGGCCTGCTGACCGTCAGCGGGCTGCTGCTGGTCGGCCGCGGCGTGTCCTCGGCGTCGCAGCTGACGACCACCACGTACGGGCTCACGCTCGTCGCCAAGCTGATCGCGGGCGCGGCGGCGTTCGGCTTCGGGATCCGCCACACGCTGCTGCTCAGCCCGCCGCGCGGGGGCGGCGTGGGCGGCCCGGTCAAGCTGGCCAGGTCGGTGCCGTTCGAGGTCGGCGCCATGCTCGTCGTGCTGTGGGGCGCGGCCGCCCTGGGCGCCACCGCCCCGGCGCCGCCGGCCGGCGAGTCCGAGTCCGTCGGACCGGCCCTCGAGGCCGACACCACGGCGCAGGTGGACGACCTGGCGATCCGGGCGCTCATGGAGCCGGCGCAGCCCGGCGCCAACAGCCTGTTCGTCATGGTGCGCAGCAGCACGGCGGGCCCCGAGCGGGCGATCACGGGCATCCAGGCCACGCTCGACCAGCGTGGCCACGCGGTCGAGACGCTGATCGGCCACCAGTCGAGCCCCGGCGACTACGACTTCCCCGCCGCGACGGTGCCGGAGACGGGGCCGCTGGACGTCACGATCACGGTCACCCTGGCCGACGGCACGCTGGCGCGCACCGACTGCGAGTGGACGGTGTCGCCGCCTCCGCCGGCGCCGCCTCCGGGCCTCCCATCCACGCCGTGGGAGCCGCTGCTGAAGGCGCTGGCGGTGGGCCTGGCCCTGGCCCTGGCGGGCGGCGTGAGCACGAGGTTGCTGATGGGCCGCCTGCGCAGGGTCGTGGCCAGATAGTCGGGCCCGGGCTAGATCGCGAAGAACAGCCCCCGGACGCGGTTGATGACGTCCTCGTCGCCGCGGGCGCAGCCGCCGGGGAAGCGCTGGTACGCGGACAGCACGAAGTCGGACGGGTCGAAGCTGAAGACCGCCTCACAGCCCGCGAAGTCGCCCTCCTCGGGCTGCGCCGACCACTGGCCGTCCTTGACCGTGACGCGCCACTTGCCGCCCCACTCGCTCGACACCTCGAGGCCGTAGACCGTGTCCACTCCGGCCGCCGACGTGGCGTCCACCGTGTACTGGAACAGCACGAACATGTACGGGATCAGCACGCCGGCGGTGCGCTCGTCGAGCTTGCGCAGCTTGTCGCCCAGCCCGTACCGGATGTCCCACGTGTGCACGCCGTAGTCGATGACCTGGAACGCGGGATAGAAGAAGGTCGGCAGGGGGCCCATGTACGGGTGCGGGACCAGGAAGTTGCTCCAGTCCTGCTCGCTCAGCTCGTCGAAGATGCTGAACATGCGCTCGGAGCCCTTCTTGAGCCGCGCGATGACCTCGTCACGCGGGTACGCGCGGAACGCCTGCGCGTGCTCGTTGAGGAGCTCCGCCATCGCCGGCAGGCCCAGTGCCTCCGGCGCCGTCTCGCCGTTGAGCGCCATGTCCCAGCGGCTGAGGTAGCCCTCGGTCACGTCGATCATGTGCCCGACCACGTCCCGCACCTGCCACTCGCTGCAGCGCGTCTGGACCTCCCAGTTGGCGGGGTCGTCGATCAGGTCGTAGAACGCCTGCCGCTCGGTCTTGACGACGTCGAGGACGAGTGGCTTGGCCTCGTACGACATCGTGTTGACGGGCTGGCTGATCGTGCCCATGGCATCATCCTCCGATCGTTCATCCGCCGTCTCTCTCTCCGGTGCCGGCCGCGGCGGCCAGCCGGCTCATGATGCCCCGCACGTGCTCCAGCTCGTCCCGGTTGACGGAGTGGCCGAGGTCCGGATAGAGGACCGTCGTGACGCCGGCGTCCAGCCCGCGCAGCACCTCCTCGGCGTGGCGCACGCGGAACGCGGGGATGTGCGGGTCGTGGTCGCTGCAGCCCAGGAACGCGGGCGTGCCCTCCAGCGACCCGTGGTCTTCGCGGACGAGGTCGTCAGGACCGATCACGCCGCCGCTGAGGCCGGCCACACCAGCGTAGCGGCGCGCGTTCCGGACGGCGAACTCGAGCGTCAGGCAGGCGCCCTGCGAGAACCCGAGCAGGAAGACGCGCTCGGGCGGGATGCCCGCGGTCCCCAGGTGGGCCAGCAGGCTGGCGACCACACCCAGCGCGGACGACAGCCAGGGCTCGTTGCTCTCGATCGGCGCCCGGAACGAGTTCGGGTACCACGTGCCCCCGGCGGCCTGGGGGGCCACGAACGCCCAGCCCGGCGCCTGGATCTCGGGCACCAGCGTGAGGATGTCCCGGGCACTGGCACCTCGTCCGTGCAGCAGCACCATCGCGGCGGTGGCGTGCTCCGGCGCCTCGCCCGTGGCCAGCACGGGCTGGCCCGCGTGTGGGTCGGTTGCCGCCATCGCGGCCACCATAGCACCGGGTGATTGCACATGCAACCAGGTGCTCGTAGTATCCTCCCGACGTGGCTGGAGGGATCGCCAGGGACCCGAGGCTGGGAGCCTGGCGCGCCTTCGTCGAGGCGCACACGGCCGTGATGGACGTCCTGGAACGCGAGCTGACCGAGCGCCGGGGCATCTCGCTGACGTGGTACGATGCTTTGCTGCAGCTCAGCGAGGCGCCGGGCAACCGGATGCGGATGAGCGAGCTGGCCGATTCGATCGTCATCAGCCGCAGCGGGTTCAGCAGGGCAGCCAGGCGCATGGAGGAGGCCGGCCTGATCGCCCGCGAGCCGTCGCCGGAGGACGGCCGGGGCGCGTACGTGGTGCTGACCGAGCAGGGGCGGCGGACGTTCCGGCGGGCGGCCGCGGTGCACCTGCGCGGCGTCGAGTACCACTTCCTGCGCTTCTTCGACGAGGGCGAGGCCGAGATCGTGGAGCGCGTGCTGCGCCGGGTCCGCCCACCGCGGCGGACGGCCGCGCGCTACCAGTCGCTGCCGCCGCCGTCGTCCGAGCCGCCGTCCCAGTCGCTCGAAGAGTCGTCCTGCTGATCGGAGCCGCCGTCGTCGTCCTGCTGCCGGTAGCGGTCTTCATCGCGGTCGCGGTCGTCGTAGTCGAAGCCCTGCTGCTGGTAGCGGTCGCCGCCGAAGAGCTCCTCGCCCAGGCCGGTGACCGCGTCCGCCACCAGGATGCCGCCGCCGACGCCCAGCGCGATCTTGCCGGCGCCCGCGAGGAAGCCGCCCATCCCGCCGCCCTGTCGTTGGGGCGCGTACTGGTAGGGCTGCTGCGGGTACGGCTGGTAGGCCTGCCCGGAGGGCGGTGCTGACGGCGGCAGGAACGAGCCGCCTCCCCCGCCGCCGGCCAGGCGGGCCTCCGCCTGCTGGAGCGCCCGCTCCTGCACGAGCAGCGTCTGCGCCATGTAGTAGGCGGCGCCGGGGAGCGCCTGGAACCGCTGCTGGATCAGCGCCTCGGCCGCCGGGTCGCGGGGACCGGCCTGGGGCGCCGACTGCGCCAGCCGCTGGAAGAGGGACTCGATCAGCTGCTGCTCTCGCGGGGTCATGCTCCAACGTCCTCCGTGCTAAGCCGTCAGCCGGACGATCGTCACGCCGTCGCCGCCCTCCCGCTGGGGGGCCGGCTCGGACGACTGGACCAGCGGGTGCCGCGCCAGGTGCTCGCGGACGGCCGCCCGCAGCGCGCCGGTGCCCTTCCCGTGCAGGATGCGCACCGAGCTCACGCCCGACATGACCGCGTCGTTCAGGTAGGTCTCCAGCTCCTCGAGCGCGTCCTCGACGCGCCAGCCGCGCATGTCGAGCTGCTGCGCGACCGCGCCCCGGTCCGGCGGCCGCAGCACGACGATCGACCGGCCGTGGTCCTCGGACTCCCGCCGGCGCGCGCGGCGCAGGTCGTCCACCCGCGCCCGGACGCGCATCGATCCCATCTGCACCTCGCCCTCGCTGCCGTCCGCGGAGAGGTCGAGCAGCTCGCCGACCTGGCCCAGGCTCAGCACCTCGACGGCGTCGCCGATCCGCGGCGGCCCGTCCAGGCTCTCGTCCGCCGGCTCGGCGGCCGGCCGGCGGCGCGTGGACCGCGACGGGGCGGGCAGGCGGTCCTCCATGCGCCGGGTGCGCTTGCGGAGCTCGTCGAGCCCCTCGCGGGTGAGATCGGGCTGACGCGCCTGCGCACGCACGCGCGCGAGCTCGGCCACCACCGCGTCCAGCTCGTGCCGGGCCTGGGTCCGCGCCTCGTCCAGCACCCGGACCCGCTCCTCGTCCAGCCGGACGCGGTCGGCGTCCAGCTCCCGCTGCCGCTGCACGACCTCGGCCCGCTCCTGCTCGAGCTGCTGGCGCTCGTCCACGGCCGCGTCGCGCTCCTGCTCCAGGTCGCGCAGCAGTCCCTCCATGCGCACGCCCGCGGTGCCCAGGTGGCGGCGGGCGCCGCGCACGATCCGGGGGTCGAGCCCGAGCCGGGCGGCGATCGCGAGCGCGTTGCTGCGGCCCGGAAGGCCGATCTCGAGCTCGTACGTCGGCGACAGCGTCTCCAGGTCGAACGCCACGGACGCGTTGACCACGCCCTTCTGCTCGTGCGCGAACGCCTTCAGCTCGGAGTAGTGCGTGGTCGCGATCGTGGGCACGTGCCGGTCGAGCAGGTACGTCAGGATCGATCGGGCCAGCGCCGAGCCCTCGTCCGGGTCCGTGCCGGCGCCCAGCTCGTCGAACAGCACCAGCGCCGGCGGCGGGCCATCCGGCGAACTCCGGCGGAGGGCCGAGATCGCGCGCAGCACCTCGACGATCCGGGTCACGTGCGAGGAGAACGTGCTGAGGCTCTGCTCGATGCTCTGCTCGTCGCCGATGTCGGCGAACACCTCGTCGAACACCGCCAGCTCGGAGCCGTCCTGCGCCGGCACGTGCAGGCCGGACTGAGCCATCAGGGTCAGCAGCCCGACGGTCTTCAGGGCCACCGTCTTGCCGCCGGTGTTGGGCCCGGTCACGACGATCATGAACCACTCGGTGCCCAGCTCCACGTCGATCGGGACCACCCGCCCGGTCAGCAGCGGGTGGCGGGCCCGCCGGAGCAGGATGCGGCCGTCCCTGTTCATTGACGGCTCGATGGCGCGCTGGAGGCGCGCGTAGCGGGCCTTGGCCAGCTGGAGGTCGAACTCGCCCAGCGCCTCGATCGCGCGGCCGATCGCCTCGGCCTCCACCCCGATCTCGGTCGAGACCTCGCGGAGGATGCGCTCGATCTCCTCCTGCTCCTGGGCCTGGACCTCGCGCAGCGCGTTGTTCAGCTCGACGACGACCAGCGGCTCGATGAACAGCGTCGCGCCGCTGGCCGACTGATCGTGGACGATGCCGCGGACCCGGCCCCGGAAGTCGGCCTTGACCGGCACGACGTAGCGGTCGGCGCGGGTGGTCACGATCGGCTCCTGGAGCACGTGGCCGAACTCGCCGACCAGCGTGCGGAGCCGCTGCTGGAGGCGCTGGGTCGCCGCCCGCACCTCGCCGCGCAGCCGCCGCAGGCGCGTGCTGGCCGTGTCCAGCACCTCGCCCTCGTCGTTGATGATCTCCTCGATCCTGCGCACGAGCTGAGGGTGGACGGGCATCGCCTCGCCCAGCGCCGTCATCTGCGGATACGTGTCCCCGGACAGGTCGCCGAGCAGCCGGCCCACCGAGCGGGCGCTGCGCAGCGTGTTCAGGACCAGGACCAGGTCGGCCGCGGTCAGGTCGCCGCCGCGGGACGCGCGCAGCAGCTGCGTCCGCACGTCCTGGGCGCCGGCCAGGCCGGCCCGCGGCTGCTCGTCGATCAGGCGCACCGCCTCCGACGTGAAGGCCAGGCGCTGCCTCGCCTCGTCGAGGTCCGCTGTGGGCGCGAGCGCGAGGATGCGCTCCCTGCCGACCGAGAAGCCGGCCTCGCCGGCCACCTTGGCCAGCACCTTCGGGAACTCCAGCGTCTGGAGGCTCTTCTCGTGCATGTCGTGATGCCGGCGCGCAGGCGGAAGCCGCTGGGTCGGCCGGCGCACACGACGGTATCACGCCCGGGGCCGGATCAGCCGGTCGACAGCCGTCATCATTCTTCGTCGAGCGGATGATCTACAGGAGCCCGTATCCAGACGTTCCGGTGCCCCCGGTGAGCCTGCCCCAGCTGGTCCTCGAGCGGGCGCGGGAGCGAGGGACGCACCCGGCGCTGATCGACGGCCTGACTGGCACCGTGACCACGTACGCGGAGCTGGCGGACGCGGTGGACGGGCTCGCCGCGGGCCTCCACGGGCTCGGATTCCGGCCGGGCGAGGTGGCCGCGATCTGCGCGCCCAACCGCGTCGAGTTTCCCCTGGCCCTGCTCGCCGTGACCCGATTGGGCGGCGCGGTGACCACGATCAACCCGGCGTTCACGCCGGCCGAGATGGCGCGGCAGCTGGCCGACTCGGGCGCCGTGCTCGCGTTCACGTCTCCAGAGCTGGCGGACCGCGTCCGCGAGGCGGGCGGCGGACGGCTGCGCGACGTGCTGTGCTTCGGCGACGCGGCGTTCGCCGCGCTGACCCGGACGCCGGGCGCGCCGCCCGCGGTGGCGATCGACGCCGCCTCGGACGTGGCCGTCCTGCCCTACTCCAGCGGCACGACCGGCACGCCCAAGGGCGTGATGCTGACGCACCGCAACCTGGTCGCGGTGCTGCTGGCGATGCACCCGGTGGAGGGGACGTCGGACCGGGACGTCACGATCGCGGTCCTGCCCTTCTTCCATATCTATGGGCTGGCGATCATCCTGAGCCTGGGGCTGTACCGGGGCGCCACGCTGGTGGTGCTGCCGCGGTTCGAGATGGAGCAGTTCCTGGCGACGGTGGAGCGCTGGCGAGCGACCCGGCTGCCGCTGGTCCCGCCGCTCGTGCTGCGTCTGGCGCGCGAGCCGGTGGTGGACCGGTTCGACCTGAGCAGCGTCCGGGTGGCGATCTCCGGCGCGGCGCCGCTGGCGGCCGAGCTGGCCCGGGAGCTGGCGGCGCGGCTCGGCTGCATCGTCAAGCAGGGCTACGGGCTGACCGAGCTGGCGCCGGGCAGCCACATGCAGCCGGAGGACGGGGGGATGCCCACGCCCGGCTCCGTGGGCGTCCTGCACGCGATCACGGAATGCCGGCTGGTGGACCCGGTGACGCTGCGGGACGTCGGCGCCGGCGAGCGCGGGGAGATCTGGGTGCGGGGGCCGCAGGTCATGAAGGGCTACCTGAACCGGCCCGAGGCGACCGCGGAGATGATCTCGCCGGACGGATGGCTGCGGACCGGCGACGTCGGCACCATCGACGGGGATGGCCAGCTGTTCGTGGTGGACCGGCTGAAGGAGCTGATCAAGTACAAGGGGTTCCAGGTGGCGCCGGCCGAGCTGGAGGCGGTGCTGCTGACCCACCCGGGCGTGGCCGACGTGGCGGTGGTCCCGAAGCCGGACGAGGACGCGGGCGAGATCCCGAAGGCGTTCGTCGTGGCGCGGCCGGACGCCGGCGCCACGGCCGAGGCACTGATGGCGCACGTGGCGGAGCGGGTGGCGCCGTACAAGCGCGTGCGCGAGGTGGAGTTCGTGGCCGAGATCCCGAAGTCGCCGTCGGGCAAGATCCTGCGCCGGGTGCTGGTGGACCGCGAGCGGGCGCGGGCGGCCGGGGGCGCCTGACGCATGCCGTCACGCCGCATCCGGCTGGCGCTGTCCGTCGAGGGCAGCATCTTCCCCCTGGACCAGCAGCACCGCCTGATCGAGCTGGGCCGCGTGGCCGACGAGGCCGGCGTCGACGACCTGACCGTGCCCGAGCACGTGCTGATGGGCAGCAACGCGAGCGAGCAGGACCCCTGGAGCACGTGGGAGCCGCGCCAGCTCGAGCTGCCGTGGCCGGAGCCGCTGCTGACGCTCGCGGCCATGGCCGGGGTGACCCGGCGCCTGCGGCTCGTCTCCGGCGTGGTGATCGCGCCGCTGCGCC
>VBJR01000236.1 GCA_005880175.1 Chloroflexota bacterium
CCCTTCCGCCGCGCCGTCTCCCTGCACGCGCTCCGCGCGTTACGGACACAACTTGTGCCTACCTGCTTAGGGCGCGGGCCAAGTCAGGCCTGACGGCGGCATCTTGCGACGCGAGACGACGCCAGATTGTCACCGCCTCTTCACCGGCCTGACGAGCCGAGACGAGTTGATTGGACTCGCGCGCGGCGATTGAGAAATTCACCAAGGTGCGCGCAAGGCGGGCTTCGAATGTTGAAGGATCGGCGGCCGCGAGCCGGCGATAGATCGCCGCCGCTTCGGCTGCGGCGTCGACCCCGTTGGACCCGATCAGCCGCAGCTCGACGCTCAGGTTGTTCAAGGCTGCGGCGAGATCGCATCCGTGGGCCTGCCAAGAGTCGGCGGGCAGCTCTCGGAGGATCTGGATGGCGTCCTGCATGATAAGCAGTGCAAGATCGTGCTTATGGAGAGCCGATACTCGAAGGCCGAGGTTCGTGAGCGCACCGGCGAGCCCTGGCAGGAATGCAGCCGATTGCTCACATAGACGCCGGTACATCTCGACGGATTCCTCTACGCTGGCAAGTGCCCCACTCTGGTGACTCAGCGCTGCCAGCACATTGCTGAGATTGCTCAACGATTGCGCCAGTTCCGTATAGACTTTGGGGCCCTGAGTTTCAGCGAGCAGCCGGTACAGCCCGACCGCCTGCTCCGCCGGTTGGAGCGCCTCCGTCCATCGCCCTTGATTGGACAAGTCGATGGCGTGGTTGTTGAGCCAGAGCGCCGCTTGCGCGTTCTTGAACGGCCCCTGCCGTGGACGATTCCCGACGTCGCTCGAGAACCCGCTGTTCCCGGACGGCTGGATAGTGGAGGGACGCCTGATGGCTAGTTCGGTCAGTGCCTGATAAAGAGCGATCTCCAGTTCAGCTGGCGACCCGATCGACACAGTCGTCAGATCAAACTCCTCGACCAGCCGCAGGAGAAACGGCGTTTGTCGCGTGTGATCCTCCGCAGATTGCCTGACAAGGTGCATGGACCTGGCATCGTCATGCACGAAGAAGACGAGCCTCGACAACCCCAGATTGGTCGCGGCCTCGAATTCCCGTGCGTACGAGACGCCGGGCCATCCAGCCGCTCGCTTGTTGAATTGATGGGCAATGAGTCCGATGTAGACGTCTGCTTCCGCTAGAGCGTTGGTCGCCGCGGGTGTCGAGTCGCCTACTGCGTGTCCCGCACGCAGCACCGCATCCCTGGCGGCGGCCACGAACGATCGTTCCGGCGGGTAACTGCGTAGCTCCCAGGTATGACTCAGAAACACCCGCAACTGCGGATGCCGCGTGACCTCCGATCTTGCGGCGCTGTCGCGCGGCTCGCCAACGTCTTTCCGGGCCATGCGCCTCTCGGTTACCTCCCGTTCAGTGTTAGGACGCGTCAACGATACATCGATTCACCGGCGAGGCACGGACACCGACCCCGAACGTCGGCCAGGTCTCGTCCCGTCCGTCGGTCCCGTCGTCGCGCCCCATAGCCTGGATCCGGTGCTCACCGTGCGGGACCATTACCAGAGCCGCAGAACTCCCGCAAAACCTGACAGCCGGGCAGTTCTGCGGGTTCTGCGCCGTGCATTGGCCTCGCGGCGACCACAACGCCGCCCCCTGCCAGGCAAGTGAGGCCAAGCGTCACGGTACAACGCCATAGCCGCCCGGATGCCCTGGCGCAGAACCCGCAGAACCCGGCGCAGTGGCCTGGTTTTGCGGGTTCTGCGGGTTTTGCGAAAGAGGGTTCACGCGAAAGCGGATACTCGGACGGCCAGGTCCTCGGGACGTGGCGACTCGGGCCAGGTAGCCGTGGGCGATGAGCAGCTCGAGGGCCGGATCGAGGTCGGTCACCTTGTGCAGGTGCTGATCGCGCAACTGATCGAAGGCGTCGCGCCGGCTGAACTCGGTCAGCGCGCGGTCGGCGATCCAGCGCAGCACCCTGCGCCCGAGCTCGACGTGGGGATCGGCGCCCATCAGGCCGAAGGCGGCGCGGGCGTGCTCGATGGCGTAGTTTCCCACCCTGATGGCTGACTCGACCGACACCGGCGCCACCTCTTCGCCCCAGGCGCCGCGGACGCTGCCCGCCAGGTGGATGAGGCCGGCCACTCGCGCGATCGCGCCGGGAAGCTTGCCGGCCCAATCCCGCATGTACCGCAGGTCGCCGGTCTCGCCCAGCCGGGGCTCCAGGGCGGCGCTGTACTCGATCAGCAGCCGCCTGCTGGCCGCCGTGAAGGGGATCGCCCACGGCTTGCCAGCGGCGTCCAGGTTGCGGGCCAGCATCGTCAGCTTGAACGCGTACTCGTGAGCCAGCTCGCCGGGGACTGGGTCCGGGTCGGCGTTGCGGTCGCCCATCAGGCTTCTCGGCACGGAGTAGAGGAAGCGCGCCAGCACGCCGAGGCCGCCCAGCTCCGGCACGTCCGCCATGGTCCGGAGCACCTCGGGCTGCACTGCCAGCCCGATCGTGAGGGCGGGTCTGGGGACGTATTCGGAGGCACGGCCGACGCGGTCGATGCGCAGCCGGTCGCCGGCGTGGCCCTTCAGGTACACGCCGAGGTTGGCCCCGGCCACACGCGACGGCGAGTAGCGGCCGGCCATCTGACCGACGACCCCACCCTCTGGGCTCAGGAGGGCGATGCGGCCGCCCTGCTGCGCGAGCAGGCTGGCCAGGATCTCCGGGGTGGCGTCGTCGACGAGCAGGCGGTAGGGCGCCGGCACGATGACCGACTCCGCCTCCGTGGCCAGCTGGGCGGCGCGCTCGATGCACGCCTCGCGCGCCTCCGTGGTCTTGGCGTTGGCGGCCTCTGTCTCCGCCTTCTCGGCGGCCCGCTCCAGCGCTCGCCGCCGGATCGCGGCCTCGGTGACCACCGGCGCGAGCGTCTGGGCTCGCTCCTCCTCGAACTCGGAGAGTGGAGCCGTCACCGCTTCGAATACGGCCGACTTGCGCTCGCCCGGCGGCAGCGCCACCAGCACGTAGAGGTTCAGCGGCTCCTCCCAGCCGGACTTGATCTCCACGCGCTGGCGGCCGCCAGCGCAGGTGGCGAGGCTGGCGAGGACGATCATCCCGGCCAGGTCGCGCGGCGTCTGGGTAGCCTCCGCCACTGCGGCTGCGTAGGCCGCGCACCAGCCCGGCAGAGCCTCCAACGGGAACTCCGGAAGCGTCCCGGTGTCGACCAGAGGTAGCGGCGGCTGCCAGGCCGCCTCCGGCGTCGCGGCCTCGCGGAGGAGGTCGATGTGATCGCCGAGCGCGTCCAACGCCGTGCGGTCGCGCGCCGCCTTCGCCACCTCGAGGGCCTGGGCGCCCACCCTGCGCAGCGTCGCCAGCTCGCGCACAATGCGCGCCGAGTTCTCCGCGATGGCCGCGGTCGGGACCAGCTCCCTGAGCTGCCACAGGTGCGCGCGGCCGCCAACCCGATCGAGGAAGCCCATGCGAGCCAGCTCCCCGCCGACGGTCGTGGGATCGATTGGCTCGCCGTCCTCGAGCAGCTTGAGGGCCGCCCGGAAGATCGTGCCGTTGTTCTCGCGGTAGAAGTCGTCGGCCCCGACGAGATCACGAACGCGCCGGCCGGCGTCGGGGTCGAGCAGGATCGACCCGAGCAGCCCGACTTCGGCCTCAAGGTCGTGCGGCGGACCGCCGTTTTGCGCGCTGGACGTCACCGGACCCTCCGCACTGTCCATTCCAAGGTGATGAACTCGAAGCCGTCGACCGTGATCGCACGCTTGCGGGGACGTCGCTGCGGCTCACGTCGCGCTGGCCATGAAGCTGCGGCCTGTGCGCTCGCCGCAGCACGATCGTCACCCCGATCTTGAGATGGAGGTTGTGAAACTCAAGCTCGCGCCGAACGGGACGCGATCACCTGGCCCCCTCCTCGGCTCGTTTGGACTCGACCAGCACGATCCCGAGCAGCGCGTGCACTTCCGGGTGTGGCGCGTGTCGACTGAACGCCCGGCCGAGCCCGCAGAGCGTCTTCACCGACACCGGCCGGCCGGCCAGCGCCCTGCTGGCCGTGGCGATGCTCAGGTCGGCCTCACGCGCAAGATCGGAGACCGACCAACCGCGCTCCACGCGCGCGCGGTTCATCTTGTCCGGCGGGAGGCGGTAGCCGAGGGTCATCGGGCCCGGCCGACGTCGGCGGCGCAGGCTTCCGCCCCCGGCGCGTCGCGAATCTGAACCCGCTCCCCCCTGGCCTTGACGCTCTCCTCTCGATGTCTCACTGTCTTTCATCCAAACAGGCTTAGGCCCTGATCAGATGACACAACTGATGCATCGTTTTCCCGTCAGCTCGTTACATCGGCCGAACGTCATGTTGCATAGACACGACTTCACGAGGCGCCGGCGGCGATGCCGATCGGCCGGCTGAGCGCCGAGGTCCTACTCGTCCAGGGCGAGCATCGCGGCCTGCCACACGTCCTCGGGCGCCGGGTGGTGGTAGTGCCTGGCGATCACGGCCACCGACACCCCGGTGATCTCGCTGACCATCGCCGGATGCATGCCCGCGTTGCACATTCGAGTGATCGCGGTCGCCCGGAGCAGGTGCGGCTTGACCCGTTCGCGGTCCAACTCGGCGACCTCCGCCGCCTTCTTGATGGCCCGGTACACGCCCGCCGTGCCGAGCGGCTCGTGCTGCTTGGTCGTTCGGTCGCGGTGTGTCGCGATGAAGAGGAAGCTGCTCCTGGTTCGCGCCCGACCGGTCTTCCCGGCACGGTAGTCCACCAGGCGCCGGTACAGTTCGGGCGTGATCGGCGGCTGCCGGGTCCCCGTCTTGTCGGTCACCCGGACGAAGTAGAAGCGGCGGTCCCGTTCGACGAGGTCGGTTGTCTGGATGTTCGCCACGCCCTCTTCGCGGGCGGCTGTCTCCAGCATCACCTTGATGATCAGCTTGTCGCGCTCGCTCTGGGCGCCGGCCTCCAGGCGGCGCTGCTCATCCTTCGTCAGCACGTCCTTGTGCTGCTTCTTGAGGGCGGGCAGGCCGATGTGGTCGCCGTCGACGGGCGTCATCTTCTCGCCCTGCGCCCATCGCAGGAAGTACTTCACTGCCTTCAGGTACGCAACGCGGGACGCAGGCGAGATCGGCGCGCCGTTCCTCTTGCTGCGCAATCCCTCGATGAAGAGGACCAGCTGGTCGACCGCCTCGCGATCGAGCCCCTTCATCACGTCGATCCCACGCTCCTCGCAGAACGGCGGCACGATGGCCATCAGGGGGTAGTGGAAGTAGTTCCGGACGTTGTACGCCGGCAGCGAGCGGGTGACGCGCAGGTACGACTCGAAGTCCTCGATGGCCTTCGCGATGGGCGTGTCGCCCGCCTCGGCGGGCTTTCGTCGGCGGGTCGTGACCGACAAGGTTTTGGCCATTTCTTTGCCTGAACGACAACACGATAACACACGAGGGCAAACCTTGATGGGTGGTGCAAAGGGGTGAAATCAGGTGATTTCGAACTTGAAAGTTGCGCTGGTGGCGGCGGGTGGGTTCGAACCACCGACAACACGATTATGAGTCGTGTGCTCTACCACTGAGCTACGCCGCCGGACGGTCTGGCGCTAGCGCGCGGCGCGCGCCCTCGACTTCGTCCTGCGCTTCTTTTCGCGGTGCTTGGACAGCGCCACACGCTTCCGCTTGTTCATCCGAGGCTGAGATTCTACCGGTCTTCGGCCACCGGCCCGCGCCCGGCCCCCACGAAGGTTGACAGGCGCCGTACTACCGCCGACCCTTTGGGCGCCCCGGGGCCGCGGGTGGACGGCCTGGGCGGGGCTCGAGCGACTGAAGAGAGGAGAGGGTGCGTATGAGGGCATCACGACGGTGGCTGCTCGTGCTGGCGGTCGCCCTGCTGCCGGTCGGCATGGCGAACCCTGCGGCCGCGGCACCGGCGCCGCCGCCCGAGCCGGGGACGCCGCTGACCATGGGCGACGTGGCCCGGCTGTCCGCCGACGCCAGCAAGCGGTCGATCATCATCTTCCGCGACCAGCATCCCGAGCTGCCGGCTCGGGGCGCCCAGGCCTCGGCCCGCGCGGCCGCGGTGGACGCCGATCAGCGGGCGGTCAAGAGCGAGCTGAGCCAGCTCCACAGCGCCGCCCGCAGCCTGCATACGGTCAACGCGGTCGCGGCCACGATCTCGCAGGCCGAGGCCGACCGCCTGGCCGCCGATCCCGCCGTCCAGGCGGTGGTCCCCGACCGGTTCATCCCCCGGCCGGCCCCGCAGGCCGACCTGGCCGCCCAGGCCCCGGCCGCGCCCGGCACACCGGCCGCAGCGGCCACGGCGCCAACGGCCGCCCAGCTCCAGCAGGTCTGTCCGGCCGACCCGTCCGTGCCGCTGGTCGAGCCCGAGGCCCTGCAGCTGACCAGCACCGAGTTCCAGCCTGGCGCCGGCGTGCCGGCCGCCCACGACCTGGCCGACGGGACCGGCGTCACCGTCGCGTTCATCGCCGACGGCCTGGACATCAACAACCCGGACCTGACGCGCGGCGGCCACTCGATCGTCACCGACTACCAGGACTTCAGCGGCGACGGCGTCAACGCCGTGACCGGGGGCGGCGAGGCCTTCGGCGACGCCGCCTCGATCGCGGCGCAGGGCAACCAGGTCTACGACCTGAGCACCTTCGTCAACCCCGCCCACCCGCTGCCGCCCGGCTGCACGATCCGGGTCAAGGGCGTGGCGCCGGGCGCCAACCTCGTCGCCCTCAAGGTCTTCGGGACCGGCGGCGCGTTCGACTCCACCATCATCCAGGCGATCGACTGGGCGGTCGAGCACGACCACGTGAACGTGATCAACGAGTCGTTCGGCGCCAACCCGTTCCCCGACGACCGGGACGACGCCGTCCAGATCGCGAACGCGAACGCCGTCGCGGCCGGGATCACCGTCGTCGCCAGCAGCGGCGACGCCGGCTTCACCAACACGATCGGCAACACCGCCGCCACCAGCCCGGTGATCGGCGTCGGCGCCACGACCCAGCTCCGCCTGTACCGGCAGATCACCGGCTTCGGCAGCCAGCTGTCGGCGGGCGGCTGGATCGACAACAACCCGTCGGCCCTGAGCTCGGCCGGCTTCACCCAGATCGGCCCGAGGACGCTCGACGTGCTCGCGCCCGGCGACCTCGGCTGGGCGCTCTGCAGCGCCAACGTCGCGCAGTTCACCAACTGCCTCGACAACGCCGGGCGGCCGTCGGCCATCCAGGAGTTCGGCGGCACCAGCGAGTCCTCGCCGCTCGTCGCCGGCGAGGCCGCCCTCGTCATCGACGCCTACCGGCGCGGCCACGGCGGCGCCACCCCGGCGCCCGACCTGGTCAAGCGCATCGTCACCAGCACGGCCGACGACCTGGGCATCCCCGCCCAGGAGCAGGGCGCCGGCGCCGCCAACGCCCTGCGCGCCGTCCAGGCCGCGCTGTCCATCCACGACGCCAACGGCTCCCCGGCCGCGCAGGGCTCCAGCCTGGTGCTCAACCGCTCCAGCTTCGAGTCCACCGCGCCGGCCGGCAGCCGCCACACGTTCCAGGTGGACGTGACGAACACCGGCGCCGGCGCGCAGACGGTCACGCCCAGCGTCCGCACGCTGGCCGGCGACCCGATGGCGACCGACACCGGCTCGCTCACGCTGAACCCCGCCACCGCGCCGGCGTTCCTGGACAGCGGCGGCACGCAGCGGGAGTTCGCGCTGCACCAGTTCACCGTGCCCACCGGCGCCCAGCGCCTGGACGCCGACATCACCTGGGCCGCCCTGGCCCAACCGGCCAGCACGGTCCGCGAGACGCTGTTCGACCCCGTCGGCCGGCTGGCGATGTACTCCCTGCCGCAGGGCGCCGCCGCCGGTTTCGGCCACGTGGACGTCCACGACCCGATGCCGGGCACCTGGACCGCCCTCATCTGGTCCACGAAGAACGGCGCGGCCGCGTACAACGGCAGCGTCCAGTTCGCGTTCTCCAGCTCGCGGTTCGAGCCGTTCGGCCGGGTGTCGCCGGCCAGCCGCGTCATCGGCCCCGGCCAGACCGGCCGGTTCACGGTCAGCGTGACGACGCCGGCCGCGGCGGGCGACCTCGCCGCCAGCCTGGTACTGGCCGGCAGCGGCGGCTCGACCACCAGCGTCCCGATCACGCTGCGCGCCCTGGTGCCGATCGGCGCCGACGGCGGCACGTTCACGGGCGTCCTGCAGGGCGGCAACGGCCGCTCGGCCACGAACGCCCAGATGTTCTCCTTCCAGTTCGACGTGCGCTCAGGCAAGCCGGCCCTGAACCTGGCCCTGACGCTGCGCGACCCGAACTACCGGCTGACCGGCTTCCTGGTCAGCCCGTCGGGCGAGCCGCTCGACGACCAGAGCACCGTGCAGCTCAACGCGGCCGGCCAGATCACCGGGTTCGGCAACGTGATGCAGTTCACGCTGCGCAAGCCGCAGGCGGGCCGCTGGACCGCCATCCTGCGCCTGTCCCGGGGCATCGACGGCGCCCACCTGCAGGAGCCGTTCACCGGCCAGATCAGCTTCACGGCCGCGCAGGTGACCGCGCTGGGCGTACCCCGCTCGGCGGGCACCGTCCTGCGGGCCGGCCAGCCGGTGACCGCAGCCATCGTGGTCACGAACACCGGCGTCGACACCAAGGACTTCTTCGTCGATCCGAGGCTGAACCAGACCCAGGTGGTCCCGCTGCTCGTCAGCGGCAGCACCAACGTCCCGCTGCCGCTGGCCGCGGTGACGCCGAGCTTCGTCGTGCCCCCGGGCTCAGACCGCATCATCGTGGTGGCCCAGGGCACCGTGCCGATCGACATGTCCATCCAGGCCGGGTTCGGCGGTCCGCGGCGCGCGGGCACCGCGCTGCCCGGCAACTTCTCGATCGCGACCGACGCGGCGGCCCAGGTGGCGCCCGGCTCCTGGTTCGCGCTGCCGGAGGAGCAGGGACCGTTCCCGGCGACCGGCGCGCCCAGGGCGACCGCCAACGTCGCGGTGGTCGCCGAGACCCGCCTCTTCGATGGGGCGGTCACCTCGACGACCGGCGACATCTGGCAGCAGACGGTGGACGCCACCGCGCCGTACTCGCCGCTGACGCTGGCGCCCGGCGCCACCGGCCTCATCACCGTCACGTTCATGCCCACCGCGCCGGTGGGCACCGTGGTCCGCGGCTCACTGGAGGTCTCCACGTTCAACCGCGTGACCACCAGCGGCGACCAGGTGATCAGCGTCCCCTACGCGTATCGCGTGGGCTGACGCCCGACCGCCCGAGGAGGGGCCCGCCCGGCCCCTCCTCCCGGCGGCCTCCGGGCATGGCGGCGCGGACCGTCGGGCGATGAGCGGGACGTCGCTCGCGTCTACAGCGGGATGATCACTATCGAGGCGGTGCCATGCAGCGGCGTGACCGTGTACACGTCACGCTGGCCCAGGTTGGCCGCGGGGACCGGCGAGCGCCGGTGCACCGTCGTGATCCCCTCGGTCGCGATGTGCGTCGAGGCGCCGAGCTGATTGGGGAGGCTCACCTGCGGCACGAGGAGGCTGAACCGGGTGGACCCCGTGTCCACCGTCATGACGAGCGTGACGCTGACGACGGTGCCCAGGTCGGGCACGTCCACCCGGCGGATCTGGTCACCGCGGAAGCTCAGCGTCCGGTGCGAGTCCTGGTACGTCAGCGCCGGCACGCCGCCGGCGAACGTCGGGTGGTACGTGACGCTGATGCCGCCCCCGTGCACCTCGTAGACGTCCGGTGTGCCGAGCTGGACCGTCGGCTGTGGGGCCGGCGACGACTGCGTCGCCGCGCCGGTTGACGAGTTCTCGGACATGGGTCTTCTCCTTCGCCAGAACGGCGCTCACCGCGCCGCTGGCCCGCGCCTGCCAGCACCCTATTGTCCGCCTCCTGACGATCTCAGCGCCGGAGCTCGCGCGAATCCCCAGCGGACAGGCGGCCCCAGGCCACGCGGGCCAGGCTCAGCACCGCCAGGACGGCCGCGGCCGACCAGGTGATGGCCGACACCTGGGGGGAGCTGAAGTCGCTGCCGCCCAGGAGCGCGTGCAGGAACAGCATCGCGCAGGCCAGGTAGGAGAGACGGTGGATCCACCGCCAGGCCACGGCGTGGATCCGCCGGCGCAGCCACCCGGTGACCGCGACCACCACGAACAGGTCGAGGCTGAGCGTGCCCATGCCGAGCGCCACCGGCCCGAACCCGGCCTGGAACGGGACGACCAGGTCCACCACCCGCAGCGCGTTGCGGACGTTGCTGTCGAGCAGCAGGAAGACCAGGTGGAGCGCGCCGAGCGGGATCCAGAGCAGCGCGGTGAACTCGTGCGTGGTGCGCACGGCCCGGTTCGTGGCCAGCCAGTCCAGGACCGCGCTGCGCAGCGCCAGCCCGGTCAGCAGGGAGATCGCCAGCGCCGCCGACGCGCTCAGCCCGCTGACGCGCGCCAGGATCCACATGAACGTGTCGAAGTTCAGGAGGCGTGGGTCTCCGTGACCGGGGCCGACGTCGTGCCGCGCACCGCGGGCCCCAGGGCGACCGTGCCCGTATCAGGGTGCAGGGACGGCCGCAGGGGCGCGGCGCGGTCCTTGACGTGCCCGCCGACGTAGCTCGCCGCGGTGCACGTCGCCACCACCGTCAGGCAGACCGCGCTGCCCTTGAGCGCCCAGGCCGGGACCCCTCTCACGTCACCGCGGCCGCAGCCACCCCCGCCGCCGCCTTCAGGAACGGCACCCGGTCGAACGTCTGGCCCAGGATCTCCTTCGCGTCCGCGCCCAGGTGGGTGTTGAGGATCTCCTGGTAGACCGACCGGAAGTCCACGGTGTACCGGAGGTTCCCGGTGCCGTCCAGGTTGCCCAGGTTGGGCGCCTGCCCGTAGAACCCGCCCTTGACCGGGTTGCCCATCAGCAGCATCGCGGACGCCGCGCCGTGGTCGGTGCCGCCGCTCGCGTTCTCCTGGGGCCGCCGGCTGAACTCGGACCACGTCGCGACCAGGACCTTGTCGGCCATGTTGTGCATGCTCAGGTCCTGGTAGAACGCCGACACCGACTGGTCCAGGTAGCCCATCAGGTCGTTGTGGCGCTGGAGCTCCGTCTGGTGCGTGTCGAAGCCGCCGAGCGTGACGTGCAGCAGCTTCACGCCGCTCCCGCTGGTGATCAGCGAGGCGGCCAGCTGCAGGGCGGCGCCCAGCTCGGTCTTGGACGGGTACACCAGCTTGGCGTTGTCCTGGTACTTGACGTTGCCCTGCCGGGAGACCGCGGTCCGGACGCTGGCGATCGACTGCTGGACCGTGGAGATGGCGGTGTCGAAGAGGGCGCCGTAGATGCCAGGGGTGCCCTTCCAGACGGTGCCCGCAGCGGACTCCACCTTGCTCCCGCCCTGGAACCCGAACGTCCGCGAGTCGTCGATCACGGAGACCGTGGCGTGCATGTCGCGCAGCGCCCCGGGGATGTCGGTCGTCCCGCAGGCGCACGCGGTCAGCGGGTGGCCCATCGAGTCGTAGTTCTGCGTCAGCGTCTTGCCCAGCCAGCCCTCGACCTGCCGGCGCGTCGGGTCGCCCGTCTCCCAGACCCGGATCGACTCGAAGTGCGAGAAGCTCGGGTTGGGGTAGCCGACGCCCTGGACGATGGCGACCTTGCCCTGGTCGTACAGCGCCTTGATGCCGGGCATGTTCTGGTTCAGCCCGAAGGCGCCGTTCAGCGGCAGGGCCGCGGGCACCGACGCGGCGGCCAGGATCGGCCGCAGGTCGTGCAGCTTCGGGTCCTGCAGCGGGACCACGGTGCGCAGGCCGTCGTTGCCGCCGGCCAGCTGGATCATGACGAGGACGTTGTCGTTGTTGACGCCTGCCTGCTTGGCCGCGTACACGGCCCGCGCGAACGCGTCGGGGACGGCGGCATAGCCGGCCGCCAGCGCGCTCGCCGCGGTCCCGAAGCGCAGACCCGCCTGGAGGAAGTCCCTCCGGTTCAGCTCGTTGATCCCGGCCTTGTCCTTGCTCATCTGGCGGCCTCTACTTCAGGGTGAATTCGGGCGACATCAGCACGAGAGCTGGAGCTGGCCCAGGTCCTTGACCGTGGGCAGGGAGCGCATCCGCCCCAGCACGGTCGACACGAAGTTGACCCTGGCCATGAGGGTGTTCGACGAGATCCAGCCGTCGTTGTTGGGCCAGCCGCCGACGTCCGGCGGGTCGAACAGCATCTGCCCCATGTTCTGGCCCGCGTCCACCACCGTCTTCGACAGCTGGGGCGCCTTCAGGGCCTTGAGGACGCTGACCATGTACTCGACCGGGGACTTGATCAGGGACCGGTACGACGGGTCCTGGATGAACTCCGGGCTCAGGAAGACGCTCCGCATCAGCGTCTTCATGTCGTACTTGCTGGCCCGGAACTCGTCGGCCAGACGCTGGATGTACCTCGCCTCGGGAGATGGCGACACGAAGTGGTGCACGACCTTGGTGACGACCTGCGTGGCCAGCGCCGGGCTGGCCAGGATGGCGTCGATCACGCCCTTCGTGTCGATCTGTCCGGTCCGGCCCAGGAACGTCAGCGGGCCGCCCGAGTACGCGCGCCGCTTCTCGAACACGCCGGTCATCGACTTGTCGGCGGTCGTCGGCAGCCTCCAGCCGGCCAGCGCCTTCGCGCCGGCCCTGACGTCGTCCTCGGTGAAGTTGCCCGCGCCGAGCGTGAACAGCTCCATCAGCTCGCGCGAGTAGTTCTCGTTGGGTGACTTCCCGGTGCTGGTGCTCAGGTCGAGATAGACCATCATCGCCGGGTCGGTCGTGACCTGCATCAGCATCGACCCGAGGTCGGTGAGCGCCATCTTGCGCCAGGTCAGGTTCTGCCAGTACAGGTACGGCCGGTCCGTCCCGACCTTCGTGGAGTCGCTCGTGAAGTGGCCGTGCCAGAACAGCGTCATCCGCTCGGCGAACGGCGTCGGCGTGGCCAGCATGTGGTCGATCCACCACTGCTGCAGCGTGTCGACGTCGACGCCGCCCCCGCCCTTCATCCCGGGCACGGCCGGAGGCGCCGCGGGCGCCGTCTCGACCAGCTTGTCCACCATCTTGCCGTAGCCCAGCTGGAACGCGGCCTCCAGCTCGTCCGGCGACGCGCCGAACGTGGCCCGGCGCAGCAGGTGCGTGATGCGGGCGGTCTCCGCCGTGAGCGGCGACGTCCAGTCCGCGGCCCTGGCGGCCGTCGCGGCCGCCGCCTTCGGCGCGGCCCTGCTGGCGGTCACGGAGCTGGCGCGCGCTTGCCCGAGCAGTCGAAGAGCGGTGACCGCGCTCCCGGCCGCGATTGCTCCACCAATGACGTGTCGCCGAGTGACTCGTCGTGGCAGAAGGCGCTGGAGACGGGCACGGTCCAGACGCCATCCATCGGACGGAAATCCAACTACCCCCATTGGATCGTCCGGTATTGAAGCACAGTGGCGTGCGCCGCGTCAGGCGACGCGCAGACGCTCGTCCGAGAGTACGCGGCCGGCCCCGAGCCGGATCATGCGGTCCATGCAGGACGCCACGTCCCGGTCCTGCGTCGTCACGATGATCGTGACGTCGCTCATGCGGTTCACCTGCTGGAGCAGGTAGAGCAGCTCGTCCGACGTCTCGTCGTCCACCTCGCCGGTCGGCTCGTCGGCCAGGACCAGCGCCGGCACCTTCACGAGCGCCCTCGCGATGGCCACCCGCTGGGCCTGGGCCACCGAGAGCTGGTCCGGCCGGGCCCGCGCCTGGTCGGCCAGCCCGACCAGGTCGAGGAGGTCGCGAGCCCGGGCCCGCCCGGCCCGTCCCAGGGCCGCCACCCCGGCGTAGCGGAGCGGGAGCAGGACGTTCTCCAGCACCGTCAGGCCCGGGAGCAGGTTGCGGTCGCGGAGGACGAACCCGATCCGGCGGCTCCGGAGGTCGGCCCGCTGGCCGTCGGTCAGCGCGTTCGTGTCGGTGCCGTCGAGAACGACCAGGCCGGACGTCGGGCGGAGCACCAGGCCGAGGCACTGCAGCAGCGTGGTCTTGCCGCTGCCGGCGCGGCCGAGGACCGAGACGAACTCGCCGGACTGGACGCTGAGCGTCACCCCCTCCAGCGCCGTGACCGCGCCCGGCTGGCCCTGCCGGTACTTCACGCCCAGGCCGCGGACCTCGATCGCCGTCATCGCCGCTACCGGTCGCGCAGCGCCCGGCCGGGGTCCACGCGCACCGCCCGCAGCGCGGGCACGACGCCGGCGGCCAGGCCGATCCCGACGGTCAGGCCGAGCGCGATCTTCGCCAGCCGCGGGGTGAGCAGGAAGACGTCCATGCCGATCGACCGCCCGGACAGGTCGAGCAGGTATGACAGGCCGGCGCCGAGTCCGTAGCCGAGCGCCCCGCCGATGAGTCCCAGCAGAAACGCCTCGAGCACATGCTCGGCCACGACGTGCCACATCCGGGCGCCCATCAGCCCCTTCAGCGCGATCTCGTGGGCGCGCTCGGCCACGGCCATCAGCATCGTGTCGAGCAGGACGAGCCCGGCGAGCAGCACGGTCAGCCCGCCGGCCACGATCGCGATCGCGTCGAACCGGGCGCTCTGGTCGAAGCCGCGCACGTAGTCGCTGGGCCGCGTCGCGGAGACGCCGGAGACCTTCGTGTTGATCTGGTCGGCCAGCTTGTCCAGGTCGGTGCCGGGCTTGCCGTACACGGTGATGCCCGACGCCAGCGAGGAGGGGTCCACCCGATCGCGGAACGAGGCGGGCAGGCTCTCCTGGAGCAGCGTCTGGGCGTCGAGCAGGCCGATCGACGCGATGGCGTCGGGCAGCGTGTTGGTCCGGCGCAGCACGCCGATCACATGGAAGGCGTGGTTGACGAAGTCGGGGTTGGCGTCGACCGGGCGGACCGGCAGGTCGATGCTGTCGCCCACCTTGACCTTGAACTCGGTGGCCAGGTCCGCGCCCAGGACGACGTCGCCCTGGTGCTTCGGGTCGAGGGGCTTGCCGGCCGCGAGGGTGGTCTTCAGCGGCGAGAGCCTGGCCGCGGCCGGGTCGGTGTACTCGATCGTGTCGGGCAGCCCGAGCGGCGTGGTGATCGTGGTGCCGGGCCGGGCCAGGAGCGTGATCGTCGGCAGCGCGGCGGCGACGCCGGGGAGCTTCTGGATCGGGTCCACCTTGGTGAGGGAGATGACCCCCGCGTACGTGCCGGCGCTGTCGGCGACCTGGATGCTGGTGCGGTAGTACGCGACGCCGCCGGCCGTCTGGGCGTCGAAGTGCTCGGCGAGCGCGCCCGTCAGGGTGAGGGCGAGCACACCGACGACGACGCCGCCGATGGCCAGGCTGGTCCGTACCCTGCGCTCGACGAAGCTCCGGATGATCTCCACGCGGCTCCCTCTCCGACACGGCAGTGTATCGGGGGTGACCGCCGCCGCGGCCGCGGGACGCAGACTGGACCCATGGCGCCAGTCACCGCGCGGGCGGAGCACGTCGGCAGCCTGCTCCGGCCCCGCCCCCTGCTCGACGCCCGCGAGGCGCACGCCGCGGGTCGCCTCGGTGATGCGGCGTTCAAGGCCGTCGAGGACCGCGCCGTCGCCGGGGTGGTGGCCCTCCAGCGGGAGGCCGGCTGCCCCGTCGTCACCGACGGCGAGCTGCGCCGCGAGTCGTTCCAGGCCGAGCTGACCGCGGCGTGCGACGGCTTCACCGGCGCGGGCATCACGGCCTGGCTGTGGGGCGACTGGCACTCCGGCGACGTCGGCGACGTCCGCATCGACATGCCGCCGGCGCCACCGCCAAGGTCACGCTACCCAGCCCCAGCCTGTTCGCCAACCTCTGGTCGCCCGAGCGCTCGACGGGCGCCTACCCGACGTTCGACGCGTTCATGGCCGACGTCGTGGACGTCCTCCGGGACGAGGTGCGCGAGCTGGTCCGGCTCGGCTGCGCGTACCTCCAGCTGGACGCCCCCCACTACCCGCTGTTGATCGACCCCGCGTGGCGCGCGTTCTACGAGGCGCGCGGCTGGCCGCTGGAGCGCTGGCTGTCGTACGGGATCGAGCTCGACAACGCCGTGATCGCCGCGGGCCGGCCGGCCACGTTCGGCTTCCACCTGTGCCGGGGCAACCAGCACAGCCGGTGGCTGGTCGCGGGCGGCTACGACGCCATCGCCGGCCCGGTGCTGGCGGGCGTCCACGCCGACCGGCTGCTGCTCGAGTACGACGACGAGCGGTCGGGAACGTTCGAGCCGCTCCGGCACGTGCCCGACGACCGCGTCGTCGTGCTGGGGCTGGTCACGACGAAGCGGTCCGACCTGGAGTCCGAGGCAGCGCTGGGGGCGCGTGTGGACGCCGCCGCCCGCGTCGTCGGCCGCGAGCGGCTGGCGATCGGCACCCAGTGCGGGTTCGCCACCTCGGTCGGCGGCAACGCGATCACTCCCGAGGCCCAGTGGGCGAAGCTGCGGCTGCTCGTCCGGACGGCCGAGCGCCTGCTCGCGTAGTGGTCACACCTCCGTCACCGACCCTCTCGCAGAATCGCGGCCGTATGGTGCCGCCCCCCCGCGAGGTCTACATCGAGCCCACCAACCGCTGCAACGAGCTGTGCACCACCTGCCCGCGGACGTTCTTCACCCGCGAGCCGGAGGCGGACCTCGACCTCGGCCGGTTCGTCGCCATCCTCGACCAGTTCCCCGGCGTCGAGCGCGTGGTGCTGCACGGAGTCGGCGAGCCGCTGCTGGCCCGCGACCTCCCCGCCATGGTCGCCGAGGCCAACCACCGCGGCGCCCGCGTGCTGTTCAACACGAACGCGCTGGCCCTGCACCGGCGGCTCGCCGAGCGGCTCGTCGCGGCCGGGCTGGACGAGCTCCGCGTCAGCATGGACGCCGCCGACTCCCGGACCTACCGGGCG
>VBJR01000237.1 GCA_005880175.1 Chloroflexota bacterium
GGGGACGCCCCCGAGCATGTGGCCGAACGCGCGCAGGTTCTGGCGGCCCGACAGGTAGGGGTAGAGGGCGGGCGTCTCGACGAGCGCGCCCACGCGGGGCAGGACCTCGGCCCGGTGCTCGTGGACGTCGCGGCCCAGCACCTCGACCCACCCCGACGTGGGCCGGATCAGGTCCAGGGCCATGCGGATCGTGGTCGTCTTGCCGGCCCCGTTGGGCCCGAGGAAGCCGAAGACCTCGCCGTGCCGGACCTCCAGGTCCAGGTCGCGGACCGCCGGGCGGGAGCCATACCGCTTCGAGAGCCCGTGCGTGCTGAGAGCGGCGGTGTTCACGATCATGGTGGCACCGCCCGGCCGGGCGGTGTGACGCGCCGGCTGGCGTAAGAAGAACGTCAACAGCTCGGCCCTCCATACTGTGCTGACCCTGAGCATGAGCAGGCCCATACCCGGCTCGACCCCGCGAATCCGGTGGACCCGGCGGCCGTGGCTGCTGGCCATCCTGGGGCTCCTGGCCGCCGGGTGGGCGATGCCCGCGGCCGCCGCCGGGCAGGCCTCCGGCCCCACCCTGACCGTGAGCCGCCTCTGGAACCAGGGCGGCCGCGTGGGTTCCTGGACGCCGTACGTCATGAGCATCCGCAACGACGGCCCGGGCACGTTCACCGGCACCGCGGCCCTCGTCCCCGGCACCGGCTACGCCAGCGGGCCGCAGGGGGTGTTCCCCGAGTACGACGCGGCCGTGACGGTGCCGGCCGGCAGCCAGCGCACGGTGACGGTCTACGTGCTCGAGACGCAGAGCGGCTACCGCGCCGAGCTCCGCGACGATCGCGGCGCCGTGCGCGCGACCGCCAGCGTCCCGACCAGCGCCGGCGCCGGCGGCGCGGTGGCGGTGGTCAGCGACGTGCCGCGCGTCGACCAGCGGCTCGACGCGCTCCTGCGGTCGCGGAGCCAGCTCGACGCCGCCGTGACGCAGTTCGCGACCGGCCAGGCGTTCCCGGCCGACGCGATCCGCCTGAGCGGCCTGAACGCGGTGGTCCTCGACCAGTTCGACTCCGGCTCGCTGAGCCCCGCCCAGGAGCGCGCGCTCGAAGACTTCGTCGGCCTGGGCGGCACGCTGATCGAGGCCGGCGGCGCCGGCGCCCGGCGGACGCTGGGCCCCCTGCCCGGCGACCTGGTCCCGCTCCAGCCGTCGGGCGTGGCCACCGCCTCGCTGGGGCCGCTGGCCGAGCTGAGCGGATCGACGACCGACGCGACCGCGTCCGTGACGACCGGGAGCCTGGCCGTTCGACCCGCTGGCGGCGCCGTTCGACGGCCAGCTCGACCTGGCGGGCGCGGCGTGGGGCCAGGCGCTGGCCCGCGGCCTCAGCGCGGCGTCGGGCTCGGGCTCGACGCAGCTCGCGAAGCTCGGGTTCGGCGGGGGCACGAACTTCGGCGGCCCGCCGGTCGGCTCGGGGCCCGGCTCCGCGCCCGGCTTTCCCGGCTATCTCGGCCAGGCGCTGGCCGTGGCGCCGCCGGCCGCGTCGCCGCCGTTCGGCCTGCTGGCCGGGCTGCTGGTCGTCTACATCCTGGTGGTCAGCGGGCTGTCGTACGCGGTGCTGCGGTCCGTGGGCCGGCGCGGCCTGCTCTGGGTGGTCGTGCCGGCCGTCGCCGTCGTGTGCACCGCCGGCGCGTACGTGGCCGGCTTCGGGACCCGTGGCTCCGACTACCAGGTGGTCGAGGTCCAGGTCGAGCGGCTGGCCCCGGGCGGCGCCGTCGAGACCGCCGAGTACGACGGCATCCTGACGCCGCGCCGCGGCGACGTCACGCTGTCGGCGCCGCCGGGCACCATCGTCACCACCGCGCAGTCCACGTTCGGCCCCTACCTGTTCGGCGGCGGCGACGCGGCCCGGATCGCGGTCGCGAACGCCCCCCGGGTCACCTTTCCGAACGTCGCCGTCTGGGACCTGCGGCCGGTGCAGACCCTCGCGGTGTCGCACGAGGGCGCCGGCGGCGGCGCCGGCCTCCCCATCGAGGCGCGCCTGAGCCTGCGGTCCGGCCGGCTGCAGGGCCAGGTGGTGAACCACTCGTCGCGCACGGTGCGCAACCTCCAGATCGCCAACGCGAACACCCAGACGACGCTGGCCGCGTCGCTCGGCCCCGGGGCCACGGCGAACGTGGACCTGCCGTTGAGCACGGCCGCCGCCTCCGGACCCCTGATCAGCAAGGTCGGGTACGCGCTCCCCAGCATCGTGTTCGGCCAGGCCACGGCCGCGAGCGCCGACCGGACGCTGGCGATGCTCGCGGCGACGTCGGTCGCCGTCCGGCCCGGCGAATGGGCGCTGGTCGGGCAGGTGGACCCGACGAGCACGCTGCGCATCGCCGGCGAGCGGCCGCCGACGACCGGTCGGGCCCTCGTGGTCGAGCCGGTGCACCTGCAGTCGGCGGACGCGGCGGCAGGGGCGTCGCCGGCCCGGGTCGTCTCCAGCTACACGACGAGCGGCGGGACGGAGGTGGAGGTGTTCGAGCAGGCGGTGCCGCCCGGACTGACGGGGCACGTCGCGGTCACGACCACGCTGCTGCCCACCCGGCCGCCCACGATCGCGCCGCTCCTCGAGGTCTACGACTGGGACGCGCACACCTGGCGCTCGGCGGCCGGCGGCACGTCCTCGGCGGTCACGAGCGGCGAGATCGGCCCCGGCGGCGTGATCCGGGCGCGGGTCACCTCGGACGAGGCCCAGGTCAGCGTCACGCTGAGCGACGCCCCGTGATCGAGGTCCAGGGCCTCCACAAGCGCTACGGCGGCCGCGTGGCGCTCGACCAGGTGGACTTCGCCGTCCCCGAGGGCGAGATCTTCGGCTTCCTGGGCCCCAACGGCGCCGGCAAGACGACCACCATCCGCATCCTGGCGACGCTGACCCCGCCCGACGGGGGGACGGCGACGATCGGGGGCGTCCGCGTGGACCGCCAGCCGGACGCCGTGCGCCGCCTGATGGGCTACATGCCGGACTTCTTCGGCGTGTACGACCACCTGAGCGTGGTCGAGTACCTCGACTTCTACGCGTCCTGCTACGACGTGCCGGCGGCGCGCCGGCGCCGGGTGGCGGCCGAGCTCCTCGAGCTGGTGGACCTGGCCGACCGCGGCGGCGACGAGGTGGACTCGCTGAGCCGGGGCATGAAGCAACGGCTGTGCCTGGCCCGGGCGCTGGTCCACGAGCCGCGCGTGCTGCTGCTGGACGAGCCGGCCTCGGGGCTGGACCCGCGGGCGCGCCTGGAGATGCAGGAGCTGATCCGCGAGCTGCGGCGGATGGGCAAGACGATCCTGATCTCGAGCCACATCGTCCCGGAGGTCGAGGAGCTGTGCACGTGGGTCGGGGTCATCGACGCCGGCCGGATCGTCGAGATCGGGCCCAAGGCGGACGTGCTGGGCCGCGCCGCCGGCCGCCGGCGGCTGCGGGTCGAGCTGGCCGGCGCCGACGACGCCCGCGCGGCCGAGGCCCGGCGCCGCGTGGCGGCGTGGCCGGGCGTGCTGGCGGTGGAGGTCGGCGAGCTCGGCCTGGAGGCGCAGGTCGAGGCCGGGCTGGCGGCGCACGAGCTGCTGCGCGACCTGGTGCAGGCGGGGTTCGACGTGAACGCGTTCGCCCCCGTCGACGCCGGCCTCTCCGACGTGTTCATGCGGCTCACGGAGCGGGACGCGTGACCACCGCGCTCCGCCGGCTCGTGGTCAACCCGCTGATCCTGAAGGACGCGCTGGCGCGCGTGCGCACGTGGCGGGCGCCGGCGGTCATCGCCCTGTACCTCGGTCTGCTCGGCGTGTTCGCCTGGGAGGCCTTTTCGACGCAGCTCGTGGGCCCCCAGCGGCCCTTCGGCTTCGCCGAGGTGGGGAGCAACGTGTTCACCGCCCTCGCCCTGGTCCAGCTCGCGCTGGTGTGCCTGGTGGCGCCGGGCGTGGCGGCGGGCGCGATCAGCGGCGAGCGCGAGCGCCAGACGCTCGACGTGCTGCTGGTCAGCTGCGTCCCGTCGTTCAGCATCGTCTGGGGCAAGCTGGTCGCCTCGGTCGCGTTCGTGCTCCTGCTGATCCTCTCGGCGCTGCCGCTGTTCGCCACGGTGTTCCTGTTCGGCGGCGTGGACGGCGGGCAGTTCGTGGAGACGCAGGTGCTGACCGTCACGACCGCGCTGGCGGTGGCGGCGGTCTCGCTGTTCCTGAGCGCCCTGTTCCGGCGGACGCTGGCCGCGACCGTCGTCGCCTACGGCCTGACGTTCGCGGTGACCGCGGCGAGCTGGTACGTCGGCATGATGCTGCTGTCCAGCGGCCACATCCGGGCCAGCCAGGCGCTGCTGTTCGCCAACCCGATCCAGGCGATGCTGACCGTCCTGCACGGGCCGGCGGCGTTCGGCCCGCGGTTCGGCGGCGCGATCGCCGTGGTCTCGGGGCCGGGCCAGGCGTTCGCGGTGATGCCGGCGCCGGCCGCGGCAGCCGGGCCGGCGTTCCAGCTGTGGCAGATGACCGTCGGGATCGAGCTGGCGCTCGTGGTGCTGGGCGTGGCGGGCACGGTCCTGCTCCTGCGCGAGCGCCGCGTGCTCGGCCGCCGCCCGGACTAGGCTCCTACTCGACGTCCACGATGACTGGCGGCCGGCTCCAGGGGCTCGTCGGCTTCTCCTGCAGCTCGCCGTCCACGTAGATCGCGTCCACCCGCTCGTTGTAGAAGCAGAGCAGGTTCTCGATCTTGCCGCACTCGGGGATCGGGCACTGGTACGTCCAGACCAGGTCGCGGGCCAGCTTGTTGCCCACCCGCACGCCGTAGTACGTCGCCTTCCCCTTGTACGGGCACTGCGACTCGGTGGCGGACGGCACGAGCAGCTCCATCCGGACGTCCCGCCGCGGGACGTAGTACCGCGTGGGCAGGCCGGTCTCGAAGAGCAGGCTCGGGCGGCTCGTCTCCGCGATCGTCTCGCCCAGCATCTCGATCCGCACGTGCCGCGAGCTGTGCTGCACGTCCACCCGGTGGTACGGGTCGCGGGGATGGACGTACACCTCGTCGTCCTCCTCGTACCACGTGTCCATGTCCCGCCACGAGAGGACCACGTAGCCGGCGACGTCGGGGCTGCCCTCCGCGGGGTGGTCCACGGTCCAGGCCGCGTCCTTCGCCACGCGGTCGCCGACCCGCACGGTCCAGAGCGTCGCCGGCCCCTTGGGGTCGTCGGGCCGCTCGCCGGAGCGCTGGAGCAGGTCCATGCGGACGTCCTCTCTCGGGAAGCAGTAGACCGGGAGCCGGCCGGGCTCCCAGAGCAGCTTCATCCGCCGGGAGTCGGCCACCGTCGTGCCGTTGAGGACGGTCCGCACCCAGCGCGGGCTGGACTCGAACCGGTAGGAGTCGGTGATCGCCATACCAGTACGCTACCGCGCGGCGGCCCGCGCCTTTCCCCGGATTCAGCCGGTGTGGACGTTGGCGGGCAGGGGCGGCGCCGGCGTCGCGGGCGAGGTGCCGGGGAGGAACCACGCCAGCCGCCCGTTCACGGTGGCCGCCTGGACACCGGCCGGCGTCGGGTACCACTCGTCGCCCCTGCCGAGCTGGTCGAGCGCGCCCTGCATGAACTGGCGCCAGGCGGGCGCCGCCACGAAGACGCCGTCCGATCGGACGTCCCGGCCACCGCGGCCACGTGGCGCCCGGGCAGGGTCAGCGGTGAGCTGGAGCCGTACACCTGGGTCCGGTCCGAGTCGTCCGCCAGCATCTGGCTGACGATGAACGCGGCGCGAGAGTCGAGGGCCTGCTTCCCCGCACCCGACCTCGGCTGGTAGATCGTCCCGCGGTCCGCGGTGCTCAGCCGGAGGATCGCCTCGGGCGCCCGCTGCACGCCGCCGGCGGCGAGCGTCGCCATGCCGGCCGCCATCTGGAGCGGCGTCTCCGGATAGCCCCCGAGCGTCAGGGAGGCACCGAACGAGCCGTCGGTGTTCCTGGTGGTGTAGGTGCCGTCCGGCTGGAGCTGGTACGCCGGCGCGCCGAGGGCCCGGGCGGTCAGGGCCAGGGCGGGCGTGCCGATGCCCAGCTCGACGAGGACGGCGGGGACGTTCAGGCCGTTGCCCAGGCAGTCCCGCAGCTGGCAGGGCCCGTGGTCGTGCTCGTCGAAGTCCACCACCCGGTACGCCGGCTGGCCCTGGCCCGAGTCCATGTGGAACGAGGTGTCGCTGACCGGGGTGACCATGGTGTAGCGGCCGGAGGCGATGGCCGCGGCGTAGGTGAACACCCGGAAGGAGTTGCCGACGTTGCGCAGCCGGAGCGCGAACGTGTACTGGTTGGCGCTCGTGGCGGCGTCCGCCAGCGCGAGGATCTGGCCGGTGCGCGGATCGACGGCCACCAGCGCGGCGTTCGTGACCTTCCGGAACTGGTTGGCGGCGAGCCCCTGCCGCAGCGCGTTCTCGGCCTGCTGCTGGAGGCCCCAGTCCAGCGTCGTGAGGACCGTGAAGCCGCGGGGCGGCACGTTCGCGGGCCGGCGGGCCTGGAGCTCCGCGGCCACCTGGTCCACGATGTCCGGCGCCACGTTCAGCGTGGCCGGGCCGACGAGCTGGAGCGGCTCCGCGAACGCCTGGTCCGCCTGCTGGCGAGTCACGGCGCCGGCGCGGACCATCGCGTCGAGCACCTGACGCTGCCGCTCCCTGGCCTGCGGCAGGTGGCGGAGCGGGTCGAGCCGGTCGGGCGCCTCGGGCAGGCCGGCGATCAGCGAGGCCTGCGCCAGGTCGAGCTGACCGGCGTCGACCTGGAAGTACGTGATGGCGGCGGCCTCCACGCCCACGGCCCGGTTGCCGTAGGGCAAAGAGTTCAGGTAGGCCTCCAGGATGCTGGCCTTGGGCACCGCCGCGGCGACCCGAACGGCGAGCGTCAGCGCCCGGGCCCTCGCCACCACGCCGTCGGGGCTGCCCTGGCGGAGCCGGATCAGGCGCAGGACGATCGAGGAGCCGGTCTCCCCATCGGTCCGGCCCTGCACCGCGTCCCAGCCGGCCTGGCCCAGCCGGCCCACGTCCACGCCGGGCTCGCTCCAGAACCGGGGGTCCTGGTCGGCCACGGTGGCGGCGGGGAGCCAGCGGCCCATCGCGCTCAGAGACACGTCGGTGTGCTGGCTGCCGGGCTGCTGGAGGTCGGCCAGCAGGACGGTCCCGGTCCGGTCGTAGACCAGCGTGTCGTTGGGGAGCCCGCTGCGCATGACCGACGCGACGTCGGTGGGGCTGTCGAGGCCGAGGGCGTGGTCGCCGGCGGCCACGCAGCCGGCGGCCAGCAGGAGCGCGCCCGCGACGGCGATCCAGCGCCGGGAGACCTTCTTCATCACACCGGATGCAATGCTGTCGGGGCGCGGCCGGTTGCGCCAGCTCAGCTGGTGGGCTCGCCCTCCTTCTGGGCGAGGGTCACGCTGGCGTCCTCCATCGTCTGGAGGACCTGCGCGGCGCGGGTCGGGTCTGCCCACTGGGTCTGGAGGTTGGTGTCCGCGTACGTCGGCTTCCACGTCACGCCGGCCAGGTGGGCGCCGTCGAACGTGTACGTGCCGACGACGCTGGTGCGGGTGTCGTCGGAGCAGTACGTTCTGTAGTCCGCGCCGATCGACGGGTAGCAGTTGACCTGGTCGAACACGTAGTTGCCGTGGGCGTACGTGATCAGGTGGTTCTTGTACACCTCGACGCCCTGGACCCAGTGCGGGTGGTTGCCGATCACCAGGTCGGCGCCCGAGTCGACGGCCAGGTGGCCGAGCTCGATGGGGTCGTCGGGGGCGATGCCCGGCGCGACCAGCGGCTGGCGCTCGTACTCCTTGCCCCAGTGGAACTGGACGATGACCACGTCGGCCTGCTGGCGCGCGTTCTGGATGTTCGCCTGGAGCGCGGCCCGGTCCACCGGCGGCCCGCCGGTGACGGCGTTGCAGCCGACGAACGCGACCTTCAGGCCCTTCACGTTCAGGATCACGGGCGGCCCCAGGTTGCTCACCGAGGGGATGCCGTGCTGCTGGAGCAGGTCGGCGGTCCTCTGCGTGTCCGGGCCGGCGTAGACGTGGTTGTTGGCCAGGTTGGCGACCTTCGTCCCGATCGCCGTGAGCCCGTCCACGAACCGCGGATCGCCGCAGAAGACCAGGCCGGTGGTCCGGGCGGGACAGCCGGCCAGCAGCGGCGTCTCGAGGTTGATGAACGTGACGTCCGCGTTCTTGACGTAGTCCGCGGTGGGGCGGAACGGCCAGAGGAAGTCGCCGCGCTGCGTCGCCTGGATGTTGACCAGGCGGGCGGGGATCGTGTCGCCCGTCGCGAGCAGCGTCCACGTGCGCGCGGGGTCGGTCGGCGCGGGCGCCGTCGGGTGGAAGAGGCCGCCGAGCGTGAGCTTCGGCGCCGGGGTCGGGGTGGGCGAGGGCGCCGCCGTGGGCGTGCCCGCCGCGCGGGAGGTGGCCGCCGGGCCGGGGGTGCCGGACGGGGCGCACGCCGCGACGCAGATGGTGATGACGGCCAGCAGGGCCGCCCGGCGCGGGGTCATCTCGCGGGCAGATTACCCCGGACCGGGGCCGCGCCGTCTCGTCGCCGAATGGACGCGGTAAGCTTGCGCTCGTGCAGCTCGCAGTCTGACTCCGGCGCCCGTACCCGCCGACCCCACGGCGGGCGCTGCGTCGCGCCGCCTTCACCGTCAGTCAGGAGCTCACCATGATCACCGCCACCGACCTCACGCTGCGCGCGGGAGCGCGCACTCTGATCGAGTCCGCGTCGTTCACGATCGCCAGGGGCGATCGCATCGGCCTGGTCGGCCGCAACGGCGCCGGCAAGACCACGCTGGCACGCGCCCTCGCGGGCGAGGGCCTGGCCGATGGAGGGACGATCGCCCGCTCCGGCGCGGTCGGCTACCTGCCGCAGGGGCCGAGCGAGGGCGACACGACCATGACGGCGCGGGACCGGGTGCTGTCGGGCCGGGGCATGGACGCGGTGCTGCGCGAGCTGCGGTCGGCGACGGACGCGATGGCGGCCGGCGACCGGGACGCGATCGAGCGGTACGCGCGGCTCGAGGACCAGCTGACGGCGCTGGGCGGCTACGGGGCCGAGGCGGAGGCGGCGTCGATCGCGGCCAGCCTGGGCCTGCCGGCGCGGCTGCTGGACCACCAGCTGCGCATGCTGTCGGGCGGCCAGCGCCGGCGCGTCGAGCTGGCGCGGATCCTGTTCGGCGGCGCCGACACGCTGCTGCTGGACGAGCCGACGAACCACCTGGACGCGGACTCGATCGCGTGGCTGCGCGACTTCCTGCGAGCCCACAAGGGCGGGCTGGTGGTGATCAGCCACGACGTGGGCCTGCTCGACGCGGCCGTGAACCGGGTGTTCTACCTGGACGCCACCCGGGCGGCCCTGGACGTCTACAACGTGGGCTGGAAGGCATACGGCGAGCAGCGCGAGAGCGACGAGCGGCGGCGGAAGCGGGAGCGCGCGAACGCCGAGAAGAAGGCGAGCGCGCTCATGGCCCAGGCCGACCGCATGCGCTACAAGGCGACGCTGGCCAGGACCGCGCTGAGCATGGAGAAGCGCGCCGAGCGGCTGCTCGCGGGCGTCGCCGAGGTGCGGCGCTCGGACCGGGTGGCGCGACTCCGGTTCCCGGATCCGGCGCCGTGCGGGCGGGTGGTGCTGACGGCGCGCGGTCTGTCGAAGGGGTTCGGCTCGACGGAGGTTTTCACGGGCGTGGACCTGGAGGTCGAGCGGGCTTCGCGGACGGTGGTGCTCGGGGTCAACGGCGCCGGCAAGACGACGCTGCTGCGGGTGGTGGCCGGGCTGGAGCAGCCGGAGGCGGGGCTGGTGATCGCCGGCCACGGCCTGAAGCTGGGGTACTACGCGCAGGAGCACGAGACCCTGCGGACGGACCGCACGGTGCTCGACAACATGCGGGCCGCGGCGCCGGAGGCGGACCTGTCGGTGGTGCGGGGCATCCTGGGCTCGTTCCTGTTCTCGGGGGACACGGTGGACCAGGAGGTGCGGACGCTGTCCGGCGGCGAGAAGACGCGGCTGGCGCTGGCGGCGCTGGTGGTCTCGGGCGCCAACCTGCTGCTGCTGGACGAGCCGACGAACAACCTGGACCCGGCCAGCCGGGAGGAGGTGCTGACGGCGCTGGCGGGCTACCGGGGGGCGGTGCTGCTGGTCACCCACGATGAGGGGGCCGTGCAGGCGCTGCGGCCCCAGCGCGTGGTGCTGATGCCGGAGGGCATCACGGACTGGTGGGACGCGAGCCTGAGCGAGCTGGTGTCGATGGCATAGGGCCCGCCGGTAGCTGCGGGGTGGACCGATCTCGCATCATTGGCGATCGTGGTTCCCGCGTGGAGTCTCGTAGTGGCGTTCGTGGCGGGCCTGGCCATCGGCGTCGTGGGCTGCCGCCTCGCGATGGGGCGCGGCAGCACGACCGCGGCGTTGCCGCCCGCCGCACCGACCGAACCGGAGCCGGCTGCTCCCCCGACCGCTCCAGAGCCCGTGGCCGAGGCACCCGCCGAGGCCGCGGCCGACGCGTCCGCCGAGGCTCCGGCCGAGGTGGCCGCCGAGGCCGAGCCAGAGGCCAGGACTGAGGCCGAAGCCGACGTCGAGGCCGAAGCGCCTGCCGAGGCCGAGGCCGCCGAGGAGGAGGCGCCCGCCGACGCGGCCTCCGAGGTTCCGGCGTCCGCCGTCGACGACGTGGTGGCGGAGCTGGAGCGCAGGGTCAAGGGCCGCCGGACGGATGGGGAGGCGGATCGGACGACAGCTCGGCGGCGGGAGCGGAGCGACTAGGCTCCGCCCGGCCAGCCGGGGCGACCCCGCGGGCGGGCCCAGCTCGGGCAGGCTCGCTCGCGGGTAAGCTTTGCTCTCTCGGGCCCCGTTCGTCTAGTGGACCAGGACGCCGGCCTTTCAAGCCGGAAATCGCGGGTTCGAAGCCCGCACGGGGCACAGCCGCTAATAGGGGTCTCCGGACGTCCGTATCAGCGGCTGTGCCCCCGGGGGTACCGCGCTCACGACGAGGTTGCCTCCGACTCGCCTGTCTCGGCGAACCGCCCGCGACGACCACCCGCCACGATCACCTCGGCCGCGCACAGACGGCAGCCGAGGCGAACAGCTGACTCCTCACGCCGCCGCGTCGGCGCCCGCCGGCTCCCCGCGGTCGTCGTCCGGCTCGTCGTCGTCGCCGGGCAGTCGCCGAAGCGTCGTGTGGAGACACCCAGCATCCGATTGTTCTCGGGGCTTCCAGGAGCAGTCGCCCGAGCAATGGGATGACCCGCTCGAGGTAGAAGAGATAGGGCCACCGGACGAGGCGGTGTCGTGGAGTGGACACCTCGACGAATGAGAATCGCCCTCCGCGGCGAAGGCCGCGCGCGACCAGCTCGGCCAGGGCTCGCATCTGGGCTGCGGAAAAGGTCTTGACCCCGAACAGCACGGCGATGGCGTCCAGCGGGTCGTCCTCGACGTCGCAGTCGAGCACATCCGCTTCCAGCAGGCAGATGTCACAGCCGGGCCACCGACGAAGGCGCTCTCGCGCTCGCCGCAGCATGCCCGGCGACATATCGACGGCCGTGAGGCGAAGGGCCAGGAGAATCGAACTGCTGTCTGCGGTCGGCCGCCCGCAGTCAGCCGTCCCCCCTACTCCATATACCCAAATCGGATTAGGAAGCCACTACCACGGTACTCCCGTTGGGGCCCACTGAACGCAACAACAAGAGCAACAAGATCTGCAGCGTGGGGAGGGTGACGCGCCGGGGTCCGTCGGGCGTCGGAGGCATGGTGTGAGCCTAAATCAAATAAGTAATCCAGGTCGACCGCCGAGACTCCGCGCCCTCCAGCGCTGAACGTCGTTACAGGGCCCCCGACCGTGATCACCGACCGAGGCGCTCCCGGGTGCTGACCGCGGCGAGGTGGTCTGCTCCCAGCATTGCCTCCCTGATTGTCAACGCGCGCTCGGAGCGCGGCGGGATCGTCGCTGCGGCCACCGGCGCCCAGCTCTCGCTGGACTTCGCCAACGCGCAGGCGTTCACGCTGGGCACCGAGTGGCAGGGCAAGTCCGGCTTCGCGGCGGTGACGTTCAACCAGATGCCGGACCCCGCGCTCCCCATCGAGCAGGTGGCCCGCGTGCCCCAGCGTGCCGCGCTCGGCCGGACCCCGGGTCTTGGCGCCGTGCTCTCGCTGAACGACTCGAACGGGCGGACGCGCATCCTCCGCGCCCTCCACCTTTCTCACCATGACGCGCTCGACCTGGTCGGGCGCCGCCGGGCGGCACCCGGCCGCCGCAGCCCGAGCCGGCCGCTACGGTTGGCGCAGATGTCCCGAGCCGACGATCTCCTGACTCGCGCCCGAACGGCGCTGCCCGAGGCAGCCTATCGGACAGGCGACTTCGACGCCGTCGAGGCGCTGCTGACCGAGGCCCTGCGCCTGGCCCAAGCCGAGGGTGACCGCGTCGGCCAGGCCGATGCGTTGGACCTGCTCGGCGTGCAGCTGCACTCCCGCACGATCGAGCTGCCGCGCGCTGAGTGGCCGAGCATCGATCACGGGCTCGAGCGGGACCAATTCGAGCGGGCGCTGGCGATCCGCCGTGAGCTGGGCGACCGAGCTGGGGTGGCCGAGTCCCTCCTCCACCTGGGCTGGGTCCACCAGATGCTGCTCGGCGACGGGGTCACGGCAATGCCGCTCTTCCGCGAGGCGCTGGACCTGGCCGAGCCGAACGGTGATCCGCACGTGCGCTCGGAGCTGCACCGGCACATCGGGTTCCACATCGCCATAGACGAGGGGCGGCCAGAAGCGGCGCTGCCGCACTTCCAGACGTCGCTCGACCTCTGGCGATCGGGCGGCGAACCTGCGCGTGTCATCCACGGTCTCGTCGCCCTGGCACGCTGCGAATCCGGGGCCGGACGCCACCAAGCCGCTCTCGCGCACAGCCAGGAGGCGCTCGATTTGGTCGGGGCCGGCTCGTACCGCCCTCGGGTCGTAAACGGAGCCGTGGAAGCGCGTCGGGTCGTCGAGGCGGCACTGCCGCGTCCGTGACGCTGGCGGCATCCGCGATCCAGGCCAGGCGATAGTGGTCGCATGCGACGACGCCGGTCGGTGACCCAGTCGGTGGCGCTCTTCGCCTCGATGCGAGCGTCGAACACGATGAGGCGTGGCGTCAAGCAACCTCTGCTAGTCAGTTGCTTGACGAACACAGCCATCCATAGACTGGCCAAAGAGCCGGAGGCGAGCCACGTCAGGCACTGCGTGCGGGCGGACTAGCGGCCATTCCCTCACGACGCTGGCGTCTCGCCTCCGACACCGCCCTCGCTTCACAACAACTGGCGTTGGCCGGGGCTGAGCCGGCGACGTCTCTCCAGCTCTCCGTTTATGAGCCTGATCTCGTCGTAAGCGCTGGGCCTGCGCGGATCGGAGCGTCGCTGTGCTGCCGCCAGGCGCAGGAAGGCCTGGTTGCGGCGCGAGAGGAGCTCGTCGTCGGTCAGGCCGGAGTATTCCACAGCTCGAACTCTATTCGCCCCGAGCATGCCGCATGCCCGCCAGCACCTCGGCGTGCCTTCTGCTCACGTATCAGGTCCGCACCGGCTCCGCCGCGATCGCGTGGGGCCGGGATGGAGAAGCAGGCGCTGTCCGAGCGCGCGCGGGGCGGCGCTGGGCTTTCCCGCGAAGAGCAGGTCGGCCGGCCCCGCCGACAGCCGGTAGCCTCCTGTCGCACGGCTCGCCAGGGTCCGCCACCTGGTCGCCGGCCGCGTGCGCACGCGCGCCAGGGACGAGCTACGGGCTCTGACCGGAGCGGGTCGCCCAGGCCGGACGGGCCGACGGCGCAACGGCGCCGAGCATGTAGGCGACGCCCAACGCCGTCTTTGACCCGACGTTGAGCAACTCCGGCCACCACTGCACAGGGCCCGTCTGTCCAGCGAAGTTGTAAGGGAGACCCTGCGCCACCCACAGCGCGAAGATCGCGGCGCTGAGTAGCGCCCAGCGGGCGTCAGGCCGCACGCCGAGGGCGTGCGCCCAGCCGATCCATCCGGCGACGGTCGCCAACCAGAAGACGTCCTGCCCGAGCGTGCGAGCCAGGTGCGCGTCGCGGTGGTGCGTCAGGGCGTCGGCGATCTGGTAGGGGATCTCGAATGCCGTCATCCAAGCCGCGGCGGTGACCACGCCCACGAACGGCCGGCGTCGGGCGCCTACCACGGCGACGATCGTCGCGCCCATCGCCAGGGTCGTCCAGCGGACGCCGAACGGCGACTCGAATAGGCCGAAGTCGCTCATGGGCGGAGGATACGGCCGGGTCAGGAGGCTCCCCTCGCACCGCGTTCCAGTGGCCGGCTGCGTGGCCTGAGCGAGACGCTCCTGCACCTTGTCCCACGTGCAGGCCAGGGGCCGTGGCCACGCCGGGCACCTCCTTGTGACCGATGAACACGCGGCACGCGTTTCTCGGTCGACTGGCTGCAGGAGGCGCGGCTGGTCGCGGAGCGCCGGCCGCCCGAACGCGGACCGCACACTACGGTGGCCGGGTCAGCCGACTCCGGTGACCCCGCCCGTCTCGCCGATGCGGTAGCGACCCTTCGAGGGGCCATACGACGTTCGCCGCGGCAGCCGCACGAGCCGGGCACCGACGTCCGACCAATCGTGCCGCTGTGTCCCGAGCCGGCCGCCCCAATCGACCAGGATCCCGTCCCTGTCCACGCGCCGGACACGACCCTCGACCTGGTCGGCGCCGCGAACGACGAGACGATCGCCTGGGCGGATGTGGCTCACGGTCGAAGGCTACCGACCACGCTCAGGCGACATGCGGTGCTGGTCCGCTACGGCTTGTCGTGGGGCCGGCGAAGGCTCTCGGCGAGGCCACGCGCCAGCCGGCCGACCGCCAGGCCAGCGGACGGCCGCACCTGGTGCAGCGCCGTACCCAGGACGCCGGCACGGGCGGCGATGCCCCACATCGCGCGATCGGCGACACGTTGTGCGGCCCGCTCGACGACGTCGGGGTGCCTGGCCGCTGCCGCCCGGCCCCGCTCGATCAGGTCGTCCTGCACGGCGGGATCGCCCAGCTGCCGGACGATCGCCCGGCCCTGGTGCAGCGCCCGTCCAAGGGCACGACCCATGCGCTCCGGCACGCCGTCCTGGCGATCCATCCAGGCTCAGGATAGGGCTTCACCTCGAGCACTGCGGCGGTGGGTTGCCAGGTCAGTGCGCTGTCACGCCCGTGGACTCAGGGACTTCGACATGTGGCGCGCCGAGGCACGGGAACACCGGCATCAAGTCCTCGTGCGGTGAAGGCTTCGGCGCCGGTCCTCCGGGCTGCTGGGCGGCCCGGTATCGCTGCCGGTGCGGCTCTGACCGCCCGTTTGACCTTCCGCTGGCGCTGGTGTAATCATAGTGATATCACTATGAAAGCACGACTTATCGTTGAGACATGCCGGGCTCTTCGGGCCGCCCGGCGTCACCTGGCACTCGTGGTGACGGTGTTCCTGATGACGGCCGGCTGCTCGGCGACGACCGGCGCGGCGCCGTCGCCGTCGGCCCAGGCCTGCGCCTGGCCGGTCCAGGCGACCGTGGCCACCGACAATGCCGCGGCGCCCGACGCCGCCGCGTCCTACTGGCTGCAGCCGTTCACCGTCCAGAGCGGCCTCCGGATCACGGTCTCGGGGCGCTATCCGGACGCTCGCTACGCCTCGCTGCAGGTCTACACGGGCACCGCCGCGCCGTTCCCCGTCGACGGAGTCGCCGCCTCCCTGGACGACTACCAGATCGCCCCGGACGCCGGCAGCGTCAACCCGTGGCAGAGCTCGGCGCGGCCCGGCGGTCGCTTCACGGTGACGCTGCGGTCCGACGTGTCCGCGAACGAGGTCAACACGCTGCCGCTCAGCCCCGATGGCGCCGCGGCGGGAAGTGGTGGCTACCTCCAGTACCGGGTCTACCTCCCGGCCGGCGGCGACTTCTCGAAGGTCGTGCCGCCGACGATCACGCTCCACCAGGGCGGCAGCGCGGTCGCCATGGCGCCGTGTCGGAGCCACGGCAGCTCCCCGGCGCCGTCGGCGAGCGCGGGCACCGCGGCGCAGCCGACGCCGGCCACGAACGCCGTCCCGCCTCCGCTGAGGTTCTTCAAGCTCGCCAACGACCAGACGTTCTTTCGCAACGTCGACAGCACGTACATCCTCACGTACGTGACCCCGCCGGCCGCCGGGGACGTGGTGATGATCGCCGGCCGGGCACCCCGTGCGTCCACCGGCGACCACCCCTCCCGGTGGCCCGCTCCCGACCGGGACATGCGCTACTGGTCCATGTGCACGTACCTGGGCGGAACGCTTCCGCTGGTCGTGAACCGGCTGGGCGGAGGCGCCGTGGATACCGGCTGCCGGTCCGACGAGGCCACCAGGCTCGACTCCTCCGGCAACTACCTGTACGTCATCGGCACCGAGGCGCAGCGCGGCGCGATCGAGGGCATCCCGGGCGCCACGTTCCTTCCCTTCTCGTCCGCCCAGCCCACGGCGCGGCACCTCGTCCTGCTGCGGAACATGCTCGTGAGCCCCGGGTTCGCGTACTCGAGCCAGGCCGTGACACAGAGCAACGATCCGGCGGCGACGGCGGCGGTCATGGGCGCCTACTACCCGAGAGCGGCGGTGTGCTCGCTGAGCGCGCTGGCGGCCAGGGGCGCCGCGGGCTGCTCCTCCGTGTCGTGACGCTGGTCGTCGCCGCCGTCAGCAGGTGCTGGCGCTGGACAGCTATTGGTGCTTTCCAGCGCCGACGAGCACGGCAGCGCGGCGCGTCTCACGGCGTCGGCGTCTCGATCGGCACCGTCGCGCCCGAGAGGTCGTACTGCCGGCACGGTCCGCTCAAGGCGTCCCGAAGCTGTTGCTTCACCCCAGCCCTCACCAGGTCGGCAGGCAGGTGGAAGCGGCCCTGGGCGTCGGGATCGGGCCAGTCCGGGATGCCGTGGGCGCGCAGGCACTGCGCGAGCCGCAGCATCGTCGCCACGTCCGGCTGCTCCGAGCGGTTGATCGCCGTCTGGGCCCGGTTCAGCTGCGCCTGGCAGGCGCTCATGGTCTCGGCCGGCGGCGTCGCGGTGCCGGGGGGCAGCTGCGGCCGGCCCTGCGCATCGACGGTCGGATCGGGGAAGTTCGGATCGCCCGGATCGCGCACGCACTGCGTGAACTGGCGGGCCAGCTGGGCCGGATTGGCCGAGGGCTGGGCAGACGGGCTCGCACCGGCACCGCAGCCTGCCACGACCAGAATGGCGCCGGCGAGCAGCATGTACTTGAGCATGCCGGCAGGCTAGCCGGCGCCACGTGCGAGACACATCACCGGCGGCGGGGATTCGGCTTCACTCCACCGGGGGAGGGCGGCCCGCCGAGCCCGAGGTGAGTTACTCGCGGGGGTAGGACCCTCTGATGACCTCCATCCCGCGCCGCGTGCTGATCCTGGCCAGCGTGCTCGCTGCCACCGCATGCGGCGGCGGGGCGACCGCCGCTCATGCTCCCCGGCCGGCGCTCCCGGCCGGCACATCCGCAACCACCTGGGTGGCCCCGGTCCCGACCGCCGGCGCGGAGCCGTACCACCTGGTCGTCGGACCCGACGGCAGCGTCTGTCCCGGACCCCGCGAGCAAGCCGCATGGCCCGGCGGTCGCGACGGACGGGAACGTCTGGGTCGCCGAGTCCGGCAGCGATCGAATCGCCCGGATCACGCCGCTCGGCGTCATCACCGAGTTCCCGCTCAGCCATGGCTCCGGTCCCGCTCACGTCGTGCAGGGGGCCGACGGCAACATCTGGATCACCGAGTCCGGCCGGCATCGAATCGGCCGGATGTCGCTGTCCGGCGAGGTGCTCGACGAGTTCCCCATCCCGACCCGGCAGAGCAACCTGAACGGCATCGCCGCGACGCCGGACGGCGGCATCTGGTTCGCCGAGCCCGACGCGAACAAGATCGGCCGCGTCTCGGCGAACGGGGACTTCCGCGAGTTCGCGATCCCGACCATGCGCAGCAGCACCGCGCACCTGATCGGGATGCCCGACGGCAGCGTGTGGTTCGCGGAGAACGGCGCCAGCAAGATCGGCCACCTCACGCCGGCCGGCCGGTTCACAGAGCGTCCGCTGCCGTCCCGGGGCGGCGGCTCGTCCACGGTCGCGGCGGACCGAACGGGCGCCATCTGGGTCACCGAGCCGCGAGCGGCCCGCGTCGTCCGGGTCAGCCCGGCGGGCGACGTGGCGGAGTTCCCCATCCCGGGCTCCGACCCGGTCGGGATCGTCGTTGGCCCGGACGACACCGTGTGGGTCGCCGAAGACGACGGCAACCAGATCGCCCGTCTGCTGCCTCCCGCCGTGTAGCCGTGCGAGCTCAGGGCGTCCGCGAGGCGCGGAGACGGTCGAAGTGCTCCTGCCATTGGCGCGCGACGTGGGCCTCGTCCCGAGCGCCGTCGTCGTAGGCCGGCGAGACGACCGGGCGCGCCAGCCTGACTTCGATCACCACGATCGCCTTGATCCGTTCGTCCGGCGTGGCGACGCCGGCCTCGCGGATTCGCCGGATCCCGTCCCCGAAGGCGGCGGTGCCGTGGTCATGGACCACAGCGGGGCCCTTGAACCGATAGCCCTTCCGCACGAACGGATCGACCACGTTGACCTCCACCCACGAGCCGCGACGCACGTTGGCCACGGTCTGCGGAGAGCGAACGTGGACGAAGAACAGGTGGTCGTCGTCCCAGACGCCGGTCGTACCCTTGGGCGAGAGGTTCGGCGTGCCGTCCTCGTCCACCGTCGCGTGGAACCCGAGCCGCTGCTCGCGCACCAGCCGCTGCATGTCCTCGGTGAGCATTCCCATCCCGCACATGCTGCGCGTGTCGCGGCAGCGCCGGGGAACCGGGCTGTCGGGTGTGCCAGACTTCCCGGCATGACTCCCGGCGAGGTGGCACGCCACTATCACGAGCTCACCTCGTATGAACGGGGCCGCGACTGGACAACGCCGGTAGATCACCCGGATGTGCTCGGCGACTTCGTACCGATGAAGGATGAGACATATCCTGCGAGGTGCAAGTCGTACCCGTCCGATCTGCCAGTCGTCGCCCTGCCCCGCGACTGGACCCCGGTCGCGGAGCCCGCTGCCAGCGTGCTCGCGGGCCGCCGTCCCAACCTGCCCTCCCAACTCGACCTTCCTGGCCTCGGCCGGATACTGCATCTGTCGGCCGGGGTCGTGCGGGTGGCAACCGTCCAGGGACGGCCCTTCCTGTTCCGCGCGGCCGGCTCGGCTGGCGGTCGCTTCCCGCTCGAGCTCTACGTCTCGGCCCGACAGGTGAGGGGACTGGAGGACGGCGTGTACTGGTACGACCCGGTCGGCCACGCGCTGCTCGAGGTCGGTCCGCCAGCGAACGGGGAGACGAGCGCGCTCATCGTCACCGGCATCCCCTGGCGGACAGCCTGGAAGTACGCCGAGCGGGGCCTGCGCCACGTCTACTGGGACGCCGGGACGATGCTCTCACAGACGCTCGCCCTGGCCGACTCGGCCGATCTCGGGCCGTCCACGAGTTCCCGGTCGCCGTCGTCGGCCTCGGCGAGGGCGAGCCCGCGATCCGGCCACGAGGCGGAGCCGTCGCTGGCACGGTCGATGTGGCCCCGGTCGAGTTCCCGCTGATCACGCGGGCGCACCACGCGGGCGACGGCGATCACCTCGGCAGCTCGTGGCCCGCGGGCGCTCCGCTGGTCGAGGCGGTGCCGGACTCGCCGTCGCTCGATGAGGTCCTCCTGCGCCGAGGCTCGACCCGGCTGCTGGTCGCCGGCGCCGCCGTCCCGCGGACCACGCTCGAATGGTCGCTGGCGGCCGCCCTCCGCGGGGTCGCCGAGGTCCGCCCGGACCCCCAGTTCGTCGCGGTCCACGCGGTCGATGGAGTCGATCCCGGCCTGTACCGCTGGCCGTCGCTGGACCGTCCACTGCAGGCTGGCGACCTGCGCCAGACGCTGTACCACGTCTGCTACGACCAGGGCCTTGGCGGCGACGCGTCGTTCGTCGTGCTGTCCGCCGCCGACCTCATCGCAGGAGACGATCGGGCCTATCGCGAGGCTCAGCTCGCGGCCGGGATCGTGGAGGGACGCCTGCACATCGCCGCTTTCGCACTGGGGGCCGGCGCCTCGGGCATGACGTTCATCGACTCAGAGCTGCCCGGGCTCCTCGGCGAGGCCCTGGCCGGCCTGATCGTGACGTGCGTCGGCGTCCCCGAGTACCGGAACCGCGCCGGAGGACCGCCGGGCCTGCCAACCGAGGTGAAGTTGGTCGCCTCGCGGATGGACGACCGCTAGGAGCACAGGGCCATGATCGCCACGATGGAACAGCCGCCGTCTGCGGGACGAGTGAAGGTCCTGCTCCCCCTCCTCGCGGGAGCCGCGATCTCGATCGCGCTCGGCGTCTACGGGAACGTGCACGACCCCGCCGGCAAGGGTGCCATCGACCTGGCCTTCATTCGCACCGTCGTTCTCAAGGTGTACCTCGCCAGCGCGGCGGCCCTGATCGGTCTGTTCCAGCTCGCGACGGCGCTGCGGCTCTACGGCAAGATCTCGTGGCCGCGGGTGGTGCCGCCCTGGCTGGGCATCCTCCACCGCGTCAGCGGCACCGTCGCGTTCATCCTGGTCGTGATCGTGGCGTACCACTGCCTGTGGGCTCTGGGCTTCCAGCGGTCCGAGCCGCGCCTCCTGTTCCACTCGATCCTCGGCTGCTTCTTCTTCGGCGCGTTCACGGCCAAGGTGATCGTGGTGCAGTGGACAGGTCTCCCCGGATGGTGGCTGCCGGTCGCCGGCGGCTCCCTCTTCAGCGCGCTGGTCCTCCTGTGGCTGAGCAGCGCGGGGTGGTTCTTCGTGACGTTCGGCTTCCAGTACCTCTGAGGTCGGGCTCAGGAGGCGGGGGCCAGGGCCGAGAGCTGCGGGGTGTGGCCGTCCGACCCGATGGTCAGCACGTCCGCGTACATCTCCCGGGTGCTGCCCGCCGTGCCGTTGGCGTATGCGTGAAAGAACAGCCGGTACTGGCCGGAGACCTCTGAGCCGCTCACGTCCGCGCCGCCGGGGCCGCACAGCCCGTCCTGGGACTGGCTCAGCACCGTGGTCCCGCCGGTCTGCGTCCAGGACCAGGGGTGCTGCGACTTGAACCACTCGGTGGAGTAGCCGCAGGTGCCGAAGTTCCCGTGCGCCACGAACAGGATGAACCAGCCGTTGGACAGCGGGAGCAGCGACGGGCCCTCGATCGTGTCGGAGAACTGGTAGGCGCCGCCGCTGCCGGTCGGGATCGCGGAGAGCAGCTGGTGGCTGTCGCCCACATCGGCGGTCCCGTTCGTGGTCATGTCCAGGCGGACCATGCGGATCGTGGCCTGGCCGGTTCCGGACTGGGTCTTGTACGTGAGGAACAGCTCGTTGGTGTTGTTGTCCCAGCCGTTGTTGATGATGACCGGGTCGGGGTCGATGACGCCCTCGCCCTTCACGCGGTTGCCGGGGTCGGCCGTCATGTCGTCGGACGCGCCGTAACCCTCCAGGCAGACCACCGGCCTGGCCTGGATGGTGAAGGGGCCGGTGGGCGAGGAGGATTCGGCCGCGCCGATGCAGCGGGCGCCGGACTGCGGGGTCTCGGTCGTGCCGCTGTGCGCGGAGGTGTCGAGCCGGGCGGCGAAGTACACGACGAATTCCTTGCTGGTGGGGATCTGGATCATGTCGGGCGCCCAGATCCCTGCGCTCCGGTCGATCCAGTTGGGGATGGCCGAGCTGGTGTCCATCGCGTTGCCCGGTGCGGTCCAGGGGCCGCCGGCGATCGAGGCGGTGGACTCCCACAGCCCGAAGCCGCCGGTGGTGAAGGCGTAGAACTTGCCGTTCGAGAGGGTCACGCCGGGGTCGGCGGTCGAGTGCGTGTCAACCGGCTGCTGTGTCGCCGCTCCGGCCGGCGCGGCCGTCCCGGTGAGCACGCCGAGCACGATGACCAGCGCGGCGGCGAGCCTGACGGATCTCGAGCGAGCGAACGTTCCCATGCGCAGTTCCCTCCCAGCCATGAATTGATCCGCACCAAGGTAGCGCGATCGCGGCGGGGACGGTGCGCTCCACGAGCCTGATTGTGCCGTGTCCCTGAACGCGGGACGCGATCCGCCTCCTCAGGTACGAGCGGCGGCGCGAGGCCCCGCGTGGCCTCGCCCGGGAATGCCGCCGGCCGGCCGGCCGCCTGGTTCCGCCCGGTCGCCTTTGGGCGGAAGTCCCATGTCCTCGGACGCCGCGGGCTGTCAGAATCGGTGGCGGCCTTCGGGCCGACGCTCTCGCCTCGACCCAGCCCACCGACCCCCCTGGGTGGGAGCACCGCACGGCGCCCAACGGCCGCCGGGCGAGAAAGACCTGGTAGGGAGTACCCGAAGCTTGAGCTTGAGCAAACTACGCTGCTGGTGGCTGCACCGCCGCCTCTGGACGATCGTGACGCCGGGCGTCCTGCCCTTCCACCTGGACTCCGAGCGGTTCTGCCCGGTGTGCAACAAGATGCGGGGCCACGCGGCCCGCGTCCCCCCGAAGCTGGCGCCGACCCCGGCCTGAGCGGCGGCCGGCGCCGACCGGACCCAGGCGTCCGGGTGCGGCTGGCCGCTAGGATCTGAGGGAAGCGCCCGCGCGGGTGTAGCACAATGGCAGTGCGGCAGCCTTCCAAGCTGTTGATACGGGTTCGATTCCCGTCACCCGCTCCAATCGACGTCGTTCGAGTTCGGTTGCATCGACAGCCACCCAACTGAGCAACCTCTCGAGCTGTGGAAAACCGCAATCATGCTGCTGTGCGATCTGAGTGGCGATCAACCTGCGCGGCGAAGCCAGTCACGAGAGCCAGGTTCACCCAGGTGCCGCCGCCGCGCCCGCGTCCGAGGCTGTGAAACAGCCTCGAGTGTGGCGGATGCGGCTGTTGCCGCAGGCAGAGTCACCGCCCGGCGCGCCACTCGCGCAGCCACCGCTCGAACTCGGCGGCGACGATGCGTTCGTCGTGCACGCCGGCCGCTTCGTCCGAGGCCAGCCACACCACAGGCGGCCCCATCACGGCAGCCGCGAGGAGCGTCTGGCCCTCGGGGGCTGCGTCGAGGGGCAGCATGCCGGTGACCGTCGCGCCACCCGGCAGCAGCAGGTTGACCGTGACGCCCCTGTCCCGCAGGTCGGCGGCCATGATCCGGGACAGTGCCTCGCTGCCGGCGCGCGAGGGTCCATACGGGACGAACCCGGCCCGGCGCATGGTCGACTCGCTCACCGCGACGTTGACGATGCGGCCGTGGCCGGCGGCCAGCATCCGCGGCGTGACCTCGCGCGCCACGAGGAAGTAGCCGGTCAGGTTGGTCTCGATCACCGCCCGGAAGCCGTCGACCGGTACCTCCCAGAAGCCCTGCGGATGCGTCATGAAGCGCGGGTTGACCGTGCGCATGCCGATCCCGGCGTTGTTCACCAGCATGTCGATGCCTCCGAGCCGCGCCCACGCCTGGTCCACCGCCCGGGCCACCGACGCCTCGTCCCGCACGTCCAGCTCGATGCCGAGCGCCCGGGGCAGCTCGGCCGCGACCGCGCCGGCCCGCGTGCCGGACCGGCCGGTCAGCGCGACCGTCGCTCCCGCCTCGGCCAGGGCGGAGGCCATCGCGAGGCCCAGGCCGCTCGTCCCGCCGGTCACGAGCACCCGTGGGGCCGTAATCGTCCTCGTCGAATCAGTCACGACTACCACGCTAGGGTTCTGCACAGGTCATGACCTTCCCTTAACCTCGCCCCGGCCGGCCGCAACGCAGCGTCACAGGCGGGCAGCCATGACCGAGGGAACCGTCATCGTCATCGTCGTCGTGCTGTTCGGGCTGGCGTTCGACTTCACCAACGGCTTCCACGACACCGCGAACGCGATGGCCACCTCGGTGGCGACCGGCGCCCTCCGGCCGAGGGTGGCCGTGGGGCTCTCCGGCGTCCTGAACTTCGTGGGCGCGTTCCTCTCGCTCGCGGTGGCCACCACCATCGCGACCGGGATCGTCGACGCCGGCGTCATCACCACCACGGTGGTCTTCGCCGGCCTGGTGGGCGCGATCACGTGGAACCTGGTCACCTGGCTGTTCGGCCTGCCGTCCAGCTCGTCCCACGCCGTGATCGGGGGCACGATCGGGGCGGCGATCGTCGGCTCGGGCTGGGCGGCGATCCAGGGCGCCGGCATCGTCTCCAAGGTGTTGGTCCCCGCGTTCTTCTCGCCGATCATCGCGGCCCTGGCGGCAGCGCTCAGCGTCATGCTCGCCTTCCGGATCGTCCGCCGCGCGCGCCCCGACTTCGTGCAGCGCGCGTACCGGATCGGCCAGGTCGCGTCGGCCTCACTGGTGTCCCTCGCGCACGGGACGAACGACGCGCAGAAGACCATGGGCATCATCACCCTGGCCCTGATCACCAACGGCAACATCTCGACCCATACGGGCATCCCGGAGTGGGTCGTCGTGACGTGCGCGGCCGCCATCGCGCTGGGCACGTACATGGGCGGCTGGCGGGTGATCAGGACGGTGGGCAAGGGGATCACGGAGATCAGCACGCCCCAGGGCTTCGTCGCCGAGAGCATCTCCTCGGCCGTCATCCTGGGCGCGGCGCACCTGGGGTTCGCCGTCTCCACGACGCAGGTGGCCTCGGGCAGCGTGCTCGGCGTCGGGCTGGGCCGGCGGGGCGCGGCCGTGCGCTGGTCCACGGTCGGTCAGATGGTGGTGGCCTGGGTGGTCACCATCCCGAGCGCCGCCATCCTGGGCGGCGCGGCCGAGTTCGTGGCTGGGCGGATCGGCGGCCTGCCCGGGGTTCTGGTCACCGCAGTCGTCGCGGTCTGTGTCTACGGCGCCATCTACGCCGCCTCCCGCCTGCATCCGGTCACGGCCGACAACGTCAACGCGCCGATCCCGGAGGGCGCCCCGTCGGCGCTGGCCATCGAGACCGCGCCGGCCACGTGATGCTCGCGCTCGTCACGCCGCTCGCCGCCGCCATCGTGGACTGGGGCGGCCTCGTGCAGGTCGTGCTGTTCGCGGTCGTCGCCGGGCTGGTGATCGTGGGCGCCTTCTCGCTGGGCGTGGTCGGCCTCGACCGCTGGCGGGCATTCCGCTCCGGCGCGGCGCCGACGGCCGGCCAGGCGGCCGAATCCGCTGCGGCCGGCTCCATCTCGGACGCGGCGAGCCCGGTGGGCGTCAGCCCGCCGATGTTCGCGTTCGGCTCCCTGGCAATGGCGATCGCCGGCTTCGGCATCTGCGTGGTGGCGGTCCTGCTCGGCCTCTGGTCGATCGTCCACCGGTAGCGAAGCCGGGTCGCGGGACGGCCCGCGACCCCGCCAGACCAGAACCTAGATGTTGAACGCCGAGCGCATGCTCGGGTTCGATGCGTCGGCCGCATGGCCCAGGTGCGTCGTGATGCCCAGCATGTCCTCGGTCGTCCGGAGCAGGGAGTAGTGGTTGAGCAGCGTGGCGGACGTCGCCCCCTTCGGGGTGGACGGCGCGACCACGATCGTGGTGATGTGGCAGTCGTTCCGCGACGTGTTGTGCGAGCAGTCGAAGCCCGAGCTGCCCCCGCTGCCCTCGTCCCACGTGACCACGATGGCTGTGTCGTGGGCCTGGTACGCAGCGCTGGTCGCGATCACGGCGAACCAGCCGCTCAGCCACGAGTCGCCCGTCGCCAC
>VBJR01000238.1:0-24741 GCA_005880175.1 Chloroflexota bacterium
CCCCAGAGCCGAAGCTCGTCGCCACCCCCCGGACCAGCCGGGGCCGAGGCCATCGCAGCACACCGCCCCGGCTGGTGTCCAGCGGCACGTCAAGTCCGACGGTCGTGGCCATGCCGTCCTCGACCACGACGAGGAAAGGAAACCGCCCGCATTGTCCCTACATGAGCCGGGAGGCGCCCGCCTACTCCACGTGCAGAGCGCTCTTGAACGCCGCGGCCACGGCCGGCGCGGCCAGCTCCGCCACCCTGCCGACCGCGTCGTGCTCCTCCGGCGGCGGCTTGCCCTCCGCCCCCGCCTTCTTCAGCTCCTCGGTCACCAGCTCGATCGGCTTGCCCGCCAGCCACTCGCCGGCCTTCTCCGCGACCTTGTCGATGATGAACGTCCTCAGCTCCGACTGGAGGAAGGTGCGCTCCAGCGTCTCTTTGCCCAGCGCCTTCGCCAGGTCGGCGATCTCGGCGTCGGACATCAGCTCCTCGGTCACGTAGCCCGAGCAGCTCTCCGCCAGCATCTCCTTCAACGGGCCGCTCACCAGGGCGCCCAGGAACCCGGCCGCGAACCCGCCCGCCGACTGCCCGACCAGCTCGGTCCAGTTGAACGGCTTCCCGGTCGCCGCCTGCTCGCCCGTGTCCTTCAGCGCGGCGCCCTCCATGCCCAGGAGGCCTGCCGCGCCCGCCTGCGTCAGCAGCCCCGAGGCGCCGACCGTCGCGGTGGCCTCGCCGCCCAGGATGGCGCTGGAAGCCCCCAGTGTGGCGCCGCCCGACAGCGCGGCCCCGACGGCGGCGTCCACCACGATCACGCCCTCCAGGACCGTGATCGTGGTGTCCGCGCCCTCGAAGTGCGACTCCTTGTACGTCAGGTACGTCTCCCGCGCCTCCTGGTAGGCCCGGTCGGCCTCCTGGAGAGCGCCACCCGCGGCCACGGGGTCGGCGGCGGCCAGCGCGCTCCGCACGTTCGCCATCGCCGTGCGGGGCCGCTCCCAGATGCCCAGCTCCGGCATCGTCACGAACCCGCCGAACGCGTCCGCGAACCAGGCCACCGTCCGGTTGTCGTCGTGGACCTGCTTCAGCGCCGCGTGGTCGCCGGCCATCAGCTCGATCCGGTTGCCCGTCCAGTCCGCCTTGTCGGAGAGGAACGCGACAGCCCGCGGGATCGTCAGGTTCTCATGGGTACCCCGGTCCGTCTCGATCCGCACCGTCTTCACGGTCTGCTGCTGGTCCGGCGGCGCCGCCGGCGGCGGATCGCCCTCCTCTCGCTGGACCGCCGGCCCGCCGGCGATCAGGGCGCTGACGGCCTGGTTGCCGGCCGTCCGCTGCAGGTCGAGCAGCGCGTGGCCGGAGGGGTGCCGGTCGGGCACCGGGACGCCGCCCGGCTCGGCGCGCTTCGGCCGGGCCGGGCCGGATCTGATCGCCCGCTCGGATCTGGACTGACGCACGGTCGGCAGCGTCGGCGCCGCCGCTGAAGAGCCGCTTAAGCGTCGCCCGGCGGGTCGATCTCCGTGACCAGGCGGTACCCGCGCCCGCGCAGCGTGACGATCGACGCCGGCACCCGCAGCGTCTCCAGCTTGATGCGCAGCCGGGCGATGTAGTTGCGGAGCTGCGCCTCGGTGCTGACCTCGCGGTCCCAGGCCACCCGGATGAGCTCGGCCGCGTGGATGGGCCGGCCCGCCTGCTCCAGGAGCACGCGCAGCAGCGCCGCCTCCAGTCGGCTCAGGCCGACCGCCCGGCCGCGGTACGCCATCGTGCCGCTGACAGGGTCGAAGAAGAGGCCCGACGACTGCAGCTCGCGGCGCCGCCACAGCGAGGCCCGCTGCTGGAGCCATTCGACCTCGCCGTCCAGCGCGGCCAGCTCGCGGCGCAGGGCCGACGACCGCTGCTGGCGGTCCATCCGCCACCGGGTCCGCTCGCGCAGCGCCATCTTGTAGTCGCGCATGTGCTCGTAGATCGCGGCCAGCCGGCTGACGTCCACCGACTGGGGGTCGTCGCCGTGCACCTCCAGGCCACCCTCGGCAACCGCCAGCCAGCGCTCCTGGCGCTCCCGCGCCAGGACGTTGCCGAGCGCCTGGTCCAGGTCGAGCCCCGCCCGCTCCCGCTCCGGGAACGAGTGCTCGGGCACGCAGTACGGGTTCTGGCAGAGCGTGCCCTCGATGACCAGCCACGGGTGAGTGGACACCACCTCGAGCAGCGCGGCGTCGTCGAACCGGCTGCGGTCGTACTGGCAGATGACCGCGGCGGGCACCTCGTTGAGCGCGCCCGTGACCAGCGACTCGTACTGGACCAGGCGCTCGTGCGTGGGATCCGACGGGATCGTCCAGCCCATGTCGCCGACGCCCCGGACGCCGACGTAGCCGGCGGCCTCCGCCTCGGTGGCCCGGTCGTGCAGGAAGGTCAGCAGGCCCTCGATCTCGAACTCGTCCGGCTTGGTCGGCAGCAGCCGGCGGTCGGCCACCTGCAGGGCGGACGACTGCATCGCGCCGGAGACATCCAGCCCGGCCCTGGCCAGGGCCTGGACCGCGGCCGTGTCGTCCGACTGGTCGTGGACATAGACGCATCGCAGACGCTGCCCGAGGCTGGCCCGGAAGAAGGCCGCCGTCACGTCGATCTGCTCGTCGCGGCTCTCGTAGATGTGGCCGGCGTGCGTATGCTCCGAGAGCCGCAGGCCCCGGCTCCCCACGTGCGACATGCCCTCACCCAGGTCCCCGTTCGCGCCGTGCGCGCCAGGGTCCTGATCGTTCACCTAGCGGAGGATAGGCGGGCGGCCCGGCGGTTGGTATTGCACAAATGTTGCAATGCGACACGGCGCGGCGGTCAGTCGCCGCGCCGGGCCGGGCCGGCCTCCTCGGCGTCCTCGTCGCCGTCCTCCTCGTCCTCCCCGGTGTCCTGCGCGTTGACCAGGGCGAGGTGCCCGTTCGCCGGGGCCGCGAGCTCGGCCTCCGCCTGCACGGCCTCGGCCAGCAGCTCGCCGAGGTCGGAGTGGATCCGGCCCAGGTAGTCGAGCATGCGGTCGCGAGACTCGCGCAGCCGCTCGGTGTCGGTGCGCATCGCCGTCTGCTCGGCGCCCGCGCGCTGGAGCGTGCGATCGGCGGCGTCCTGGGCGTGCTGCAGCGCCGTCCGGGCCTGCTCCTCGGCCTGGCCCCGGATCGCGGCCACGGCCTGAGCGGCCTCCGCGAGGATCCGCTCCCGCTCCGCCTCGGCGTGCGCCACGATCTCGGCCGCCTCCGCCTCCAGCTCGGCGGCCCGCCGCTCGGTCCGCTCCATGTGGGCGGTGGCGCGGCTCTCGGCCGCGTCCACGACCTCGCGGCCGCGGGTCTGGGCCTCCTCGATCAGGAGCTTGGCGGAGGCGCCCGCCTGGGCCAGCACGCGCCCGGCCTCGGCGCCCAGCTGCTCGAACGAGGGCGGCTCCTGGGCCTCGCGCAGGGTCGCCACCTCGGTCCGCAGCTGGGCGGCGGAGCGCTCGGACAGCTCGGCCCGGCGGCGCTCGGCGGTCAGCCGGACGGTGAGGTCCTGGACGAACGCGTCCACCTGCTGTCGGTCGTAGCCGCGGAGGGCGACGGGGAATTCCGGGATGCCGATCTCGAGATCGGTCGGTGGTGTACTGCCCTGCTCGACTACGCTCATGGAGACTCTCCTTGCGAACGAACGACGACCTGGGCACTCACCGCCTGGCACGCCCTTCCCAGTAATAGGCAGCCAATTGTCCTCGCTTGGAACCGGGCATGGCAACGGCCACAATCGATACGCGCTGCTCGTGCTCCCCGCCGCGAACCGCGTGTACACCCGGGCGTCGTGGGAGCTGGCGCGAAGCGAGCTGGCCGTGTTCAATCGCACGGTCCTCGGAGGCCGCCTCGGCGACATCGAGCGCTGCGAGATCGGCGGGGTGCCGTACGTCGGGTTCTCCGCGTCCACGCTGCAGCCCCGCGACGCGGCGTTCCTGGCCAATCTGTCCTCCGCGCACGCACTGTTCCAGGTCCACGGGCGCCTGCTGGAACCGGTCGAGCTGCGGCCCCTGGATCGCTTCGACGACGACGTGGTCTCGATCCAGCGCTACGCCGGGAAGACGAACGAGCGGTTCACCCGGCTCCTGCTGAACGTCACGATCCTCGCGTCGGCTTTCGGCGGAGAGCTGCTGGACCGCCGCTTCCGGGTGCTCGATCCGCTCTGCGGCCGGGGCACCACGCTGAACCAGGCGCTGATGTACGGGTTCGACGCGGCGGGCATGGATCTCGATGGGCGCGACTTCGACGCGTATGCGCAGTTCATCCGAACCTGGCTCCAGCACAAGCGCATCAAGCACCGGGCCGACGTGACCACGGTGCGGCGGGACCGGCGGGCGGTGGGCCGGCGGCTGGACGTCACGCTGACGGCCGACGGCATCGAGATCACGGTCGTCAACGCGGACACGTGCCGGGCGCTGGAGTTCTTCCGCAAGCGCTGGTTCGACGTGCTGGTGGCGGACCTGCCCTACGGCGTGCAGCACGGCAGCCGCGCCGGCGCCGACCTGGCACGCGGCCCGCTGGAGCTGCTGGCGCGGGCGCTGCCGGTCTGGGCCGAGCTGCTGCGGCCGGGCGGCGCGCTGGGCCTGGCCTGGAACGCGCACATGGCGTCCCGGGCTGCGCTGTGCGAGGCGCTGGCCGGGGCCGGGCTGGAGGTCGAGGACGCGGAGCCGTACCTGGGCTTCCGGCACCGCGTGGACCAGGCCATCGAGCGCGACGTGGTGGTTGCCCGCCGGCCATAATGCTGGCGCCGTGACCGGGGCGGTCCTGCTCGACCTCTATGACACGCTGGCCTGCATCGGATCGGACGCGATCGCCGCCGCCCGGCGGCGCGGCGCCGAGCTGGCCGGCGTGGACCCGGACTGCCTGCTCGACCGCTGGCGCGACACGGTGGATGCGCGCAGCGCCGGCAGGATGGGCACGCCGGCCGAGGAGATCCGGCGCCTCCTGGAGGGCTGCGGCGGCGCGGCTGACGAGGACCTGGTCCGCGAGCTGACGGCGCTGGAGGGCGCCACCTGGTGGTCGGGCGTGCGGCTGTACGAGGACGTGCCGGCCGCGCTGAGCGCGCTGCGCCGCCAGGGGATCCGCCTCGCGATCGTCAGCAACTGCTCGTGGCAGACCGCGGGGGTGCTGGAGGCGACGGGCCTGGCCGGCGCGGTGGACGCGGTGGTCCTGTCGTTCGAGGTCGGCCTGCTGAAGCCGGACCCGGCGATCCTGCGCGTGGCGCTGGAGCGGCTGGACGCCGACCCCGCCAGCTCCGTGCTGGTGGACGACCTGGCCGCCAACCTGGACGCGGCCCGCGCCCTGGGCATGGCGACGGTGCTGATGGACCGGGCCGGCCGCGGCACGCCGGGCCACCCGGCGGCGCGGGACCTGACGGCGGCCGCGGCGGCGCTCGGGCTCAGCCCGCCCGGATCGACCGCGAGGCGTGCCGGGCCGCCGACAGCCCCGCCCGGCGGCCCAGCACTGCCCCCGCGCTGAGCCCGCTGCCCCCCGGGTAGTTGTGCCAGAAGAGCCCGCCCACCAGCTCCCCGGCCGCCGTCAGGCCGGGGATCGGCCGGTCCTGCCGGTCCAGCACGCGGGCATCGGCGTCCACCCGCAGGCCGCCGAACGTGAACGTGATGCCGCACGTCACCGCGAAGCCCAGGAACGGCGGCCGCTCCAGGGGCAGCGCCCAATTCGATTTGGGCGGCACCAGGCCCCGCGTCCGCTTGCCGTCCTTCACCGACGGGTCGAACGGCCCCGGCTCGATCGCCGCGTTGTAGGCGGCAACGGTCCGCTCCAGCCCGTCCGGGTCGATCCCCAGCCGCCCGGCCAGCTCGCGGACGCTGCCCGCCTCGGCGCGCGAGACCCCCGGCGCCGTGTACTCGTCCTGGCGGAGCAGCGGCTCGGTCTGGGCGTCGAACAGCTGGAACGCGAGCGCCCCCGGCTGGCGCAGGATCGCCGCGCCGTACTTCGCGTACGTGTAGTTCCGGTAGTCCGCGCCCTCGTCGACGAACCGCTCGCCGCCGCTGTTGACGATCAGGCCGAGCGGGTAGGACTGCCTGGTCAGCAGGTTGGTCAGCTCCCGGTCGCCCGTCGGCGGCGCGGCAGCGTCCCACGCGGTCGAGTGGCAGCCGCTCCAGTTGCCGGCCGGCGCCGCGCCCGCGCCGATCGCGGCCATCAGCGCCTCGCCGGTGTTGTACGGCGTGCCCCGGACGCGGGCCAGGTCCCAGCCCGGGCCCAGGTAGCCGGCCCGCAGCATCGGGTTCGCCTCGAAGCCGCCGGCCGCCAGCACCACCGCGCCCGCCTCGACCTGGACCCGGCCGCCCGGCGTGTCGCAGCCGACGCCGGCGATGGCTCCATCCGGGCGCGTGAGCAGGCCGACCACCGCGTGCTCGTAGCGGACCCGGAGGCCGGCGGCCGACGCCGCGCTCTGGTGCTGCGCCACCAGTCCCTTGCCGCCGCCCACCGTGCCCACGTACAGGCCGCCCCAGAACCGGTGCCGGCCGTCCACCAGGAACGACTGCCGGTCCCACGCGAGCCGGAAGCGCAGCCCCTTCGTGCGCAGCCAGCGCACCGTGTCGGTGGCCTCGTCCACGAGCACGCCCGCGAGCTCGGGGTCGCAGCGGCCCTCGGTGACCCGCCGCAGGTCGGCCAGGAAGTCGGAGCGGGTGTACCGGGGCAGGTCGGTGGCGGCCAGCCGGGCGTCGTCCCGGTCCTCGATCAGGTCCACCGCCTCGTCCAGGCTCTCCACCGCGCAGCGGAAGACGCCCGCCGTGAAGTAGCTGTTGCCCCCGGCCCACGCCTCCGGCGCCTTCTCCAGGAGCAGGACCCGGTCCGTCACCTCCAGGGCGGCGTGCGCGGCGCAGTAGCCCGCGTTGCCGCCCCCGACCACGACGACGTCGTAGCGCTCGCTCATCAGGTGGCCTCCAATGGTCAGTCGTTGGCCGGGCGCAGGTACAGCGTCCGCCCGCCGCCCAGGTCGATCACCTCGGGGAAGCGCTCGCCGGCCCACGCCCGGAAGCCGGGCAGCAGGGCGAGCCGGCCGCTGGCCAGCAGCACCGCCGTGACGTCCGGCCGGTCCGCGGCCGCCTCGACCGCGTCCACGCCGAGGTCGCCCGACTGGACGCGGACGAACGAGGTGTCCACCAGCTCCGGCGGCACGTCGCGGCCGGCCAGCGCGACCGCGAACTGGTCGTCCGTGATCACCAGGTCGCCGGGCGCCGTTCGGGCCCGCAGCGCCGCCACGACCGGCGCGTCCACCGCCGGCGCCTGCTGCCGCGCGCGCACCAGCGCCGCCGGCACCAGCGAGGCGACGACCGCCACCAGGCACGCCGCGGCGGTGACCCGGTCGGGCAGGGCGCGCGCCAGGCCGCCGGCCAGCAGCGCCAGGGGGACGGTGACGGCCACGGCGTGGTGCGGCCACAGCGGGTGCTGGACGGCCAGCAGCAGCGCCGCGGCGGCGGTCCAGACCCCGCCGACGGCCGCCAGCAGCGGAGCCCGCCGCGCCGCGACCAGGCCACCGGCGACGCCGAGCACCGCGATGGGCACCTCGCGCGTCACCGTCTGGGCGTCGAGGCCGCCCGCCGCCAGCGAGCGGGCCCCGAGGTGCAGGGTCACGACCTGCCGCCACAGCTCGGGCCAGGCCGGCGCGAACGGCAGCAGCAGGGCGGCGGCGACCACGACGCCGCCGGCCGCGGCGCTCGCCACGCGGAGCGGCGCGCGCGTGCCGGGAGCCGGCGCCAGCAGGAGCACCAGCAGAGCGGGCGCGGCGGCGGCGGCCAGCAGCTTGGTCAGGACGGCGAGGACGAGAACCCCGCCGGCCGCGGCGTCGAGCGGCGGGGCGGCCCGGTGGCGCCCCTCCGCCGCGGCGGCGAGGGCGACCAGCGCCAGCGCCACCGACGGCCCGTCGGCCTGCAGCGTGACGGACTGCCGGAAGAACAGCGGATCGGCGGCCAGGACCGCCGCTGCCAGCAGGCCGGCCCAGCGCCCGGCCAGCAGGCCCGCCGTCCGGCCGGCGGCCGCGATCCCGGCCAGCGCCAGGACGAGGACGGTCAGGCGGTCCGCCACGATCCCGCCGCCCGACACGAGGTGCCCGGGCAGCAGGAGCACCAGGAACGCGGGCGGCTGCGAGCTGTAGACCGACGTGAACAGCGCCTTGCCGGCGGCCAGGGCGCGCAGCGACTGCCAGTAGACGCCCTCGTCGTAGTCGATCTGGCCGCCGCCCAGGAGGGGCGCGCGCAGCGCGAGGGCCGCAGCCAGGACCAGAAGCAGCCCAACTGGCATGCTAGTGCGGCAGAGGAGCGAGTACGATCGAGCCTGGGACCTCACGCGAGCGCCTAACTTTCTCATGTCGAAGGGAGCGACGATGAGCACGAACCCCGAACCGACCGATTTCGACCCGCCGTACCTGCACCCGGACTACCGGTCGACCGTCCTCCGGGCGCCCGGCCGGGCGCCGGTCCAGCTGCCCGACGAGTGGTTCCACCGCCTGTCGGGGCCGGTCTTCGGCCGGGTGCGGATCGGCCCGACCGACCACGACCTGACCGTCCAGCACGCGGGCGAGCCGATCGGCGAGCGCATGATCGTGACCGGCCGCGTCCTCGACAGCGACGGCCGGCCGGTGCCGGACACGCTGGTCGAAGTCTGGCAGGCCAACGCCGCCGGCCGGTACGTGGACCCGGGCGACGACCACCCCGCGCCGCTCGACCCCAACTTCACCGGGGCGGGCCGCTGCCTGACCGACTCCGAGGGCCGCTACCGGTTCCTGACCGTCAAGCCGGGCGCGTACCCGTGGCGGAACCACCCCAACGCGTGGCGGCCGGCGCACATCCACTTCTCGCTGTTCGGTCCCGAGCTGAGCAGCCGCCTGGTCACCCAGATGTACTTCCCGGGCGACCCGCTGATGGCCCACGACCCCATCCTGCGGTCCATCGCCGACCCGCGCGGCCGGGAGCGGCTGGTCGCCCGCTTCGACCTGGACACCACCGAGCCCGAGTGGGCGCTGGGCTACCAGTGGGACATCGTGCTGCGGGGCCGCAACGCCACCCCGATGGAGGCGTAGGCGGATGAGCCTGGTCCCGACGCCGTCGCAGACCGTGGGCCCGTTCTTCGGCTTCGCGCTGCCGTTCGCGGACGACCAGTCCGCGGTGGCCGCCGACAGCCCGGGGGCCGTGCGCATCGAGGGGCAGCTCGTGGACGGGGCCGGCGCGCCGGTGCCCGACGGGCTCCTGGAGGCGTGGCAGGGGGACCAGTTCGCGCGCTCGGGCACGGACCCGGAGGGCATGTTCCACTTCGTGGTCCGCAAGCCGGCGGCCGGGCCCGACGGTGAGGCCCCGCACCTGCACGTGACGGTCTTCGCCCGCGGGCTGCTGCGGCACCTGACCACGCGGCTCTACTTCCCGGACGAGGCCGAGGCCAACGCGGCCGACCCGGTGCTCCAGCTCGTCGACGCCGACCGGCGGCCCACGCTGGTCGCCCGCGACGACGGCGGCGTGCTGCGCTGGGACGTCCACCTCCAGGGCGACGGGGAAACGGTCTTCTTTGCCGTCTGACCGGCTCTTCGGGCCCACCCTCACCATCCCGGCGATGGCGGAGGCGGTGTCCGACGAGTCGTGGCTGCGCGCGATGCTGGACGTCGAGGCGGCGCTGGCGGCGGCCGAGGCGGGCGCGGGCGTCATCCCGGCCGACGCGGCGGCGGCGATCGCCGTCGCCTGTGCCGAGGTCCGGATCGACCTGGCCCGCCTGGGCGAGGACGCGGCCGCGTCGGCCACCCCGGTCGTGCCGCTGGCCCGGGCCCTGACGGCGGCCGTCCCGGGCGCCGCCGCCAACTACGTGCACTGGGGGGCCACGAGCCAGGACGTGATCGACACGGCGATGATGCTGGTGTCGCGCCGGGCGCTCGGCGTGCTGCTGGCCGAGCTGGGCGGGCTGGCCGCCGCCTGCGCGGGCCTCGCCGACCGCCATCGTGCGACCCTGATGCCGGGCCGCACGCTGATGCAGCAGGCGCTGCCGATCACGTTCGGGCTCAAGGCGGCGGGCTGGCTGGTGGCGGTGCTCGAGGCGGGCGACCTGGCGCGGGCGGCCCGCGCGCGCCTGGCCGTGCAGCTCGGGGGCGCCAGCGGCACGCTGGCCTCGCTGGGCGACCGCGGCCTGGACGTGCTGACCGGCCTGGCCGCCGAGCTGGACCTGGCGGAGCCGGTCCTGCCCTGGCACGTGGCCCGGGGCCGGATCGTCGAGCTGGCGCTGGCCCTGGCGGCGGCGGGCGGCGCCGCCGCGAAGATCGCGCTGGACGTGCTCCTGCTCACGCAGACGGAGGTGGCCGAGGTGGCGGAGGGCGCGCCGGGCGGCTCGTCCGCGATGCCCCAGAAGCGCAACCCGGTGGGGGCGATCGAGGCCGACGCGTGCTTCCGCGGGCTCCAGGCGCAGGTGGCCGTGCTCGTCGCCTCGCAGCGCGTCGAGCACGAGCGGGCGGCCGGCGCCTGGCAGGCGGAGTGGCCGGCGCTGACCGAGGCCTTCCGGCTGGCCGGCGGCGCGTGCGGCAGGGCCCGGGCCGTGGTCGAGGGGCTGCGCGTCGACCCGGACCGGATGCGGGCCAACCTGGACGTGAGCGGCGGGCTGATGCTGGCCGAGCACGTGTCGATGGTCCTGGCGGCGAAGGTCGGGCGATCGGCCGCGCAGCGGGCGGTGCGGGCGGCGGCGGGCCGGGTGGCGGATGGCGGGCGGCGGTTCCGCGACGAGCTGCTGGCGGAGCCGGAGGTGGCCGCGCACCTGACGCCGGCCGAGGTGGACGCGGCGCTGGACCCGGCCGGCTACCTGGGATCGGCGCCGCGGCTGGTCGAGCGGGCGCTGGCGGCGTATCGGGAGCGGACGAGGAGTGCGAGCACATGACCGACGACAGGTACGAGCGGGGGATGGCGGTCCGGCGCGCGGTCCTCGGCGACGCGCACGTCGACCGGGCGGAGGCCAGGCGCAGCCCGCTGACGTCCGACTTCCAGGACTACATCACGCGCTGCGCGTGGGGCGAGGTCTGGACCCGGCCCGGCCTGGACCGCCGCACCCGCAGCTGCATCACGGTGGCGATGCTGGTCGCGCTCAACCGCGGCGAGGAGCTGGCCATGCACCTGCGCGCGGCGCTGACCAACGGCGTCACCGTGGACGAGCTGAAGGAGGTCCTGCTGCAGACGGCCGTGTACGCGGGCGTCCCGGCCGCGAACACGGCGTTCCGGATCGCCAGCGAGGTGCTCGAGGGCTGAGCCCGGCGACCCGGACCGGGGCCGGCTCCGCACCGCGTCAGAGCGACGCGAACAGGTTGTTCAGCGACTCCGCCAGCGTCGGGTGGGCGAACACCCCGTCGCGCAGGGCGGTGTACGGCAGGCGGCCCATCATCGCGACCTGGAGCGCCGCCATCAGCTCGCCGCCCTCGATGCCCAGCACCGCGCAGCCCAGGATCTGCCCGGTTCCGGCGTCCACCACCGCCTTCATGAAGCCCCGCGGCTCGCCCACCTCCAGGGCCCGCGCCACGTGGCTCATCGGCATCTTCGCGACCCGGACGTCGCGGCCGGCCGCGACGGCCTCGGCCTCGCTCAGGCCCACCCGGCCCAGCTGCGGGTCGATGAACACCGTGTACGGCACCAGCCGGCCGGTCGTGGTCGCGCTGCCGCCCTCCAGCAGGTTGGCCCACAGGATGCGGAAGTCGTCGTACGAGATGTGGGTGAACGCCGGGCCGCCGTTGACGTCCCCGATCGCGTAGATCCCCGGCACGTTCGTCCGCAGCCGCTCGTCCACCCGCACGTAGCCGCGCCGGTCGGTCGCGACGCCGGCCGCCTCCAGGCCCAGCCCGTCCGTGTTGGGCCGGCGGCCCGCCGCGACCAGCAGGTGGCTCCCCTCCAGCGCGCGCGTCTCGCCGCCCACGCGCACCTCCAGGCGCACGCCGCCCGGCGCCGGATGCCGGCCACCGCGTCCGCGACGTCGGCGTCCTCCCTGGCCAGCAGGGCCGGCCCCCGCTGCACGACCGTGACCCGGGCGCCGAAGCGGCGGAACATCTGCCCGAACTCGAGGCCCACGTTGCCGCCGCCCAGCACCAGCAGGTGCTCCGGCACCACGTCCAGCTCCATGATCGACGTCGAGTCCAGCGCCGGCACCGCGTCCAGGCCCGGGACCGGCGGGGACGCCGGCCGGCAGCCCGCGTTGATCACGATCGTGCCGGCCTGGAGCACCCGGCGGCCGCCGTCCCGCAGGTCCACCGCGACCGTGTCCGGGCCCGTCAGCTCGCCCTCGCCCATCAGCAGCTCGACGTGCGCGTTCGCCAGCCGGCGTTCGCCGCCGCCGCGGAAGCTGTCCACGATGTCCCGCTTGCGCTGCCGGACGCGCGTCATGTCCACCGCGACGTCGCCCGTGCGGACGCCGTAGTCCGCGCCCCGCCGGGCCAGGTACGCCACCCGGCCGCTCGCCACCATCGTCTTCGTGGGCGTGCACCCCTCGTTGATGCAGGTGCCACCCACGTGCTGGCGCTCGACCATCGCCACGCGCCGGCCGGCGTTCGCCAGCGCGGTGGCCAGCGGGTTGCCGCCCTGGCCCGAGCCGATCACTACCGCGTCGTAGCGGCTGGTCTCAGTGGTCATGGTTCTCCTTCAGCCGCTCAGCTCGCGCTCCAGCGGCGACGCCCCCCGCCCGCGCGGAGCCAGCGCGGCGGTGCCGATCCACGCGCTCAGCCGCGCCGCCTCCGCCTCGACGGCGCGGGTCGCCTCCGCGCCGACGTCCTCCAGCAGCCGGAACGCCACCTCGCCGTCGGGCCGCCGCGCCCAGGCGCCGGCGACGCGACCGTCGCACCAGACCGTCGGCCCGGCGTTCCCCGTCCCGTCGAACAGCAGCTTGCCGTGCTCGCCCAGGAACCAGCCCCGCCCGATCCAGCCCATCACGGTCGGGTCGAGCGCCGGCAGCAGCCGGACCCACGGCGCCGGTGCCGGCACCGGGTCGACGTCGTCGCCCAGCACGAAGCCCGGGCCCTCGTCCAGCTCGACCTCGACCGCCCCGACGTCGCGGAGCGCCCGCGTCACGTCGCGGGCGGCCCAGCCGGTCCACCAGCGGACGTCCGCCGCCGTGCCGGGGCCGTACGCGCGCAGCCAGCGGCGCACGAGCTCGGCCCGCGCCGCCTCGGCCGCCACCTCCTCGACGCCGTCCGGCAGCCACGCCTCCATCGGCGACCACTTGAACTGGGTGCTGACCCAGGAGCCGCGCGGCCGCCCGCGCACGATCCGCTCGTCCGCCGAGAGCAGGAACAGCACGCGGGTGGTGAGGTTGAGCATGCCCTCGTACTTCTTGCCTTCGTTCATCAGGATCTGCGTGCGCAGCTCGGGCACCTCGGCCGAGACGTCCGCGCCGTAGACCTCGCCGCGCTCCCTGACGACGCGCAGGGTGGCCTCCTCGACCCGGCGCAGCCAGGCGTCCGCGTCGGCGATGCCCCCGAAGTCGCGCAGCGTCTTCGCGAGCAGCCGGCGCTGGTCGGCGGCGATGGCACGCGTGCACGCGGCGTGCACGACCGCGACCAGCTCGCGCCGGACGACGAAGATCGTCCGGCGCATGCCCAGGATCCGCACCAGCGTCCGCTCCTCGTAGAGCGCCCGCTCGACCGCCGCCGCGTCCGGCTCGCGCAGGCGGGCGGCGGCGGACAGGTAGACCGTGGCCGGGTCCGTCGAGTGCAGCGCGACGAGGGCGTCCGCGACGTCGATCGCGGCGCCGGCGCGGGCCTCGCAGGCGAGCAGGTGGCGGACTCCCAGGCGCGCCCGACGTTCCTCGACCCCGATGCGACGCGACATCCGCCAAACGTAGACAATCGCGATCGATGTCCGTCGAGCTGGTGGTCACCCGCCGCCGCCCCTACGAGTCAGGCCGCGCGTTCGGGCCCGCCGGCGCGTACGAGCGGCTGGACGGGGTCGCGCGCTTCGCCGTCGATCCCGCCGCGCCCGCCAACGCGGCGATCACGGACCTGCGCCTGGCCCCGGCCGACGCGGCCGGGCGAGTCCGGTTCGAGGCCGACTTCGTGGTCCTCCGGCCCGCCGACCCGGCGCGCGGCCAGCGCCGCCTGCTGTTCCAGGTGGTCAACCGCGGCCGCCAGGCGGCGCTGCCGTTCAGCGCGATGAGCGCGCCGCCCGCGCTCGAGATCAGCGAGCGCATCGAGGCGGGCGACGGGTTCCTGCTCGGACGGGGCTGGACGGTCGCGTGGTGCGGGTGGCAGTGGGACGTGGTCCGGCGGCCGGGGATGCTCGGGCTCGCGGCGCCCGAGGCGGACCTGCCCGAGGGCGACCGCGACGGGCAGGTCCTCGTCTCGTTCCAGCCCCACCGGCGGGAGACGCACCACGGCCTGTGGCACTGGCCGCTTGACCCGCCCCCAGGCGCGTCCGACGTGGCGCACACGCCGTACCGGCCGGCCGACCCCGATGACCCCGCCGCCGTCCTGACGGTGCGCGACCGCCCGCTCGGGCCCGCCGCCGAGGTGCCCCGCGCGCAGTGGCGCTTCGCCCGCGACGAGAGCGGCAGGGTGGTCCGCACGAGTGCCCGGTCGTGGGCGCGGGGCTGCTCGCCGTCCGCGACTTCGTGGCCTGCCTGCGGCACGGGCCGGACGGCCCGGCCGGGCCGCTGGACCACGCGTTCGCGTTCGGCGTGTCCCAGAGCGGCCGGTTCCTGCGCGAGTTCCTGTACCACGGGCTCAACGTGGACGAGGCCGGCCGGCCGGTGTTCGACGCCGTCATCCCGCACGTCGCGGGAGCGCGCCGGGGCGAGTTCAACCAGCGCTACGGCCAGCCGTCGGTCCAGCACGCGCCGAGCCTGGGCCACCTGCCCCCGTTCACGGACGCCGAGCTCCTGCGGCGCCAGCGGGAGCTCGGCGGGGTGCCCCGCGTGTTCACGATCAACACGTCGTCCGAGTACTGGCGGAGCGAGGCGTCGCTGCTGCACATCGTGGACGGCGCGGACGTGGCGCCGCCGGCCGAGGTCCGCACGTACCTGTTCGCCGGCTGCCAGCACGGGCCCGGCGTCCTCCCGCCCGCCCGGATCCCGGCGATGTCGCCGTGGGTGCGGCCGGCCAACCGGCTCAACACGGTGGACTACACGCCGCTGCTGCGGGCGGCCCTGGTCAACCTGGAGCGGTGGGTCGTCGACGGCGTCGAGCCGCCGCCGGACGCGGTGCCGCGGCTGTCGGACGGCACCGCCGCCGACCGCGAGGGGGTGCTGGGGCTGTTCGCGGCGGCGGACGTGGACGCCGACCTGCCCCGGCCCGAGGGGCTGCCCGCCCTGCGCCACCTCGACCTCGGCGACCGGGTCGGCGAGGGCGTCGTGCGCCTCCCCGCGGTGGCGGGCGAGCCGTACCCGTGCCTGGTCAGCGCGCTGGACGCCGACCTCAACGAGGCGGCCGGCATCCGGCTGCCCGACCTCACCGTGCCCGTGGCGGTGCAGACGGGGTGGAACCCGCGCCGGCCGGAGTCCGGCGGCGCGGGCCAGACGGTGGACATGCTGGGCTCGAGCATCCCGCTGGCCGGCGCGAGCGTCCCCGAGCGGTACGGCGACCGCGACCGCTACTGCTCGCTCGTGCGGGCGGAGGCGGAGCGGCTGGTCGAGGCGCGGCACCTGCTGGCGGAGGACGTCGAGCGCGTGGTGGCGCGGGCGGCCGCCGCCTACGACGCGTACGCCGCCGACTGACGCATGTCAGGAACGCGGGGTCCCCGTTCGTCAGAGGAGCAGGAGGTGCGATCGACCTGATGCCGACCGTCGAAGAAGGCCTGCGTGCGCAGATCCGCAACATCGAGGCCACCTATGGCAGGCCCATCGAGAGCTGGATCGAGCTGATCCGCGCCAGCGGGCTGACGAAGCACAACGAGGTCGTGGCCATGCTCAAGACCGAGCACGGCATGGACGTGCCGCCGGCGACCGGCCAGGATCCCTTCGCGCGGCTGTACGAGGGCAAGTGGGCGGCGCTGCTGCCGATCCACGAGCGCCTGATGGCGGTCGTGAGCGCGCTGGGGGAGGACGTGGAGCAGGCGCCGAAGAGCGGCTACGTCAGCCTCCGGCGGCGCAAGCAGTTCGCGATGATCCAGCCGGCCGCGGCGCGCGTGGACGTCGGGCTCATCCTGAAGGACGTCCCGGCCGGCGGCCGGCTGGAGCGGGCGGGCAGCTTCAACCCGATGTTCACACACCGGGTTCGCGTGGCAGCGCCCGACGAGGTGGACGATGAGCTCGCCGGCTGGGTCCAGGAGGCGTACGACCGGGCCGGCTGAACCGCGCCCGGCGAACCGCCGTCAGAAGTCGGCCGAGGGCATGGCGTAGAAGAACGCCAGGATCAGCGCCAGGGCCAGCGTCAGTGCCAGGAACAGCACGATGACGACGACACGCCTGCGCTCCGACCGTTCGCCCTGCTCCGGTTCTCGCTCCATCCGCCCGCCGATGCTACGCCGCGAGTGCCCCTCCGCGGCTTGACATGTGCGTGAGTCACACATATTGTGGCCGTATGACGACGCACCTGGAGACCAGGCTCAAGATCGACTCCTGGGACGAGCAGCCGTACCGGGAGCTGGAGGACGGCCGCAAGTTCACGCGGGCCAACGTCGCGCTGTCGGTCGCCGAGGACGGCATCGAGGCCCGGGCGACGTGGGACGCGCTGCTGTACTACGCGGCGGACGGCACGAGCTCGTACGTGGGCCTCATGCACGTGGAGGGCCGGCTGGGCGACCGCTCCGGCAGCTTCGTGATGGAGGGCGCCGGTGCGTACGACGGCACGCGGGCGAGCGGCGAGTCCACGGTGGTGCCGGGCACGGCGACCGGGGAGCTGCAGGGTCTGCGCGGCACCAGCCGCAGCGTGTCGACGCACGCCGACTACCCGTTCATGCCGCTGACGCTCGACTACGAGGTGGGATGACCGACCTGACGGCCGACGCGAACGTCCTGGGCGCCCTCGCCCTCGTCGTCTCGGATCGGACGTCGGACGCGATCGCCGGGGCCGCCGGGCTGTCCGAGACGGGCGCGGCCGCGCTCTCGGCCCTGCACCACTTCCTGGACCGGCCGACGATCGACCTGCTGCGCCAGGTGCTCGGCCTGACGCCGTCGGGCACCGTGCGCCTGGTGGACCGGCTGGTCGCGGCCGGCTACGTCACGCGCGGCCAGGGGGCGGACGGCCGCTCCCGCACGGTGACGCTGACCGCCGATGGCCGGCGGGCCGCGGAGCGGGTCGCGCGGGCCCGGACCGACGTGCTGGGCGGCGCGCTGGCCGCGCTATCGCCGGCCGAGCGGGCGACGCTCCACGCGCTGGCCGGCCGCCTGCTGGCCACGCTCGTCCGCGGCCCGGGCGCGACGCGCTGGGTGTGCCGCCTCTGCGACACCGGCGCGTGCGGCCGGGCGGAGGGACTCTGCCCGGCCGCGAACGCGGCGGCGGCCGCCCGGCGCTAGCGCCGCCTCAAGGCGTGCACGGACCGTCGTCGGTCCACACGCCGGCCGAGCCGCCGGGTGTGTCGCCCTGCGTCCACCACTTGGCCGTCCAGTTGTGGCCGCCGAACGAGGCCATGTCGCCGCCCACGAAGATCGCCGTGCTGCTCCAGGGCGCGACGCACTTGCCCGAGTTCAGCGGCGGCGGCGGGGCCGGCGGCGTGGTCGGCGTCGCCTTCGCGAACTGGACCGTGAACGCGGTGAAGTCCCACGCGTTCTGCGTCACCGTGCTGCACTCGCTGGACGTGGTGCTGATGGGCGGGTTGCACGGGCGGTCGCGGTTGACCGACCAGAACGTGTAGCGCGACATCCCGTTGGACGTGGCGAAGCTGAGCACCGACTGGAAGTCGCTCTGCGAGAAGATCTCCGCCGAGTCGGTGCGCCCGTTCATCGACGACACGCCCTCGTGCTGCCAGGCCGCGGCGCCGCTCCAGCCGAACGTTGTCGTCAGCTGCGAGTGAAGGCCCTGCAGCGCGGAGACCTGGCTGCTGGCGCCGCTGAAGCCGCCGTCGAACGACATGATCGAGTAGTCGGCCGGCACGAAGCCCAGGCTCTTGGCCTCGTTCAGCAGCTGCTGGCCGAACCAGTTGGCGCCGCTCGTCGTGGCCGGGATCGTGACGGTCACGAGCAGGCCCGGATTGTTCTGCTGCAGGATCTGCGCGGCCCCCAGCTCGTTGGCGATGGCCGTCGCGTTCTCGATCTCGGGCTCCTCCAGGTCGAAGTCGATCGCGTGGAGGCCGTACGCGCTGATCGCGCCCTGGTACGCGGTGGCGGTGGCGGCCGCGCCCGAGCAGGTCTGGCCGAGCTTGGTGCCGCCGAACCCGCCGGCCGACACCGACACGTCGCCGCCGGCGGCCCGCACCGCCGCGATGATGGGCCCGACCTGCGTGTCGGAGGCCACCGGGTCGGTGCCGTCCCACGTTGCGGTGCAGCCGCCGCCGTTGGGCGCCAGGATGAACGCCATCTCGAACGCCTTCTGGCCGGTCGCCGCCATCACCTGCGTCAGGTTGGGCGCGCCCGGGTCGAGCGTCAGGTAGTACGGCGCCGACTCGTACCAGTTGGCGGTGAGCGGTCCGGCGGCGGCCGCCGAGCCGCGGCCGGTGAGGCCGATCAGCGCGCCTGCCGCCAGGCAGGCGAGCACACGGAACAAGCGGTTCATCTCTCCCCCTTTGCGACCGCCGATCAAATTCCGTATGTCCTTATACGGTAAGAACGCAGGAATGGCAACCCGTGATCGGCCGGTTTCACCTCTTCGTCCCAGACGGACCGCATCGAGGGGGGAGACACATGACCGAGACTCGCACGCCCGTGAAGGTGCTCTACACGGCCGAGGCGACGGCCACGGGTGGCCGGGCCGGCCACGCCGAGAGCTCTGACGGAAGGCTGAAGGTGGACCTGTCCATGCCCGCGGAGATGGGCGGCGACGCGGGCGCCGGCACGAACCCCGAGCAGCTCTTCGCCGCCGGCTATGCCGCCTGCTTCCAGGGCGCGATGGGCGTGGTGGCCCGGCGCGAGAAGCTGTCCATCGAGGGTTCCACGGTCACGGCCCGGGTGGGCATCGGCCCGATGGGCCAGGCGTTCGCGAAGGCGCACCAGGTGTGCCCGTACTCGAACGCGACCCGCGACAACGTCGACGTGACGCTGACGGTCGTGTAGCACCGTACCCCCGGCGGTGGGCCGGACCCCACCGCCGGGGACCTGGCGTGTCACGCGGGGCGGGCGTGGACGGTGTCGAAGGACTCCGTGGGGTTGGAGCGCACGTCGACCACGCGGGACGAGTAGACGATCGGGAACTTCTCGGTCCACAGGAAGATCCACGGCGCGTCGTTCCAGACCTGGCGCTGGGCGTCGCAGTACTCCTGCGCGCGCGCCTCGCGATCGGGCTCGACCTGCGCCTTCGCGAGCAGGGCCGTGACGGCCGGGTTGCCGTAGTACGCGGTCTGGACGCCGCGCGGCGGGATCTGGCCCGGGTCGAACATCTGCATCGCGTTGCTGGCGTCGAGGTACTGCGGCGCCCAGCCGAGCATGTGCATGTCCACGGTGGCGTTCTCGGGCGGCACGATCGTCGTCCGCACGTACGTCGGCCAGTCCATCGTCGCCGGACCCCTGACGTCAACGCCGATCGCCCGCAGGTCGCCGGCGACGTTCTGGGCCGCCGGGAAGTCCTGGATGTAGCGGCCGGTCGGCGCGATCAGCGTGACGGTCAGGCCGGCCGCGCCCGCGGTCCGGAGCATCGCCCGGGCCCGATCCGGGTCGTAGCGGTAGGGGTCGGACTGTGCGCAGTAACCCACGACGCTGGGCGCCATCGCCGACGTGGCCGGCTCCGCGGCGCCGACCAGCGTGCTCTGCACGATCGCGTCGCGGTTGATCGCGAAGTTCAGCGCCTGCCGGACCTGCACCTTCCGGAGCAGCGGCTGCCGGTCGTCGCGGGTGTCGATCGCGAAGAACACCGAGCGGTCGCCGGCCGCCATCAGCAGCTTCACGTTGCTGTCGCGGCGCATGGCGGGCAGGTCGCCGACCGGCGGCATCAGGGCGACCTGGTCCTCGCCGGACCGGACCAGCGCCTCCCGCGTGGCGGCGTCGGGCACGACGTCCACCACCTGCCGTGCGTAGTACGGCCGCTCGTCCCAGTAGCCGTCGTTGCGCACCAGGGTGATGTGGTCGCCGGTCACCCGCTCCTGAAGGACATACGGCCCGGTGCCCACCGGGTGCTCCTGCAGCGAGTATCCCGGCGTGCCCGCCAGGATCGTCCGGGGCGACAGGATCCCGAAGGCGGTCAGGCTCAGCAGCCCGAGGACCACGTCGGAGGCGAGCGGGATCGCCATCACCAGCCGCACATGGCTCGCGTCCACGGCCTCGACGCGCTGGACAGCGCCCGGCAGCGCGCCGCACTCCGCGCAGGTCCCTGAGGGATCGAGCGACCGGGTGAGGCTGCCCGCGACGGCCGCCGCGTCCATCGGCGTGCCGTCCGAGAACCGCACGCCGCCCCGCAGCGTGAAGGTCCAGCTCAGGCCGCCCGGCGCCTCGTCCCAACCTGTCGCCAGGCTGGGCTGCACGTGACCGTCCTGATCGACGCGGGCCAACGACTCCACGACCATCTGGACGACGTTCATCACCGTCGTGGTCGTCTGGCGCTTCGGGTCCAGCGTATCCGGGTCCACGCCGATCGCGATGCGCAGCACCGGGCTGCCTGCCGCCGCGGCCAGCGCCCGGCCCGGCCCCACGCTGCCGCACGCGACGAGCGGGACGCTCGCCGATGCCAGCAGGGCCAGCACCCAGCCCGCTCGCCTCATGCCAGCAGCTCCTGCTCGAGCAGCGCGAGCATGTTGGTCAGCCGCTCGTACACCATCGGCAGCGCGTCCGGGCCGGCGCCCTGGCTGGCGATGGACGAGAGCTCGTCGCGCAGCTGCACCGTCTCCTCCCGGAGGCCGCCGAGGCGCGCCCGCAGCTCGTCGCTCTGGCGCTCGCTCCCCGGCGGCGCGGGCTCCTGCCGGGCCGCTCCCGAGAGAAAGCGCCGCACCTCGCGGGCGATGCCGGCGGGGTCCAGCGCCGGGAGCAGCGTGCGGACCACCAGCCGCGCGTGGTTCCCGATCTCGATCTCGTCCCCCGGCCGCAGGTTCGCCGGCTGCGTGTTGCCCACCCGCGCGCCGTTGACCCGGGTCCCGTTGGTGGACTCCAGGTCGCGCAGGGTCCACCGCTCGCCGCGCCAGTCGAGCTGGGCGTGCCGGCGCGACGCCGAACGGTCCCAGACCGACACGTCCACGTCCGGGGCCCGGCCGACCACGATCGGGTAGCGGGCGACGACGACGAAGCGCTCCACCGGCCGCGAGCGGGGCGTGTACGGGTAGCGGTCGGCCTCGACCGCCAGCACCAGCGGCGACACCCGGCCGCCCCGGTTCGGCGACCGCGGCTCGGGGACAGTCGGCCACAGCACCTCGATGCGGCCGGTCGCGGCCCGCGGGTCGTCGGACCAGAGGATGCGCCGCAGCAGCTCCGGCCGCGGCTCCGGCACGTCGGCGATCATGCGGTCGAGCTCGTCCAGCCGCGCCGCCAGCGGGCCGCAGACGGCGCACGTGGCGACGTGCTGGCCCAGCCACGAGGCGCGCTCGCCCTCGAGCAGCAGCTGCCGGGCGCGGTCGTGCTGTTCCAGGAACTCCCGCAGGTCCATCACCGGCTCCTCCCGCCATAGGCATCCAGTTCGCGAACCATTCGCGCCCGGGCACGCGCCCGCCGCGACCTGACCGTGGTGGCCGCGACGCCGAGCATCTGGCCCAGCTCCTCCGACGTGTAGCCGACCGCCGTGCCCAGCACGACCTCGCGCTCCTCGTCGTCCAGCGAGGCCAGGGCCCGCTCCAGGTCGATGTGCCTGACCCAGCGGTCCTCCGCGGGCGCGGCGGCCCCGGCGCCCGGCTCGTGCCCGTCCTCGATCGGCAGCTCGCGGGCCAGGCGGCCGCGGCGGCGCAGCTCGTCGAACGCCTGGTGCCGGCAGATCGTGAGGATCCACCCGCACAGCGCCCCCTGCCCCCGGTACTCCGCCAGCCGCTCCTGGATCACCAGGAACGTCTCCTGCGTGACCTCCTCCGCTCCCTGCTGATCCCGGACGATTCGCCTGCTCAGGCTCCAGACCGACTTCCAGTGCCGGTCGACGATCGCCTCCCAGGCCGCCGCGTCGCCCGCGAGCGCCCGAGCCGCCAGCGGGCCGTCGCAGTCCTCTCCCGCCCCGGGGTCCAACGCGTGGTTGTCCATGCCTCCCCCTGTGCTCTGCCAGCATCGCCGGCGGCGCTCCGGCGCGCCGCCTTCTCCTTAAGACTCCGCAGGACGCCAAAACGACGAGGTCGCGGCAACTTCGTCGTTCCCGGCGCCCCGGGCGTCAGGAACCAGCAATGAGCACCGGAAGGCGGCGCCGAACCCCTCCCGCGGACGCACCCTGGCGCGTGTTCCTCAGCCACACGTCGGACCTGCGCGAGCACCCCGCCCGCCGCCCGTTCGCGGCGGCGGCCGAGGCGGCCGTGGTCCGCGCCGGGCACGCGGTGAGCGACATGGCCTACTTCGCGGCCGGCGACGCCGACTGCGCCGACCACTGCGCCCGGATGGTGGCGCGCTCGGACGTGTACGTCGGCCTGGTCGGCGGACGCTACGGCTCGCCCGCGCGGGGCCGGCCGGACCTGTCCTACACCGAGCTGGAGTTCGAGATCGCCTCCGCGCTGCGGCTGCCGCGGCTGATCTTCCTCATCCGCGAGGACGCGCCCGCCCTGCCCCCCGCCGTCCAGTCGGCCGAGCGGCGCGCCCGCCAGGCCGCGTTCCGGCGGCGCGTGCAGGCGTCGGGCCTGATGGTCGCCCGCGTCCGCTGGCCGGTCGAGCTCGAGCTCGGCCTGCTGCACGCCCTGGGCGAGCTGCGCGTCCACGCGTGCATGGGGACGAGACCGAGCTTCCGGCCCCGCGAGATCGCCTGATTACGCTGTGCGGCATGGCCAATCCAGTCTTCGACGCAGTTCGCACCCTCCTGGCGGTGCGGGAGTACCAGTACCGGGAGATCCCCGGCGACGTGCTGGACCGGATCGTCGAGGCGGGCCGGCTGACGGCCAGCTCGCGGAACGGGCAGCCATGGCACTTCGTGGTGGTCCGCGAGCGCCAGTCGCTGCGGGAGCTCGGCGGGCTGCTCAAGAGCGGGCCGTACACCGCGAACGCGGCCGCCGCGATCGTGGTCGCGTACGAGCGCGAGAGCCGGTTCGGGGTGTCGGACGGCAGCCGGGCGATCCAGTCGATGCTGCTCGCCGCCTGGGGCGACGGCGTCGGCTCGAACTGGGTCGGCTTCACCGGGCTGGACGCCGTGCGGGAGTACGTCGGCCTCCCCGACACGTTCGACGTCCTCGCCGTTGTGCCGCTCGGCTACCCGACCCGGGCGCTGGGCCGGGGCAGGAAGAATCGGAGGCCGGTCGGCGAGGTCGCGTCCCGGGAGCGCTACGGCACGCCCTACGCCTGACGGCTCGCTCAGTCCCCCGGCCCGGAGCGGGCCGCCGCGATCACCGGCTCGGCCGCCGGCTGCCCGCACCAGCGGTCCAGCGCGGCCGCCAGCGCCGACGGCCGTCGCTCGGCCGCCGCCCGGTCCGCCGCCCACGCCACGTACCCGTCGGGCCGCACGAGCATCAGCGGCCGGTCCGCCGCGGCGGCGACGACCGTGCCGGCGCGGTCGGACCACGGCCGGGCCACGTCCGCCCAGCCGGCCGCCGGCGCGACCAGCACGAACCGCTGGCTCCGCAGCGCCTCGTACAGCCGGCCGCCCTCCAGCGCGACGTCGGGCGCGCGACGGCCGGTCAGGGGATGGGCGCCGCGCTCCGCCGGGTACGCGATCCCGAGTCCCGAGATCGTGTCCGCCGCGCGGGCGGTCACCGGCCCGAGCCGGAACGCCACGGACCCGGCGGCGTTGCGGATCGCCCGGAGCGGCGCCGCGCCGATGATGCCGGCGCGGAGCATGCCGCCGCTGGTCCGGAGCACGGCCCGGCCGACCGGGTGGCGCTCGGCCTGGTAGCTGTCGAGCAGGTCCGGCGGCGCCCAGCCGTGGACTGCCGCGGCCACCTTCCAGCCCAGGTTCGCCGAGTCCTGCAGGCCCGCGTTCATGCCCATGCCGCCGGCCGGCGAGTGCACGTGGGCGGCGTCGCCGGCCAGGAAGACGCGGCCGGCGCGGTACTGCGCGACCTGGCGCTCGTCGCTGTGGAAGCGGGACATCCAGCGGGCGTCGTGCATCCCGTAGTCGGTGCCCCGCGTGCGGCGGACGATGTCGCGGACCTCGTCGAGCGTGACGGGCGCGTCGTCGGGGAGCTGGCGGCGCCGGTCCCAGGCGATGATCCGGTACCACCCGTCCCCGAACGGCGCCACGAACGACAGGCCGGCTCGGGTGCTGCTGACGGTGAGGAGCTCGTCCGGCGGCTCCGCGAACCGGACGTCGGCCAGCATGACGGAGCGGAGCACCGAGCGGCCCGGGAACGGCATGCCGAGCGCCGTGCGGATCGCGCTCCGGACCCCGTCCGCGCCGATGACGAAGGCGGCCCGCCGCGTGTCGGTCGCGCCGTCGCGGGTGCGGACGTCCACGTCCACCCCATCGGCGTCCTGGCGCAGGCCGGTGACCTCCGCCCCGCGCACCACCTCGGCGCCGAGCGCGGCCGCCCGCTCCTCCAGCACCTGCTCGGTGTGGTACTGCGGGACCACGAGCAGGAACGGGAACCGGGTGGGCAGCCGGGACAGGTCGAGGCGGAGCCGGCCGAAGATCTGGATCGCGTCCAGCGGCTGGCCGCGGCGCA
>VBJR01000238.1:24757-44966 GCA_005880175.1 Chloroflexota bacterium
CGCTCGAGGACCGTGCAGCGGATGCCGGCGCCGGCGAGCTCGCCGGCGGCCATCAGCCCGACGGGGCCGGCGCCCACCACGATGACGTCACTGCTCGGGGAACGCATGTGCTCTCCTCCGAGAACCTGACGGACGGCAGCGTCTACGAGAGTACCGGGCGCCTGGCCCCCGGTCAGCGGCGACGCATGGATTTTCCTTCATATAATCGGCCGGTGCTCGTGGGAGGGCGGGTCATCCGCAAGGTGCCGGCGGTCGCGCTCTTCTTCTGGGTCGCCAAGATCCTGACCACGGCGCAGGGCGAGGCGACGTCCGACTACCTGGTCCACACGATCAGTCCCTACGTGGCCGTGGGCCTGGGCACGCTCGGCATCGTGGTGGCGCTGGTGTGGCAGCTCTCCCTGCGCCGGTACGTCGCGCCGGTCTACTGGCTCGCCGTCACCATGGTCGCGATCTTCGGCACGATGGCGGCCGACGCGGTCCACATCGAGCTCGGGATCCCCTACGCGGTGTCGGCGGCGATGTGCGCGATCGCCCTGCTCGCGATCTTCGGCGCCTGGTACGGGAGCGAGCGGACGCTCTCGATCCACAGCATCACGACCCGGCGCCGCGAGCTCTTCTACTGGGCGGCGGTCCTCGCCACGTTCGCGATGGGCACCGCGGTGGGCGACCTCACCGCGTACACGCTGCACCTCGGCTTCCTGGCCTCGGGCCTGGCGTTCACCGCCGTGTTCGCGATCCCGTTCGCGGCCCGCCGACTGGCCGGCGCGGGCGAGGTCGCCGCCTTCTGGTTCGCGTACGTCGTCACCCGGCCGCTCGGCGCCTCGTACGCGGACTGGCTGGGCGTGCCCCGCGCGCTGGGCGGCCTCGACTACGGCCGCGGCACCGTGGCCCTCGCGCTGACGCTCGCGATCGCCGTGGTGGTCGCCTACCTCACCGTCACCCGGGTGGACGTCGAGCGCGAGGACGCCCGGCTCACCGAGCCCGGGCGGACCGAGGGCGCGGCGGCGCGCTGAGCCCGGCCCGCAGGCGCCGGGCGGTCCGGACCTGCGCCGCCAGGAAGACGGCCAGGCCCAGCAGCGGGCTGAGCCCGATCGTCCAGCCCAGCCACTGCGGGATCGCGCCCGGCGCCGCCACGGTCAGCGGCACCACGGCGCGGCCGCGGCCGCGCGCTCCCGCCACGTCGAGCACCAGCACCCAGGCGCCCCGGACGGGGAACGAGGCCGTCACCACGTACGTGCCGGGCCGGTACCCGGGCACCGCCGGGGCCCGGCCGGGGCGGCCCGGGGTGCCGGGCCCCGGGAGCGTGATCGCGACGACGGTGGCGCCGTCGGCCGGCGTCAGCGCCAGCGTGAACGCGGTCGCGTGATCGACCTCGACCGGGTCGGCGCGCGTGACCGCGACCGAGTACGGCCCCGCCGCGAACGCGTCGGTCCGCGCCCCGGCGGGCGGCGCGAGCGTCAGCAGGACGGCCAGCCAGAGCGCTGCGCTCATCCCTCGCGCAGCCGCCAGACCGTGCCCAGCTGCGCGCCCAGCCAGCCCCCCGCCCCACCCGCGAGCAGCGCCGCGGCGACCCCCAGCGCGACGGCGCCAGCGGCGACCGGCCGCGACTGCGTCACCGCCCACGAGCCCAGCGCCGCCGCCGGCACCGCGGCGACGAGGCCCGCCGCCAGGCCGCGCCCGGCGAGCCGGTGCGCGCCGTCGAGGAACGCGGCGGGCACGAGCAGGCCGAGCGGGACCAGCAGGTCCAGGCGCTGGACCACCGGCCCGGCCGGCGTGTAGAACGTGTAGCCGCCGGCCCCCGCCGCGGCCATCGCTCGGCGGCCGGCCACCCCGGCGGCGCCGGCGCCCACGAGCGCGATCGAGAACGCCAGGCCGACCGGCAGGGTGAGCACGTCCAGCGGGCCCAGCGTGGTGGTCGGGCTCTGGCCGTACGCCGGCTCGAAGATGACCAGGAGCCCGCGGAGGGCGGCGCTCCAGCTGAACAGCACCAGCGCCAGGAGGGCGAGCTGGCCGCCCTCCGCGAGCCGGCGGCGGCGCGCCAGCTCGGCCGCGAACACGTACACGACGCCGAGCACCGCCACCAGGCCGCCGATGAGGCCCATCACGTGGAACGGCGCCCACAGCGTGACGTCGATGCCGTACAGCTCGTGCCAGTAGTTGTCGAGGAGCGCCGACACCACTAGCGTGAGGATCCCGAAGCCGGTCACGAACAGGCCCAGCGGGGCGTGGAACACGCGCAGCAGCGAGGCCGTGCCGGGACGCCGCCGCCAGCTCTCCAGCAGCACGCCGGCCAGCGCCACGATCCCCGCCGCCGCGACCCCGCCGTAGAGCACGGCGTGCGGGGGCGTCAGGAAGGAGTCGCGCCCGATGAACGTGTGCCAGGCGATGTCCCACGCCAGGCCCGCGGACGCCACCAGCAGGCAGGCCAGCAGCGCGGCGGCGACGCCGAGCCGGACGGTCATCACGGGAATTGTCGTCCCGGGAGACGCCCAACTGACGACCAAAGCGCTCGCGGGGACCCCACGGGCCGATCGCGGCCCGAGAATGAAACGTCAACCATGGGCCGAGTCGTCGTCGCGGTCGCCGAGCCGGCGGCCGAGCTGCGCGTCGTGAGCGGCCCCAACGCCGGCCGGCGCGTGGCGCTGGAGCCCGGCGAGCACCGGGTGGGCAGCCACCGCTACTCGCGGGTCGTGCTGGACGACGGGGCGCTGGCGCGGATGCACGTGGTCGTCCACGTGGACGCGGCCGGCGACGTGACCGTCGCGCCGGCCGGCCGGGCCGTGACGTGCCTGGTGGACGGCCAGCGCCTGACCGGCCCGGTCCGGCTCCGGCCGGGCCAGGTCGTGGCGGCCGGCCGCTCGCTCCTGGCGTTCGGCCGGCCCAGCGAGGCGGTGGAGCCGCGGACTGGTGGTCTCACCGTGGCCTGGGTGGTCCCGCCCCGCATCGAGGTGCCGCCGCTGCCGCCGGCGCGGGTCGGCGGCCTCGTGCTGGGCGGGGCGGCCGCGGGCACCGCCCTGGCGGCCGGCGTCAGCGCCGCGCTCTGGGGCGCGTCCGCCGCGCTGGTCCCGATCGCGCTGGGCCCGATGGCCGGCGCCGGCGCCCTGGCCTGGAGCCGGCGCGGCGGGCGCCGGGCGCGGGCCGGCTTCCGGGCCCGGCTGGCCGAGGTGGACCACGTGCTGGCGGCCGGCCGCGAGGCGCGCCTGGCCGAGCTGGCGGCCGCCGCGCCCGACGCGACCGAGCTCCTGCGCCGGCTGGACGGGCCGATCGTCCGCGACCGCCGGCCCGGGCGCCCCGGCTGGCTGCGGGTCCGCCTGGGCTGGGCGGACCAGCCGGACGGGCCCGGCGCCGTGGTCCCGCCCCGCGGGGCGCCGCCGCTGCGGACCGAGGCGGTCCGGATCGCCGTCCGCCACGACACGCTGCGCGGCGCGCCGGTCGCCGTGACGCTGCCCGAGCTGGGGCCCCTGGGCATCGCGGGCGACGAGGCCGCCGGCCTCGCGCTCGCGCGCTGGCTGGCCATCCAGATCGCCGTGCTCCACTCGCCCGAGGACGTCGTCCTCACGGCGGCGCTGCCGGAGGCCGGCGGCTTCGAGTGGCTGGGCCGGCTGTCGCACGGCTCCGCGTCGCCGCCGGGGCCGGCGGCCGGCCGGGAGGCGGCCGCCGCGCTGGTCGGCCGGCTGGCGGCGCTGGTGGCCCGGCGCATCGCCGGCCGGGCGCCCGGACCGGAGGTGGTCGCCATCATCCACCGCCGGGTCGCGCCCCCGGAGGCGCGGGCGCTGGCCGCCGGCCGGCGCGTGGGCGTGCACGTGGTGTGGCTCGACGCCGACGAGGCGTGCCGGCGCGACTGCGGCGCCGTTCTCGACCTGCCCGGCGGCGAGGGCCGGCCATCGCTGACGCCCCGCGACCGTGACGCGCTCCCGCTGGGGGGCGCGGACGGGCTCTCGCCGGAGCTCGCGGAACGGGCGAGCGAGCGCCTGCGCGGGCCGGAGCCCGGGCGCCCCGGCCTCGACGACCTGGCCCGCGAGGACCCCTCCGCCGTGCCGGTCCGGCGCGACCGGGACCGCCGCCCGGTCGGACCCCCGCGCATCCTTAGAATCGGGGCCGTGAGCGACCAGCTCGGGACGGATGCCGACGGGCTCCCGCTGTTCCCGCCGCTGCCCGGCGGCCGGACGGCCCCGCCGGCCGGGGCCCGCAGCGTGGCGCGGCTCGTGGCCGGGCTCCGCACCGCGGTCATCACGGTCGCGACGGACGAGATGGCGGCGATGGTCGTGTTCGTGGACCACCAGCCGGTGGACGGCGTGGCGCACCGCGGCGGCCGGCAGGTGACCGGCCCGGACGTCCTGGACGAGATCGCCGACGCCCCGGTCGATCGGATGGTGGTGACCGAGATCGCCCCCGAGATCGCGCGGGTCGTGGGCAGCTACTTCCTGCCGACCGGGCTCCGCGCCATGCCGGCGGGCTTCGTGGCGCCGGAGGACTTCGTCCGCAGCCTGGCCCGGCCCGGCCAGCGCGGCTGCCTGCTGGTCCGGACCGACGACGAGCTGGGCATGGTCTTCTTCGCCGGGGGCCGCGTCGTGGTCGCGTACCGGCAGGGCGGCCAGGTGGGCGGCTTCGAGGAGGTCGTGCCGCTCTTCGCGCGGCCGGGCGCGACGCTGTGGGCGCGGCTGGGCCCGGACCTGGCGGGACCGGCCCCCGAGCCCGTGGAGATCCCGCCGCCGCCGTCCGTGGCGCGGCAGGCGCCGCCGGCGCCCACGCCGGTCCCGTGGACCGAGCCCGCGCCGCCGGCGCCCGCTCCCGTCGCGGCGGGGCCGCGGCCCGAGCCGGCCCCGCCGCCGGTCGTCCGCCCCGCGCCGCCGTCGTACCCGGAGCCGGCGCCGCCGCAGCCCGTGGCGGCCTCGCCGCCGGAGGAGGAGCCGCCGGCGCCATTCATCACGTCCGCGCCGCCGCGCCCTCACGCCGGCCAGGCGGCCCCGCTGGACGCCGTGCTGGCCGAGATGCGTGACCTCCTCGGCGTGCACGTGGTGCGGGTCGAGCCGCTGCTGCGCCGGGCCGAGCCGACCGTGGATGGCCTGCGGGCCGCCGCCGAGGCGCTGCGCGAGCACCGGGTCCGCCTGCTGAGCCCGGCGACGATGGCGCTGGTCGCCGACCGCGTGCTGGCGACGCTCGACCGCCAGGGCGCGTCCACCCCGCGCTACTGAACGGCGCGCGATGAGGCTGGACCCGACCGAGATCCCGCGCCTCCCGCTCCCGGCCGCCCTGATCGATCGCCAGGGTTCGGTGGTGTCCGCGACGCCGGAGTGGCAGGGCCCGATGCCCGGGTCGATCTGCTACCACAACGGCGAGGCGCGCCTGCTGGTGGCGCCCGACGGCCAGGCGTGGCCGGCGCAGGAGGCGGTCATGCGCCGGCTCCTCGACGAGATGCGGGCCGCCGTGGCGGCGATGAGCGGCGAGCAGGCGGTGTGCGCGGCGGTGCTCGGCAGCGGCCTGGAGCTGGTCGCCGGCTGGCCGCCGGACGAGGGGCCGTACGAGTCCGTCGGGGACGTCCTCGACCGGGCGCGCACCGTCATCAGGACCCGTGTGCCCGCGGCCGAGGTGGAGGTCGCCGGCGGCACGACGCAGTCGGTGCCCGCGCCCGACCAGATCGCGCTGGCGCTGCTCCAGTTCGCCGCCAACGCGTTCTCGCACGAGAGCAGCTCGCGGCTGCGGCTGCGCGTGGGCGTGGGGCCGACGTTCTTCGTGGAGTGGCCGGCCTCCGGCCCCCAGGGCGGCGTGGCGAGCGGGCAGAGCCACCCCGGCCTGCGCAAGCGCTGGGGCCTGGGCTACGTGCGGATGGTCGCCGACTACCTGGGCGCCACGGCCCTGCCGCCCGGTCCGACGGCCGAGGGCTGGGCCGGTCCCTGCTTGAGCCTCGGCAGCCGCCGGCTCACGCTGCCGCTCGCGGTGTTCGCGCAGGGCGAGGCCCTGCGCGCCACGCAGACGTGGGAGCAGATCGTCCGCAGCCTGGACCCGACCGTGGCGGGCACGATCCTGGCCGACCTGGCCCAGGTGCTGGAGGCGGCCGGCCGGGAGCCGGGCGTGGTCGTGCGCTGCGGGCTGCTGTGCGCCCGCTGGACGCAGTCCGGCACGTGGGTGGCGCTGCCGCCCGAGACCGGGCCGGACCGGACGCGCGACGTGCTCCGGGGCCTGGACCACGAGCGGGTGCTGTGGAGCGCGCCCGAGCCGCACGCCACGCGCGTGCACGGGCTGATCTCGGTGCTCGCGCGCTCGCTGGGCGACCGGCCCACCGCCTACGCGCCGGAGGCGTTCGCCCGCGAGCTGCCGCGCGCGTGCGCGGCCCTGGGGGTGGCCGCCCCCCAGGTCGGCCCGCTGCTGGCGTGCCCGGACCCGCGGGCGACGGCGTTCCTGCTGGCGGAGCTGGGCGGCCAGCTGATCGCGGCGCCGGACGGCACGTTCCTCGCCCCCAGCCCCGCCGCCGCCGGCAGCCCACTGGTGGAGCTGCTCCGGCTCGACGAGCGGGGCTGGGCCCGTCTGACGCCAGGCGGCTAGCTACAGCGGGGCGCCGAGGTGGTGGTTGTCGATCAGGCGCGTCGCGCCGATTCGGACCGCCAGCACCGCCAGCGAGCCCGGCGGCTGGAACGTGGAGTCGTCCACCACCTCCGCGTAGTCCACCCGGGCCAGCGGCTCCGCCGCCAGCACCTGGTGCAGCTCGGCTCGGAGCGCCGCCGCGTCGCGCTCGCCCGCCCCGTACGCCGCGTTGGCCGCCCGCAGCGCCCGCACCAGGCACAGCGCCGCCCGCCGCTCGTCCTGGCCCAGGAACGTGTTGCGCGAGCTCAGCGCCAGGCCGTCCGGCTCGCGGACCGTCGGACAGACGACCACCTCCACGCCGGTGTCCAGGTCGCGGGCCAGGCGCGTGACCACCGCCGCCTGCTGCGCGTCCTTCTGGCCGAAGTACGCCCGGTCGGGCCGCGCCGCCTCGAACAGCTTGAGCACCACCGTCGCCACGCCCTCGAAGTGCCCGGGCCGGCACGCGCCCTCCAGCACCGCGTCCAGCTCCGCCACCCGCACTCGCGTCGTGGCGCCGCTGGGGTACATCGTCTCGACCGCGGGCAGGTACACCGCGTCCACCCGCTCGGCGCGCAGGACCTCCAGGTCGGCGCCGAGGCGCCGCGGGTAGCGCTCGAAGTCCTCGCCCGGCCGGAACTGCAGCGGGTTCACGAAGATGCTGACCGCCGTCCGCTCGCACTCCTGCCGGGCGCGCCGCACCAGGCTCACGTGGCCGGCGTGGAGCGCGCCCATCGTCGGCACCAGCCCGACCCGCAGCCCCTCTCGCCGCGAAGCCTCCGACCAGGTCCGCAGGTCGCCCGGCGTCGTGACCCGGAGCGGGGGGTCAGCCGCCATAGCGAGCGTTCTCGCGCGAGGAGTCGCCCGCGTACGTGTGCTCCGCCGCCGGGAACTCGGCGTCGGCGACCTCGCGGGCGAACGCCCGCATCGCCTCGATCGCCTGGTCGCCCAGGTTGGCGTAGCGCTTGACGAACCGGGGCACGCGGCCGGTCGTCAGGCCCAGCATGTCGTGCACGACCAGCACCTGGCCGTCGCAGTGGGGCCCGGCGCCGATGCCGATGGTCGGGACGCGCAGCGCCGCGGTGACGGTCTGCGCCACCTCGCCCGGCACCGCCTCCAGGACGAGGCTGAACGCCCCCGCCTGCTCCAGCTCGCGGGCGTCGCTCAGGATGCGCTCGGCCGCCTCCGGGGTCCGGCCCCGGACCCGGAACCCGCCGATCGCGTGCACCGACTGGGGAGTCAGGCCCAGGTGCGCCATCACCGGCACGCCGGCCGCCGTCAGCCGGTGCACGGTCTCCACGACCGGCCCCGCGCCCTCCAGCTTGACCGCGTGCATGCCGCCCTCGCGCATCAGCCGGCCCGACGACACCATCGCCATCTCGACCGACGGCTGGTACGACATGAACGGCAGGTCGCCGACCAGCAGCGCCCTGGACGAACCCCTGGCGACCGCGGCGGCGTGGTGCACGATGTCGTCGAGCGTCACCGGCAGCGTTGTCTGGTAACCCAGCACCACGTTGCCCATGCTGTCGCCGACCAGCAGCAGCGGGATCTCGGCCTCTTCCGCGAGCCGGGCGGTCGTGTAGTCGTACGCCGTCAGCATCGCGAATCGGCGGCCCTCGGCCTTGAAGCGGAGGACGTCAGGTACGGTGGTCACGTCCTGGGCAAGGATAGGCGGACCCGGGAACCGACGTGGCCCGGGGACCGGGCGCCGGCCGCCGATCGGCCCTCCCGCCCGGGCCTGGTACGCTTCGGTCCCGGTGCGAGGCGAGTACCACGGCCGCGCGTTCATCCCGCTGCTCGACGAGCCGGAGGCGAGCCAGAGCCTCGAGCTCCTGCGCTCCCGCCTGTCGTCGGCCCGGGTGCCGGCGTCCTGCGTCAAGCCGCCGCTCGGGGGCCTGGCGTTCATCACCACCCAGGGCGAGGTGTCGGACATGCTCGACTCCTGGTGGGGCTACACGGTGCCGGCGGACCAGCTCCCGGTCCTGATCCTGCTCCACGAGCCCGGCCTGGAGCGGTGGGTCGGCGGCATGGACGCGGAGGCGGTCGTCGGCGTGGGGCAGCAGGAGGAGCTGGCGCTCTACAACGGCATGCCCAACGTGCGCGCGGTCCTCGGCCGCGACGTGCGGGCGCTGACCGAGCTGGTGATGCGGACGTACGGCGACTGCTTCGACGCGCCCGCCACCGGGTGGGTCGAGCCGCCGCCGGCGCTGGGGCCGAACGAGACGCCCTACCACCCGCGCGTCGCGCCCCGCCAGGCGCCGCGGCCGATCCCCGGGCCCCAGGTGCAGCAGCCGGGGCCGCCGAACCAGCCCGGACCGCCGACCCAGCAGCCCGGGCCGCCGCCGAGGCAGGGGCCCAGCGCCCCCCGCTCGCCCGCGGTCGCGCTGCGCGGCCTGGTCGAGCGGGCGACGAGCATGCTGGGCCAGTCGCCCCGGTGGCTGCCCGAGGAGCTGACGCGCCTGACCCTCGCGCACACGAGCGGCCGCATCGTCGGCGTCAGCTCGCGGGCCGGCGGCGTCGGCAAGACGGCGGTGGCCGCGGCGCTCGGCATCATCTACGGCGAGGCGGTGCAGGAGAGCGGCTGGTGCGCCGCCGTGGTGGACCAGAACATCGGCAACCCGGACCAGTGGGGCCGCCTGACGCTGAGCGCCCAGGTCCCCACCGTGTTCGAGATCATGGCTGACATCGAGGCCGGCCGCGAGTGGACGGTGCCGGCCTGGAACCGGACGCCCGCCCTGGCGATCTACCCCGAGCGGCGGGACGTGGCGGACGCGTACGCGCCGGGCCAGATCGAGCGCTTCGCCGTCCAGCTCCGGCAGCTGCACGCGGTCTCCGTGGTCGACCTGCCCAACCGCATCCCGGCGTTCACGTCCGCCGAGGCGGCCGTCTGCGCCGGCTGGGTGGGCGTCTCCGACCTGCTCCTGATCCCGACGACGGACGATCCGACCCGCCTCCAGGGCGTGCTGGACTACCTGGACGCGCCGATGGTGCGCGGCGACCCCGGCGTGACGAGCCGGCGGATGCGCGTGGTCGTGCCGTACGTGCGCTCGCCGCTGCGGGCCGTCCGCGACGACCCCGGGGTGCGGGCGATGCTGGACGAGATCCGGGCGCGGGTCGTGGCGGTGGTCGAGGTCCCGCGCAACGAGCGGGCGACGCTGGCGATCGTGCGCGGCCAGCCCATCACGGAGATCGACGCCGGCCTGCGCAGCGCGTACGTCGAGCTGGCGCTGACGGTCGCCCGCGCGCTGCGCGAGGGGTAGCCGCAGAGTCGACCGGTCTCAGCGCCCCACCGCGAACGGGACCGGGGCGTCGTGGTCGCCCGTCAGGTGGATGCTCACCGTCCGGCCGTCCGAGTACGTCCGGTGCCAGCCGTCGTCCGTCCGCTGGTCCGTCGCGCTCAGCGGCGCGCCGTCCACCGTGAACCGGCACGTCTCGCCCGCCGCCGCCGTCTCGCAGCGGCCCGTCATCGACCGGCCGTCCAGCACCGCGGACGCGCCCGCCACCTGCCCCTGCGGGCGGCGGGCGATCACCAGCGCCGCCCCGCCCGAGCCCACGTACACGCCCGAGCCCTGCGACTGCAGCTGCTCGCCGTCGATCCGGTAGCCGGCCGCATCCAGCCGCACGTCGATCCGGGGCTCCGCCGTGGCCAGCAGGCCGCCCGCCAGCGCCGCCACGATCCCGACCACCGCGGCCACCATCGGCCAGCTCAGGAGCGTCCGGAGGGTCCGGCGCAGGCGCGGCCGCCGGACGGCGTTCGGGCTCAGCCCACCCAGCGGGATGCGCAGGTCCCGGGGCGCGCGCTCGGGCGGCTCGTGCATGGGCCCGGAGCGTACTACGTCGGGCCGGACGCCAAGGAAGCTGCTGAACATCGGGGCCGCCCTGGCCACGGCGGCCACCCAGCACCCGCTCTCAACGTCTCCCGACCTCTGGAGGCGTGCAAGTATCGACACTTCAACCTTTCCGTCCTCGGGGGGTGGCAGGGACATCGCGCCGCGATGGGTGCCGGGGTGCCAGCGGCCTGCCTTCCTCATGGCAAGCCGGGACGGGTGGTGGGGGCGGACCCTGGAAGCACGGCGCCCGCGGAGCCCCGGCCCGTCAGCCGCCCCGAACCGCCTTCGTCCCGCACCGGAGACCAGGCCGGCTGCGAAGTTCAACAGCTGCCTATGGGGCGAGCTGGGCCCGCGCCTCCGGCACCGAGCCGCCCGACAGCGTGACGCTGCCGGCCGTCGTGCGGTGGTCCACCCCGGCCGCCAGGATCAGCGCGCCGGTGGCGACCACCACCACCGACCAGATCGCGCTCCGGCTCGCCGACTGGACCGCGCCCACCGTGCGCGTCAGGCCGGCCACCAGCGCGGCCACGGACGCCACCGCCAGCGTCGTCCAGAGGACCAGCTGAGCGGCGGCCACGCTCCCGACCATCGTGGACGGCCCCGTGCCCGTGAGGAAGTCCCGGGCGGCGCTCAGGTCCGGCGTGCCCAGCACCACGTACGCCGAGCCGACCTGCACCGCCGCCACGACCACGGCCAGGACGACCGTGAACGCGGACCGGTTCGCCATCACTGGAACGCGTTGCCGAGGGCGACCACCACCGGGTAGAGCAGCAGGCTCAGCAGGGGCAGGACCATCAGGCCGATCGCCAGCGCCATCCGGGGCCGGGACTGCTCCGTCTTGACGGTCATGTCCGCCGCCAGCTTCTTGCCCGTGGACTCCGACAGCGCGGTGAGGACGTCCGAGGGGACCAGGCCCTTCTCCGCGATGCGGCGCATGTTCGTGGCCAGCTCCTCGAACATCTGGAGGTCGTACGCGCGGCCGATCCGCTGGTAGATCGTGACGGTGCTCAGCAGCTGGTTCGGCCGCAGGTTGAGCGCCAGCGGGCCGTCCTCCGTGGTCGCCAGGCGGCGCCAGTTGTCGTCCGTCATCAGGTCCACCAGCGAGCGCTCCCGGTGGCAGCGCGCGATGAAGTCCAGCGCGCCGGAGACCGTGTACGCGCCGGAGTACGTCAGGATCGCCATCTCGGACAGCGACTGCGAGATCTCGCGGTTGATCGCGTCCTGGCGGCGCCGGGCCTCCCGCCGGAGCGCGAGGTAGGACAGCGGCGCGAAGAGGCCGGCCAGCACGAGGCAGAACAGCGGCGGGACCGGCAGGGTGCCCTGGCTGACGCTGGCGAAGAAGTCCAGCGCGGTGAGCGCCGCTCCCACGAGCAGCACGTACACGGCGACCTTGACCAGCCACGTGTTCAGGCCCTCGCGCCGGTTGGCGATGGCCAGCAGGCGCGGCACGCTGGTCTCCCGGAAGAAGCGGGCCATGCTGGGGACCCGGTCGGCCAGCCGCTCGTCGAGCGGCCGGTCGTCGGTCAGGTGGTGGTAGCGGCCGATGCGCGTCCACGCGACCACGGCGCGCGGGGTGAAGATGCCCATGCGCCACATGGCGACCAGCATCGCGCCGCCGGCGACGAGGAGCAGGATCGGCAGGGTGAGGTCAGGCATACCGCCTCCGCATCTGCTCGCGGACCCCGGCCACGTCCCACCGGACCCACGGCGTCTTCGGCGTCATCATGCCGAGCACGCCCAGGATGCCCATGGTCAGCACGCCGTCGACGACCAGCATGGCCTGGCCGACGACGCTGGAGTAGGCGACCCGCAGGCTCGGCACGCGCATCACGATCACGAACGCCAGCGCCATCACCATGATCACGATCAGGCCGTTCTGCCGGCCGCCGGCCAGCGCGGCGTGGTTGCGGGCCTGGATCTCCAGGTCCTGGTCGTACTGGGGGATCAGGATCTTGGTCGCCTGCTCGATGAACGCCTCCGGCGTCTGGTCCAGCGAGAGCATCAGGTCCACGCAGACCCGCTCCAGCATCGGCGACAGGCCGCGCCGGGCCACCTCGACCAGCGCGTCGCTGACGGACTCCGCCGTCCGCAGCGGCGCGAGCGAGTAGGCCAGGCGGGGATCCGGGTTCTGGGCCAGGTCCTTCAGCGCGTGGTTGAGCGTCTGCTGGCCCTGGGACAGGAGGTTGATCAGGTTGATCATGAAGGGGATCAGGGCGCGGTCCATCTCGAGCTTGCGCTGCGCCGCCCGCGCCGTCAGCCACCAGGGCACGCCGAACAGGCCGACCGCGCCCAGGCCCAGGATCACGACCGGCGTGCCGATCAGGAAGCCGACGATGAGGCCCAGGCCGAACGCGCCCAGGCGGATCGTCAGCCAGACCTGCAGGCTCCAGCCCAGACCTGACGCCACGTACCGCTCCCGGTCCACCAGGGGCTCGATCAGCTCGCTCGCCTTGCGGTCCATGCCGCGCGGCGTGAGGCCCCCCCTTCCGGAACCCCCCCGCCTGTCCGGGACGCCGGGGGCGCCTGCGGCGCATCCCTTCGGCTCCGGGCGCCGCGCCGGCACGCGACGGGAGCAGAGACTCACTCGCTCGGGCGAAGCCCATTGCTCCGTCCCCTGCCGGTTCCATTCTCATATCGGGGGCACCTCCGACAGGTAGTGGCTCAGCTTGTACGCCAGCTTCGGCGGCAGGTCGCCGAGCAGCGCGATCTCCCGGACCAGCCGGCCGTCCGGCGTGGTCCCGTACACCCAGCGCCGGTCGCCGACCCCGTCGCCCATGGCGACGATGCCGGTCAGCCGGCGCGCGCCGCGGACCTGGCGCAGGTGGACCGTGACGTCGAACGCCTGGTGCACGCGGCGCTGCGCCATGTTCTCGGCGTTGGCGCTGCCGATGAAGTCGGGCGACATCATCACGTACTCCGTGGCGCGCCGGATCGCCTCCTCCGCGTCGTCCGCGTGGAGCGTGACCATCGACCCGTCGTGGCCGGTCGAGGCCGCCAGGCAGACGTCGGCCATCGACGCGTCGCGCGCCTCGCCGAGGAGGATGCGGTCGGGGCGCAGGCGCAGGGCCAGCTTGACGAGGTCGCGCATCGTGATGCCCTGCTCGCCCTTGAGCACCGCCTCCACGGTGTTCACGCTCTGCACGTACGGATGCCAGGGCAGGCCGTCGCCGCGGTCGTTCTCCAGGTGGAGCTCGGCGCTGTCCTCCAGCACCGCCAGCTGCTCGTCCCACGGGATCGACCCGGCCAGCACGCGCAGGAGCGTGGTCTTGCCGGACCCGGTGCCGCCCGACAGCATGATGTTCGCCTTGCCCAGGACGCAGGCCAGCATGAACTCGGCCATCCCGCGCGGCATCGCGCCGGTGTTGACGTAGTCCTCCAGGGAGCGGACCCGGGCCGAGCCCTGGATGCGGATCGTGGCGACCACGTTGGTCGGGCCCGAGATCGCCGGCGCCTGCAGGAGCGCGAGGCGCATCAGGCCGCCGATGTTGACCTCGGCCGTCGGCCGGCCCTGGCTCAGCATCTTCTGCCCGGTGCTGCCGGGCAGCGTGATGACCTTCTCCTTGAAGAAGTTGAGCCACTCCTCGTCGCTGCTGAACGGGTTGCCGGCGGGCGAGAGCTGGGCCTTGCTGCCGGACCCCTGCACGACCCACCTGTCCCAGCGGTAGACGTAGATCTCCTCGATGCCCTCCTCCAGGTAGAGGAGGCGGGAAAGCGGGTACAGGCGGGAGGCGAGGACGGTCGTGCCCCTGGCCACCCGCTCGCGGAAGCCGGGCCCGTCCACCATGTCGTCGGCCACCGCCTTGTGCAGGCCGAACTCGACGGGGCGCTCGACCGCCTGCTCGATCAGGTCGTTGACCGTGTCGAGCAGGCTCTCCTCCTCGGTCACGGACGGCGTGACGTCGTGGAGCTGGCGGTAGCGGTCGAGGTGGTCGGCGAGGATCCGGCACGTCTCGTAGACGTCCGGCTCCACGTCCGGCCACGGCATCGTCGGCAGGTTCTGGTACCGGGCCTGCGGCGCCAGGTCGAGCACCGCCCGGTGGTTGTTCGTGGACGTCTCCATCAGGCCGTCCTCGCCGCCGCCCGCACCTGGGCGAGCACCGGCTCGGCCTGCTCGGCCAGCTGCAGCTGCCGGACCAGGCCGGGCAGCGTCAGCGGCCGGCCGGAGTCCAGCGCGTTCTGGGCCTTGGCGGGCTCCCACGGCACCGTGGCCGCCACCGTCATCTCGGGCAGCCGCAGCCGCAGCGCCTCCTGGACGTGCTTGCGCAGCTGGCCCTTCCTGCTCTCGGCGAGCAGGAGCTCCGTCTTCGGCGGGAGCGCCGCCTTGAGGACCAGCACCGCCCGCGCGATCAGCGGCGGGTCGTCCCGGACGACCGTGAACAGGCGGTTGGCGATCGAGGCCATGGCCGTCGCCGACTGCCGCAGCGAGCGCAGCTCCGGGTGCGCCAGGGCGCCGAAGTCCACGACCGCGAACTCCACCCCCGGCACGGTCAGCGCCTGCCCCTCCTGGAGCTGGCCGACGAGCCGGGAGACCGCGCTGCCGCAGACCGCGCTGAGCCCGGGCACCAGGCCCAGGTTCCGGTTGTGCGTGGCCACGGTCTGGCCGAGGACGTCGCGGGCCGTGATCGCCTTCGAACCGATCAGGTTGTTCATGCCGCGGCCGCCGGGATCGACCTGGAGGATGTCCGCGGCGGTGCCGGTCCCCGACATGTCCGCATCGAGGAACAGGACGGTGTGCCGCTGCGCGAGCTCCTCGGCCACCGCCAGCGCGGTCGTCGTGACGCCCTGCCCGTCCTTGATGCCGTAGAAGGCGAGGACGTAGCTCACGGCTTCTTCGTCGGCGTCGGTGTCGGCGTCGGCGGCGTCGACCCGATGGTGCCCGTGCCGCTGGTGGCCCCGCCGCCGCCCGTCGCCCCGCCGCTCAGCGCCGCGATCGCGGCCTGCGACGACTGCGACGCCGGCGCCGGGACGCCGATGCCGCTGCTGCGGGCGGCGAACAGCGGGGTGTTGCCGGCCTGCAGGCTGATCCAGTGGGGCTCGTCGGCCGCCGCCACCAGGACCGCGACGCTGCTGTTGTTGTTGCTGTTGTTGACCTGGTCCACCGTCAGGCCGCGGCCCACCATCACCGTCTGGCTGCCGATCTGCGCGTACACGTCGATGTGCTGACCGTGCGTGAGCTGGGGTGGGGTCTTCAGCGTCAGGTTGACCAGCGCCAGGTCCTGGGTCAGCACGTCGCCCTGGAACAGGATCGTGCCCGCCCCCATGTCGTGGGCCGCACGGGACGTCCCGGCCTGGAGCTGGCCGGTGAAGTAGGCGAGGCCGTCGCCGGCGTGCGGGATCCGCTGCTGCTGGACGTTGTCCGGGGTCAGCTGCTCCCCAGCTCCAGGTAGACGGCACCAGCGACCACGACGAATACCACCATCGCGACGATCGCAACCAGCGCGTTGCGCGACATGTCAGCCTTCCTCCCTGCCGATTGATCTCACGGATTGACCGCCTGCTGGCCGCCGAACACGGCCTGACCGGTCCTGGTGGCCTTCACGTTCGCCGACGTCATGAAGAGCGGGATCGGCAGGCTCACCGTCGCGGTCACCGTCGCGGTCACGGTGTTGGCGGTCTGGGTGCACTGGATCGTCATGGGCGTCCTCGAGCTCGTCGGGACGCCCTCGCACTGCGCGGCGGCGTCGCCCGCCAGCTGGTACCGCGGCTGGGGCAGGTAGAGGCCCGCCACGTCCACGTCGGTCGCACCGGTCTGGGCGGCGAGCAGCGCCTCCGCGTTCACCTCGTTGTAGCGGACCATGAGCGTGTCCGCGTCGCCGACCAGCGCGATCAGCGACAGGAAGATGAACGTCATCGTGATCGCGAACATGATCAGCGTCTGCCCGGACTGCCCCCGCCGCATCAGCACGCCCCCACGGTGTTCGGCGGGCACGAGCGGTAGGCGGACCGGGTCGCCGTCGCGGTGGCGGAGATCGTTGGGTCCACCGGGACCACGACCGCCAGCGGCGTCTTGGAGAACTCGAGGACCGCGGAGCCCGTGCACACGACCTGGCCGCCGGCGGCGTAGTCGCTCGGCGGCGCCGGGCAGTTGAAGCCGACCTTGCGCAGCAGGGTGTCGTGGGACACCGTCGCGTCGAACGTGTCGGTCGCGTACTGCATGGCGAGGGGCTGGTCGCCGGCGAACGCCGTGACGTTGGAGGCGGCCGCCAGGTACACGGCCGTGTTCAGGTCCACGTAGCCCTGGGCGCCGACGCCGGCCGCCAGGAAGCCCAGGAACAGCGCGATCAAGACCGGGAGCGTCACGGCCGTCTCGATCAGGGCCTGCCCGCCGCTTCGGGTTCGCCTCACGGCTGGTAGCTCACCTGGTGCATCTCGACGGTGACGTCCACCTGCCACGGCAGGAGCTGGTCGATCCACGGGACCGGGAACCCCGGCCGGCCCCGGATCGTCTCGCCGACCAGGGCGCCGTCGGGGTAGGCGCAGACCTGGATGGTGGCGTCCGGCAGCCCCTGGCCGCACGACGCCTTCGGGTCACCGGGCGTGCCGCTGGCCGCCACCTGCACACCCGACGCGGCGGCCGTCTCGGCCATGGCCCGCTGGATCGAGTGGAAGGCGGCCGAGACCGCCGCGAACGTGACCAGGACGAAGGACGCCACCACCATGGCGAACTCGACCATCGTCTGACCGGACCTTGGCTTCCGCAATCCCCCAGACATATAAACGCCCCCATGGGGCACTTGTCACGGTCAGACGACGGACAAAGTGCCCTTGCTCCCGGAGATCGTCGACGCGAGCGGTTCGGCGGCCGGCGCCCGGCCTCCGGAGCCGCCGCGGCCGGCGGTCACCCGGTGGCGGGTGAGCGCGACGGCCGCGGCGCGGGTCCTCATGCCTGGAACGCGGTCACCGCCAGGTAGAGGATCCCGAACAGGAACACCCAGACCACGTCCACGAAGTGCCAGTAGAGCGTGGCCGCGGCGAACCCGACGTGGTGCTGCCCGTTGAAGTGGCCCTTCAGCGCCCGACCCAGCATCAGGAGCAGGAAGACCAGGCCGCCGGCCACGTGGGCCCCGTGGAACCCGGTCATCGTGAAGAACGCGCTGCCGAACTGGTTCAGCCCGCCGAACTGGATGTGCGCGTGGGTGAACTCCCAGATCTGGCCCGCCTCGAACAGGGCGCCGAGGATGATCGTCGAGATCAGCAGCGCGAAGAACGTGCGCCGCTGGTCGTGCGAGATCGCCTCCAGGGCGAAGTGACAGGTGACACCGCTGGACAGCAGGATGATCGTGTTGAAGAAGGGGATCGGCCACCAGTTGACGGGGAGGGTGTTCGGCGGCGGCCAGCTGAACGGGTGCGACCCGACCAGGTAGAAGTACATCGCGAACATGCTTCCGAAGAACATCACCTCGGAGGCGAGGAAGATGTACATCCCCATCATCGCGGGGTCGAGGCCGGGGTAGCGCCGGCGCGGCTCCGCGCGAACTTCTGCGACTGCCATCAGTGGCGCTGCTCCTCAGCGGGGTGACCCGCGACCTCGTGGCCGGCGTCCGGGACGGGGGCGTCGTGGCTCACCACGTCCTCGTACATCCGCACGTCCTCCAGCACGACCCAGCCGATCACCCCGACCAGGAACACCACCAGGCCGAGGACGAGCAGGACGATCCGCACCACCCCGCTGAACGGCACCGCCGCCAGGCCGAGGAACAGGAAGCCGACGCAGATGACGAACGGATAGCTGCTGGACGGGAAGAGGTGGATGCCGAGCCGGTGGGCGCGCTCCTCGTAGTCCACGATCTCGCGCGGCGGCGGCGCCGGCAGCTCCATGTCGTACGGCCGGGCCAGGGCCCGGGCCGGGTCGGCGTGCTGCCAGGCCTCGAACGCCGCGCCGGCGGTCGCGCGGTCCGGCCACAGCGCGAACGAGCAGTTCTTGCAATAAGGAAGAAAGCGCGGGGTCAGCAGCCCGCACCGCGGGCACTCGACAGCCAGCGCCGGATTGCCCGTGTCCACGAAACGGGGTCGGGTTCGCACCACGTCGCCGATTTTATCTCCCGGCGGTGTCGCGACCGCGCGCCGGCCGGGTCTCCGGACGCCTCACGCGCGACACCTCAGTCAGCTTCGGCGGATTTCTATACTGGTCGCCGTGAGCTACCGCAGCAGCCCCCTGCTGCGCCGCCTGGCCCTCGCGGCGCCGCTGGTGATCATCCTCCTCCTGCTTCCGGCGCCCGCCCTGGCGGCCGGCTCGGGCCTGAGCCCGCTGCTCCCGCAAGGCGTGTCGCCGAACGGCCAGGCCCTGTTCGACCTGTACAACCTGATCTCGATTCCCGCGATCGTCGTGTTCCTCCTCGTGGAGGGGCTGCTGCTGATCATCGTGTTCCGGGACCGGCGCCGGCGCCTGGGCCCCGACTACAAGCCGCCGCAGTGGCACGGCAACACCCGGCTCGAGATCGCGTGGACGGTGGCGCCCTTCCTGCTGCTGGTCGCGATCGGCGCGCTCTCGTTCAACGTGCTGCAGCGCGACTTCCAGCGGCCGTTCGGCTCCCCGAACGACATGGAGATCAGCGTCAGCGCCCACCAGTTCGGCTGGGCGTACACGTACCCGCAGGGCTTCACGATCAACTCGGAGGGCAACGCCTCGGTGCAGCCGCTGGTCGTCCCGACCGGCCGGCTGGTCCGCCTCAAGCTCGACTCCCAGGACGTGATCCACAGCTGGTGGGTGCCCGACATCGCCGGCAAGACGGACGCGGTGCCCGGCTACGACAACTTCACCTGGTTCAACATCCAGCAGGTCGGTCAGTACCGCGGCGAGTGCGCCGAGCTGTGCGGCGCCGGCCACTACTCGATGCAGATCATGGTGAAGGCCGTCAGCCCGGACGACTTCGACAGCTGGGTCGCCGAGCAGCAGGCCAAGCAGGCCACGCCTTCGCCCTCGCCGAGCCCGTCGGCCAAGGCCAGCGCCTCGCCGTCACCGTCGGCGTCCGCCTCGGCGAGCCCCTCGCCGTCACCGACGACGAGCGCGTCGCCGAGCCCGTCGCCCAGCAGGTAGGAGAGACATGGCAACACTCGCGCCGCCGCGGCCGAAGAGCTACGACGACAGCTTCTGGAAGCCGATCAGCCTCTGGCTGACCACGACGGACCACAAGCTGATCGGCATCATGTACATGACGACCGGGATGCTCTCGTTCGTCATCGGCGGCATCTTCGCCCTGGTCATCCGCCTCCAGCTGAGCGCGCCCAACGCCCAGGTGATCAACGCCGACACGTACAACCAGCTCATCTCGGCCCACGGGACGACGATGATCTTCTTCTTCGTCACGATCTTCATGACCGGCATCGCCAACTACTTCGTGCCGATCATGGTCGGGGCCCGGGACATGGCGTTCCCCCGCCTCAACCTGCTGGGGTTCTGGATGATCCCGGTCTCGATCATCATCTACTACGCCGGCTTCTTCAACGGCGGCGCGCTGAACGCGGGCTGGACGGCGTACGCGCCGCTGACGGAGCGGGCCTACAACCCGGGCAACGGCGTGGACTTCTGGGCGCTGAGCCTGATCGTCTGGGCGATCAGCGGCATCATGGCCTCGACCAACTTCCTGACCACGATCGTGGCGCTGCGGGCGCCGGGCATGCGGCTGAGCCGCCTGCCCCTGTTCGTCTGGGCGCAGATCTCGACGTCGATCCTGCTGCTGATCGTCGGCGCCCCGCTGGCCGCGGCGCTGATCCTGCTGGAGTTCGACCGCCAGTTCGGCACCAACTTCTTCACGACCGCGGGCCGGCCCGTGCTGTACCAGCACCTGTTCTGGTTCTTCGGGCACCCCGAGGTCTAC
>VBJR01000135.1 GCA_005880175.1 Chloroflexota bacterium
TGATGATGCCGTTGGCGACAGTGAACTCCCGGCAGCGGGCCGCGTCCTGAGACAGCAGCTTCTTGGCGGACGGGTCGGTGACCATGAATACGTATGTGCCGTCGTCGAGTCCCGCCGCCGTCTGGGGGGCCGCGATGCCGGGGCCGCCGTCCAGGTAGACATCGGTCTTGGCGTCGTACAGATTCGCGTTCACCTGGCTGCCGTTGACGTCCGTCGTGAAGATGGCGCCGGTCGGGGCTCCGCCTGCGACGGCGGCGTGCGTCGGCAGCATCAGCAGCGCTCCCAGCGTGGGCAGCATGAATCGCAGCGGTCGTAGTCTCATCTCTGCTTCTCTCCAGGGCTACTCGGGATGGTTGGGACGCGTACAACGCTGTCCCGACCGCCGCGCGGAAACAATGAGCCGTCCGCCCGGCCGCATGACCAAACGCCCACAGCACCAGTACGCCGTTCTCAGCCGTGCGTTGGGTAACACGTCCCGGCCGAGGCTCAGCTGAGGATCATTCGTATTCTGACGAACGAGGGAGAAATAGTCAAGGACATACTCATCAAGAGCCTGATCGTGGACTCTCGCACTTCGCGCGGCGCGATAGTGGGCAGTGACTGAAGGGTGGGCCAGTCCAGGCCAGCGACGGGGAGCCGGCGCGGAATGTGCGCCAGAGCCACGACCGCCCGCATCGTCGTATGACGTCCCAGCGGGCAGGTGCTCGATCGCCCCTGCGCGCCAGGCTCGGCGTCGCTCGGGCGCAGGGGAGCTCAGACGCTTGGTGAGCTCTCGACCCGAGCCGGCCGGGGTACTCCGCGCCACCCGGGCGTTGGCCTGTTGAAGCACAGATGTTGCCGCCCGGAGCTGAGTTTGACCGCCTGTACGAGGCGACCTATCCCCGCATCCTGCGAACGCTCGCAGCGATGCTGGGCGACCATGCTGCCGCCGAGGACTGCACGCAGGACGCCTATCTCAAGGCGTTCCGGTCCTGGCACACCTGGAGGCAGGACGCGCCCGTCGAGACCTGGCTGCACCGGATCGCGATCAATGCGGCGATCTCCTACCGGCGCAAGCGCGTGCTGCGCGAGGTCGGGGAGATGGTCCGCCGGCTCGGCAGGCCGGAACAGCGGGACCCGACGGACCATGCGCTCGGAGGGGACCTCCTTGAGGAGCTCCGGCGGCTGCCAGCGAAGCAGGCGGCCGCCATCGTCCTGCGCCACCTTCACGGTTACTCGAACCGGGAGATCGCCGCCTCGCTGGGGGTACCGGAGAGCACGGTGGCCACCCGGCTCATGATCGCCAAGCGGACCCTGCGGGCCCGACTCCGCCCGGCGGGACCGGCAATATCCAATACTCCCGTCGCCTGGCGCGTCCCTCCTATCGAATGAGGACAGACGGCGTGGCCGGCCACGACCTCGACGAGCTGTTGGAGCGGGAGTTCCGGCGCCACATCGCGGGGCTGCGGATACCCAGCCCGCGGGCCGATCAGGCCACCTACCGCGCCGTCGCCACATCTGGAGGAAAAAGAATGCCGCTCTTGTCGTCGCTCACGGCCGTCGCATCGTCGAAGGCTGTAATCGGGCTCGCCACCGCAGCACTGGTCATCGGAGGCGGCTCGGTCGCCGCGACCGCCGCCACCGGCAGTGCCAACCCTGCCAACTGGAGCAAGACTGTGACGGACGCGATGTCGTCCTGCAAGTCGAGGCTCGGGCCCGACCAGCACGGCATCGGCCACTGCGTCAGCGCGGTCGCGAGCCAGAAGGGACAGCAGGAGCGCTCCCAGCACGCTGCCAGCGCCGCTCGTCAGCTCGACCCGGCGAGCACGCCAAGCGCGCATCAGACGGGCGCGCAGAGCGGGCACCCGACCGGGGCACCCGCCCCTCACCCGACCGGCAGGCCGACCGACGTCCCGACGCCGCACGCGACGTCGCCCGGCCACGACCACCCGACGCCGCCAGCGGCTACGCCGACCCCGAGATAGGAATCGGGAGGGCGGGCCCCGCTGGCTTCGCTCATCTCATCCCGGCTCGGCCGACGCGGGGGAGGGCGAGACGAGGCGCCTCGCCCCACCCCGCGGGGCTCGTGCCCCGCGCACGATCCACTCCTGGCTGTCGCGGTCGCGCAGGCGGACGCCGCGCCGCGACTGGCGGAACTCCTCGCGGCTGAGTCCAGATCAACTCCCGGCGATGGCGGGCGGGTGGTCGGGCCAGGCCGGCGGCGCCCGCCTCGGTCTCCGCGTTGACCCGCATGGCGGCGCCGGCGGGGGCCTTGCCGGGCGTCCAGAGCACGTCGTCGAACGCGCTCGCCGGGTCGGCGACCCGGGCCTGTGGTCCAGCAGATCGGTCACGCCCCCTGGAAGCGTGCTCACGGTCGGCTCACAGACAGCTCTGGACGGCCCCGGACTGACGTCGTCTCGCTGGACGACCAGCGCCCCGTCCCGAATACGAAACTGGACGGGCCAGAGGAGCTACAGGCGCAGCGAGGCGAGACGACAAGTCTACCCTGGAGGCGAATATGCGCTCGCCACGCGTCCTGGCCCTGGCCGCTGGTCTGGCCTGGTTGGCGCTGACCGCATGTCAGGTTGCCGGTCCGCCGCCCTCCATCCCGCCTGTCCAGATCGGGCTCCAGCGGGGCGACCTTCCCGCCGGCCTGGCACGCTGTCCAGCCTCGGGCGACATCTCCACCTTCCTCCACGGCTCCAAGCCGAATAACGAGCCCGCGCACGACGAGCTGCTCACCGCCTGGCAGGACCTGCAGCATCGCGGCGCGTCGCAGGCGGCCCTGACCGTCTACGCGGCCCAGCAGCCGGCCTGCACGGCCCGGCTGGGTACTGGCGACGGGGCGAACGTGAGCAGCCTCGTCGTCGAGTTCCACGACGAGGCCACGGCCGCGGCAGCCTACCAGCGCGGCCTGCTCGGTTTCCCGACGCCGAGCGACGACGCCGAGGTGGCGGGCATGGACCGGGGCGCGGCGACCGGCATCGGCCAGAACGCGTGGGTGCTCCAGCGCTCGGTGGCCGGGCGGGCCCTGATCGTGGGCCGCCAAGCGAGCGCTGTCGGCGGTGGACGGCCGAATCCCCTGACCAGCCGCGGCGGGTAGAATCACGCAGCGGGCCGGCGCCAGGCGCCGTCCCGACCAATATCGTCAAGCGCCTGTAGCTCACCGGATAGAGCGCATGCCTGCGGAGCATGAGGCAGCAGGTTCGACTCCTGCCAGGCGCACCACCAGGCTCCTCCCAGCCGATTTCGCCAGGTGCCGGCCAGGTGCGGCGCCAGCGGCAGATCGCCCAACTCCGCGGTGAGCACATCGAGGGCCGGTTCGTCGGCCGCAAGGTCCGGCCGGTCGCGCCGCAGCAACTCGATGCTGTCCGCATCGCGACAGCAGGTCGAGCCGCAGAGCCGTGACGCCTGGCGTCGGCGACCATACGGAGCGCCGCGACGTGACCAGCACCCGGCAGCCGCAGCTTGGCGGCCGCCAAGCTGCGAGGAGAGCCTCCTCCTCGCAGTTGTCGAACACCAGCAGCCGCGGCGCCGCGGTCTGCCACGCTTCCTTCGCCCCTCGCACGCGCTCCTCCAGCGGCCGGGCTTCCACCCCCGGGCCCGCGCAGCCCGCGACCTGCAGCGGGATCTCGTCCGGTCTGGCGAAGCTCACCCAGAAGACGCCGCCCACGAAGTAGCGGCCGTACCGGTGCACGAGCTCGACGGCGAGCTGGGTCTTGCGGAGCCCGCCGAGGCCGGTGGATGCCACGACCTGCCCCAGCGCGACCGTGGTGTCGCCGCCGCATAGCGCCTTGGCCACCTGGAGCAACTCGTCAGCGCGCCCGACGAAGAACGGGTTCGCCCGGGGCCTCGAACTCCACTGCGCGACCATGTTCACGCACGCGGCGGCCGGCGACGCGTCGCGAGCGGCGAAGTAAGCCATGTCGGTCACCGCGTGGCGTGTCAATGGCCACGACGTTCTCCTGGTGGGCGGACGCCTGCGTTGCAGTCCCCCTTCTCCGTCCGACGGCAGATCGACAAATGGACCGCTCGAGCGATCCGCAACAAGCAATTATGCGCGATTGGCGGATCGGAGCCGCAGGCGGAGAGTTGGAGCCGCTCGTGCATCGCACCACCAGGCTCCTTCCAGCACCGGCAAGGTCACCTCGGCGTGCGGAGCGGCCCTACGCCGACCCCGCCGGCGCTCCCGTCAGCGCTTCGCTGACCGCCCACAAACGCCCGGCCGCCGAGATGTCCTGGGCGGCCTTCGATGGTTCCGTTCGGCGCTCGTCCACGTAGTAGCCGCCTGTTTCGTCAGCCATCTCCGGGGAGTCGGCCAGCCAGACCAGGGTCGCGGCGCCCTGCTCCGGGGTTCGCATGAACGGCCGGCCCAGCGCCATGCCGAGCCGGATGCCGAACCGGAGCAGCGGGCCGTTGTTCTGGCCGAAGCCGGTCCTCACCAGGCCCGGGTGGAAGCAGTTCGCCGTCACGCCGGCGCCCTCCAGCCTGCGCGCCAGCTCCGTCGTGAAGAGGATGTTCGCGAGCTTGCTCTGGCCGTAGCGGGCGCCGCCTCCGCCCTTGCCGGGCTCGTGCTCCAGCAGGTCGAAGGGGATCGTCGCGCCCGCGTGGGCATCCGAGGACGTCGTGATGACCCGGGCCGGAGCGCTCTCACGCAGGCGGTCCAGCAGCAGGTTCGTGAGCAGGAACGGGGCCAGGTGGTTGACGGCCCACGTCATCTCGATGCCGTCGGCCGACACCTGCGAGCCCAGGTATACGCCGCCCGCGTTGTTGGCCAGAACGTCGATCCGGGGCAGGCGCGCCAGCAGGTCGGCGGCGAGCTGCCGGACCGACGCCTGCGACGACAGATCGGCCTGGAACACGTCCACCACCGCGTCGTCGCCTGCCGCGGCCCTGATCCTGGCGACCGCCGTGCTGGCCCGCGCCTCGCTCCGCGCCACGATCGCCAGCTTCGCGCCCAGCGCCGCCAGCGCCTCGGCCGCGGCCAGCCCGATGCCGTTCGTCGCACCGGTGATCACCACCTGCTTGTCGCGAACGCCTGGCCATCCTGTCATGAGCCCGTGATGATAGAGGCGCCGCGAGCCTACCTGCGGTACTCCTCGAACCGCCGCACCAGGTCCTCCATCACGCCCTGCACCTGCGCCGGGTGCGTCACGAACCGGCGCAGCGGCACCCGCATGACGTCGATGCCCGCGGCGGCCGCGGCCGGCACCTGCTCCAGCGTCCGCGCCACGGACCCGTCCACCGGCACCAGCGTGTCCGCCACCTCCAGCGTCGCCGGGTCGCGGCCCTCCGCCGCGTAGCGGTCGCGCAGCACGCGGATCGCCTCCGCCTTCTCCGGCAGCGTCATGCCGTACGCCACGTACGGCATCCAGCCGTCGCCCAGCGTCGCCACCCGCCGGACCAGCCGCGGCGTGAACT
>VBJR01000039.1:0-1047 GCA_005880175.1 Chloroflexota bacterium
GGGAACAGGAACTGGGCGATGCGCCAGTACTGCTGGCCCGGCCCGGCCGGCCGGTACGCGCCGTACATCGAGCCGTAGTCGGTGTCCAGCACCGCGTAGCGGGGCGCGCGGTCCTTGAGCGCGTAGTAGCGGAACGTGCCCTCCTGCTGGTCCTCGGCGCGCTCGGAGCCGAAGTGGAGGAAGCCGATGTGGGCGGTGTCGATGTCGCCCTCCATCGCCTGCAGCCAGTTGCACTCGCGCTGGTAGGCGGACACCATCCAGCCGTCCTCGGGCAGCTGGTTGGCCTCCAGGTCGGGCAGCGGGGGCGCCTCCTCGCGTGGGCCCATGTAGGCCCAGACGACGCCGCCGCGCTCCCGGCACGGATAGGCCTTCGCGCGCACCTTGTTCTTGAACGTGCTCTCGGGCGGCTCGCTGGGCATGTCGACGCACGTGCCCTCGACGTCGAACTTCCACCCGTGGTACACGCAGCGCAGGCCGCACTCGTCGCTGCGCCCGAAGAACAGCGACGCCCCCCGGTGTGGGCAGAAGTTGTCGAGCAGCCCGACCCGGCCCTCGGTGTCCCGGAACGCGATCAGCTTCTCGCCGAGCAGCATCACGCGGACGGGCGGACAGTCGGGCCGGGGCAGCTCCGACGACAGCATCGCCGGCACCCAGTACTGGCGCATGAGGTCGCCCATCGGCGTGCCAGGGCCGACGCGGGTCACGTACTCGTTCTCTTCCGCGCGGAGCATCTCGCCCTCCTCTACTCTCCTCCGGCTGCCCTTGGTGCCATACTAGCGTGGCAGAGGCATGTTGACTCGCGACCAGTACCTGAAGATCCCGTACGTCCTGGTGATCGAGTCGGTGCCGGGCCCGGACGGGGAGTGGTGCCGGCGGGCGTCGTTCCCGGAGGTCCCGGGCGCGGTCGCGGAGGCGGAGTCGGCCATCGAGGCGATGGACGTCGCCGAGGAGCGCCGGGTGAAGATCATCCTGGACTGGCTGGACGCGGGCATCCCGGTCCCGGTCCCCCGTCCACCCCTGGAGAGCTAGCCAGCCCGCATCCCGCCG
>VBJR01000039.1:1176-18436 GCA_005880175.1 Chloroflexota bacterium
GCGCTCGATCCTGGCCACCAGGACGTCCGCCCCCGCCCGGCCGTGCAGCAGCTGGTACGGCCCCACCGGCTCCACCCGGTCCGCCGTCACCTCGACCACCGTCAGGCCCGGGTCGAGGCGCTGGCCCAGGCGTTCGGGCCGGATGCCCAGCACCGCCCGCTCCACCCCCAGCGGCCGCGGCAGCTCCACCGCGAACGCCGACGCCGCCGCCGTCTGGCCCCGCATCGCGACCGGGACCAGGTTCATGCTCGGGCTGCCCACGAACCCGGCCACGTACACGTTGGCCGGGTGCTCGTACACGCCGCGGGGCGTGCCCACCTGCTGCAGCTCCCCGTCGCGCAGGATCGCGATGCGGTCGCCCAGGGTCATGGCCTCGACCTGGTCGTGCGTCGTGCAGATCACGGTCGTGCCCAGCTCCCGGTGCAGCCGCTGCAGCTCCACCCGCCGGGCCGCGGCCACCTTCGCGTCCAGGTTGCCCAGCGGCTGATCGAGCAGGAACACGCTCGGCCGCCGGACCATGGCGCGGCCCAGCGCGACCTGCTGGCGGTGGCCGAACGACAGCTGGGGCGGCCGCCACCGCAGCAGCCGGTCGAGCTCCAGGCGGCGGCCCGTGGCGCTCACCGCGCGCTCGACCTGCGGCCGCCGCTCGCCCCGGACCTTGAGCGCGAACGCCAGGTTCCGGTAGACGTCCAGGTGCGGGAACAGGCCGCCCGCCGACTGGAAGACCATGGCCACGTCGCGGCTCCGCGGAGGCAGGTCGTTGACCACGCGGTCCCCGATCAGGATCCGGCCCTCGGTGACCGTGTCCAGGCCGGCGACCAGGCGCAGGGTCGTCGTCTTGCCGCTGCCCGAGGGCCCGAGCAGCACCAGGAACTCGCGGTCGCGCACGTGCAGCGTGAGATCCCGCAGGACGGTCGTCTCGCCGCGACGCTTCGTGACGTGCTCGATGCCGACCGCGGCCATCGTTCCACAAGCGTATTCCCTCCCGTCTCGCGTGCGGCGCGTCTCGATCGCCGGACCGCCGGGTTCGCTTGACGCGGCTTGACGGAACCGTCGCCGAACCGCATGCTTCTCCGTCGAGCCGCCAGGTTGCATGAAGGGGGGTTCCACCAACGGCATGGGTGCCGGAGAACAGGCCGACCGGTTCACCTTCGATCCCGCCAGGGAGGGCTTCGACCCCTCCGCCCCCGGCGTGATGGACGACCCCTATCCCTACTATGCCGTCCTGCGCGAGCGCGACCCCGTGCACCACAACGGCAGGCTCGGCATGTACTTCCTCTCGCGGTACGACGACGTGCTGGCCGCGGCGCGCGACCACACTCGCTTCGTGCGCGGCCAGCAGAGCCGGTACTACGACGACTTCGGCCCGGCGGCCCGCATCCTGGTCGGCGACTCGCTGTTCACCAAGGACCCGCCCCACCACGGGCGGCTCAAGGGCGTGATCGGGCGCGCGTTCACCCGCACGCGCGTGGACGCGCTCCGGCCCCGCATCGAGGAGCTGTGCCGGGGCCTCCTCGACGAGCTGGACCCACGGCCGGGCGGCTCCCGGTTCGACCTGGTGCGCGCGCTCAGCCAACCGCTGCCGTTCCTGGTCATCTGCGAGATCCTGGGCATCCCGACCGACGACCGCGACGACTTCCAGCGCTGGAGCGCCGACGTGGTCCCCATCATCGACCCGTTCCCGCGGCCGGCCGTCAAGGCGCGGGGCGAGGCCGCCTGCACGGCGATGGTGGACTACCTGATGCTGCTGCTCTACGACCGGCGCCGCATGCTGCGCGCCGGCGCCCGCCCGCCCGGCCTGCTCACGTCGCTGGTGGAGCTGGCCGAGGGCGGCGAGCAGATCAGCTCCAGCGAGCTGATCATGCTCTGTGGCACGCTCGTGATCGCGGGTATCGAGACGGTGACGAACCTCATCTGCTGCACGGTGCGGGCCCTCCTGGAGCACCCGATCCAGCTGGAGGCGCTGCGGCTGCACCCCGAGCTGTACGCCAACCTGGCCGACGAGGCGCTGCGCTATTACCCGACCGGCCAGTACACGCCGCGGGAGACCGCCGAGAACGTGGTCCTGTCGGGCACGAGCATCCCATCCGGCTCCCGGGTGGTCCTGCTCCGCGGCTCCGCCAACCGCGATGGGCGGCGCTTCGCGAACCCCGACGAGTTCGACCTGCGCCGGCCCAACATCGCGGACCACCTCGGGTTCGGCGACGGGCCCACGTTCTGCATCGGCGCGGGCCTGGCCCGCATCGAGGTGCAGGTGGCCATCCGGCAGCTGCTGGAGCGGCTCACGCCGGTGCGGATCACGCGCTGGGTGCAGCGTCCGAGCAAGCTCATCTGGGGCCCTGGAGAGGTCGAGTTGGAATACGCCTGTACGGGCCTTTACCGTTCTGTCCGAACTTGACAGCGCACGGCCGGGGCCCCTCGCGCACAATATCCGACTCGATGGCGGGGCTGGACCCTGGGCCGTCGCGGAGGCGCAGTTGACGACACCTGACTCACGTTCACGCAGCAACCACACCCAGGGAGCCGAGCCAGCCGGCGACGCGGAGGACGATCAAGCCGCAGCAAGGCCGTTCGTCGTCGAGTTCGCCGGGACGCCGCGCGCGGGCAAGACGACGGCGCTGCGCCGCCTGCGGCCGTGGCTGGAGGCGCGCGGCCACCGGGTCGGCGTGGTCGAGGAACGGGCCCGTCACTGCAAGGTGCCGTACAAGCGCCATCCCGACTTCAACCTGTGGACCGCGAGCGCCACCGTCGCCGAGATCCTCCAGGCCCGGTACGCCGGCCACGACGTGCTGCTCGTGGACCGGGGACCGTTCGACGCGCTGACGTGGATGGACTGGTACCGGCGCATCGGCCTGCTGCCGGACGACGAGCACCGGGCCATCCAGGGCTATCTGGGCGGTCCCACGCTGGCCAGGATGATCGACCTGGTCGTGATGATGACGGTGGACCCGGCAGAGGCGCTCCACCGCGAGCTCGCGGGCGGGCGGCCGCACACGCCGGGGCCGATCATCAACTCGGCGACGCTGCACACGATCAACGACGCCATCGACGCCGTCGCGCGCAGCCGTCCCGACTTCCGCGTCGAGCACCTGGACACGACACTGACGGACGAGTTCGCGACGTTCGCCCACGTGTCAGAGCTCGTCGCGACCTGCCTGCGCATGTCCTCGCGCGCCTTCGCACAGGAGCTGATCGGAACGTAGCGCAAGTTTGACAGCGCTTGACACCGCGTCCAAGCGCTGGCATGCTGAACCGGATCCATCGGCTGTCATGCAGGCCGAGTTCGCCCTGCCCGCAGGTTCGCAGTGGCTGCCTTCCACACATGATCGCTCAACATCGCCCCCGCGTCGGGCCGACGACTGGGTGAACGCGCTCGAGGTGCTCCAGCGGATCATCGAGCGCCACGACCTGCAGGACGAGACATTCACGCTGGTTTCCCACCGCACGAGCATCGGCTGGCGCGTGCGTCATCCGTCGGCCGAGGACCGCATCGAGCACCTGTCGTCCACCGAGGCGGCGGCGGAGAACCGGCGCCCGCGGGGCGCGCGCGTACAGGGCCGGGCCCTCCTCCGCTTCGGCATGCGCGACCTGGACGGCTACCGGTCGCATCCCGACCACGTGGTCTCCATCTCGTCGCGGCTGGGCGGCGCCCGCCAGCGGGGCCACCTCGCGCTGATGGACCTGCACCTGGACGAGTTCGTCCCGCGCGACCGCCTGCTGGGCGCGATCAGCGCGCTGTGCGAGGAGCGCGCCGCCTGGCTGCTGCGCACCGACCGCCACTACCACGTGTACGGCGACTTCCTGCTCGACCAGGACGAGTGGATGCGCTGGAACGTGCGGTTCCAGATGTCCCTGGCCCTGGCCGACGCGCGCTACGTCGGCCACTCCCTGCTGTGGGGTTGCAACCTCCTTCGCCTCAACGCCGGGGCGCTGCACCAGATCCGCGTGCCCAGCACCCAGCCGGACGGGACCGCGGCGCCTCCGGGCCCGCTCGCGACCGCCGCCGTCCAGCTCGCCCAGCGCCGCCACACCCGGCAGCTGCGGCGGGGCGGCGGCCTCGTCGTCGAGCACCTGCGCGAGGTCGCCGAGCTGGCCACCGCCATCCACGCCGAGTGCGCCGCCCGCGGGATCGGGCTCGACGACGTCACGGCGGAGCAGGTGTATGCGTGCGGCTACCTGCACGACTGCCTGGAGGACACGAACACGGACTTCGAGGACGTCGTGCGCGTGGCCGGGGCGCGGGTCGCGTACCTGGTCGGGCAGGTCAGCATGGACAAGCGCCTGCCGATGCGGGCCCGGCGGGCGGCGTACAACCGGCAGATCGCGCGGGCCAGCCTGGCGGCCCGCATCGTCAAGCTCGCGGACCTGCTCTCGAACCTGCGCGGCCTGACCGGCCAGGAGGGGCGAGCCACCAGCGGCTGATGCGGCGTCAGCTCGTCGGGACGAGCGCCTACAACGAGGCGCGGGACCTCATCCACCAGTGGCGGGCGAAGTTGCGGCACTCGGTCCGGTAGCGAGCCGGCGGAGCCCGCCGGCCGGCCGCGCCCGCGCTGACAGGCGCGAGCAACCGGCCGGCGCTAGGGTCCAGCCGTGTGCCGCCGTTCGGCCAGGCGGGCCCCACGCATCGGTCGTGCGGCGGTACCAGTCATTCCGACACGCGGTAGGGCGAGGTGGGCGATGAGCGCCGACTACGGCAACGGCAGTGCGCCCGGCGGCCGGGAGCACCGCTCGAACGGGTGGAGCGTCCTGCCGATCGACCGGCTGTTCGATCTCCCGGCGGCGATCGAGCTGCCCGGCGACCACCGGGAGATCGAGCAGCTGGTGACGCGGGGGCACCACGCCGAGGCGGCGACCGCCATCGCCGGCCTCGGCCCCCGGTCCCGCGTGGACCGGGAGCGGGCCGCCCGGGCCCAGGCCATCTGCCTCATGCGCGCCGGTGACCCGCAGCGCGCCGACCTGGTGCTGCGGTCGGCCACGCGCACCGCCGCGACCGCGTGGTTCCGGGCGTGCTCCCTGGTCCGCCTGGGCTGCCTGGTGGACGCCGCCGACGAGGTCGTGTGGACCGGTGAGCGCGTCCCGCTGCTCGGGAGCCGGCGCCGCGCCGCCCGGACCCTGCTCGGGATGCTCGGCCGGCCCCTGCCGCCCTGGCTGGTCGATCCCGTCCGCGACGGCGCCCTGAGCACGACCCCGCGCCCGTCGCCGCCGCCCTACCTGACCAGCTTCTTCTACCCGACGCGGCCCGACGTGCCGCCGGCGTTCGAGGACGCGGCCATCGCCGTCCAGCGCGGCCGCTACGACCAGGCCGCCCGCCTGCTGATCGACTCCCATCCGCGCTCGTCCCGGGTCGCGCGGCAGCTCGCCATCAGGATCGCCGAGTGCTGGCTGCTCGCCGGCGAGCCCGAGGCGGCGGCGGCCTGGCTGCACCACCGGCCGACCGCCGACGGCGCCTGGGCGCTGCTCTGCGCGCGCGTGCACCAGGACCGGCTGGACGAGGCGCTGGCGCAGCTGGTCGCGTCCGGTCCCTGCCCGAGGGCCTGGAGCAGCTGCGGGGCCACCCGTTCCTCGATCCCCGCCGGGCCCAGGACGCCGGCTACCGGCGGTTCGCGGACAAGGTCGTCCGCGAGGTCCGCCAGGGCGAGCCGGGCGCGGTCGAGCTGGTCGTCCAGCGGGTCGAGGCGCAGTGCGCCGGCCTCCCCGACGAGGCCGCCCGCAGCGTGCTGCTCCCGATGTACGAGGCCGCGGTGCGCGTCTGGTCGGCCCCCAGCCTGGCCGAGCGCGGGCTGGATCTCGCGCTGGCGCGGCCGGAGCTGCTCGGCAGCGACGAGGCGGCGTACTCCCGCGCGCTGCTGTTCGCGACCACGTGCGAGCGGCTGTCCCGGCTCCGCGCCGAGCTCCACGCGCTGGCCGGCCTGGTCGAGGACGACGCGACCCGGTTCGCGTGCTGGATGGCTTCCGCCAAGGCCAGCCTGGTCCTCGGCGACCTGGCCGGCATCAAGCGGGACGCGGCCTACGCCCGCCACGCCGCCGCCTCGGACGCCGACCGGAACCGCGCCCGGCGAATGCGCCGGGCCGCCCACTGGCTGGCGCCGGAGGACGGGCCGCGCATCTCGCAGTGGCAGCTCCGGCCGCTGCACCACCTGCTGCCTCTGGCCGTCGCCGGGCGTCTCGAGGACCGCGACAGCACGTTCCAGGCGGAGCTGGAGGAGCGCGGCGCGGTGCTCGCCAGCCTGGACGCGGTCCTCCGCCAGACGCCGCCCTCGATCGCCGGTGCCCACGTGGTGGCGCAGGCGGCGCTTGAGGCGTGGGAGGACGCGCGGCGGACGCCCGGCGGCCGGAACGGCGTGCGGCCGGAGCAGCTGCCGCGCCTGCTGGCCCCCGCGTCGCCTCACCGGCCGGTCCCGTCTCTGGTCGAGGCGGCGCCGGCGCTCGGCGACGTGGTGACGATCCCGGCGGCCGAGCGCCTGACGCTGGAGCAGTGCTTCGTGGACCGCTGGGCGCTGCTCCCGGACGCGGCGCCGTTCCGCGGTCGCCAGTGGTTCGGGTCGGACACGGCGCACCGCCAGTACCAGCGCGGCCGCCAGGAGCTCGACGCCCGGGCCGCGTACAAGGCGTTCGAGGAGGCCTGGCTGATCGAGCCCAACTCCCGGCCGGCCACCCAGGGCCTGATCCTCGGCTGGGGCCGGCGTCTGGCCGAGAAGCCGGGGCGCCGGCACGTGCTCGAACACCTGGCGCGCATCCTCGACCAGATCAAGGGCCGCGAGGTGGAGGCCGCGCTCGCCTACACGACGCTCGCCGCCCACGCGGACGTCCACGGCGGCCGGCGGGCGGCGCTGGAGCGGGCCGCCGCCGCGCTCGAACGCCGCGTGCGCCGCCAGCCCTGGACGCGCGCCCGCAACGCCGAGATCGCCATCCGGCTGGAGCTGGGCGACGTGGTGGCGGCCGGCGACGCCGCGTGGACCGAGTCCCAGCTGTTCCTGCCCGGCAGCGGGGACAGCAAGCGGTACGCGCTGCTCGCGGCCGCGCTGTGGGAGCGGGCGCGCGACCCCGGGCGGCTGCTGGGCGAGAGCGTGCGGGAGGCCCGGCAGCACGCCGTCCATCCCGAGCTGACGAACCGGGAGGCCGTGGAGTACGCGGTCGCGACCACCGGCCGGCTGGTGGCCCTGACCGACCTCACGCTCGACGAGGACGCCCTCGAGGACCTGTGGCTGGCCTGCCGGGGCGACGAGGACGACCTCTGCCGGTTCCTGGAGAAGCAGGGCACGCGGCCCGTGGACCCGCGCCCGCACTACCTGCGGTTCCTGGCCCGCAAGCTCGTCGCCGTGGACCCGGCCGCCGCGGCCCGGATCGACAGCATGTTGGCCCACCAGCGGCCGCCGGATCCGCCCGGGATCGCCTGGCTGCGCCTGGCCGCCGCCGACCTGATCGCGCTGGACCCCCTGGAGGAGGTGGCGACCCCGCAGAAGCAGCTCGCCGCGGTGCGCCTGCGCGAGTGCATGGCCGTGCTCCGCCAGTGCGCCCGGCACGACGAGGTCGCCTACTCCACGTTCGCCACCGCGGTGAAGGACGCGCTGGCGGCGCTGTTCGACGTGCGCGAGGCCGACCCCTCGTCCGCGCCCGAGCCGTACGGCGAGCGGCTGGCCAAGGCCTCGGAGGCGCTCCAGGACGTGCGCTGGGCCGGCCGCCGCCTGGGCTCGCCGGCCGTCGCCGCCGTGGCCGAGCTGCTGTTCCGCTACCTGGCGCTGGCCCTCGACAGCCGCGTGATCGCCGCCTACCAGCTGCAGAAGGAGCGGCGCCTGGTCGCGAGCCGCATCGGTTCCCGCCTCGGCTCCTGGTGGGCGGACGTCAGCGAGGCGTCCGGCCCGCTCGACTTCTTCCACTACCACCAGTCGTACCGCTACGCCGGCGACGTCTCCCCGGACGAGTGGCTGCGGACCCACCACGTCCACGGCAAGCCGGTCCGCGAGGCCGTCGCCCTCCTCCTCGAGACGCTGGAGCGGCACGGGCGCCGCCTCGCGGCCATCGAGGACGGCTTCCGGTCCGCCCGGCCCCGGCCGGGCCCGGTCCGGGACGCGTTCAGCCTCCAGGCCGAGCTCCAGGCCTGCTGCGGCGTGCTCCGGGGGGCGCTCCAGCCCTGCCCGGGAGCCGAGCAGCTGGGGGCGATGGAGACAGCGCTGGAGCGGCTGGGCCGGGCCCTCCGCCGCATCGACCTGGCGCGGCTGGTGGACCTCCCGCACCTCCTGTACGACAACGCGCTGCCCACCGGCCAGTACGTGCTGCCCCGGGCGACGGAGCTCCTCGACCACCTGCGCCGCAACGTCCGGACCGGCGGCTGCCTCCAGGCCATCTGCGAGGTGGCCGACGACTCGGGCCGCGAGGTCAGCTGCGTGCTCACGCTGGACGGCGACGGCGGCCCGGCGCCCGAGTCCACGCCGCTTCGCGGCCTGAACCCGTTCTCCGACCTGGTCCAGGCACTGGGCGGCCAGTTCCACCTCTGGATGGCGCGGCCCGGGGAGCAGAGCGCCTGCCGCCTGCAGCACGACGACGGGCTGGTGTGCCTGGCGGACGACTACGTCCCCCGGATCGAGGAGCGCCTGCGCCGGCTCACCCGAGCCCGCTGGCGCAGCCAGCGCCAGACGGTGGAGCCGTGGCTGGGCGTCCTCGACGCGGCGCTCTCCACGCGGGGCAGCGTCAACCTCGCCTTCGTCCTCCTGCCACGCATGCACGAGTGAGTGACCGACCATGACGCCGACCGGCCCAGCCACCGCCTGCCTGACCGTGCTCCTGATCGACGACGCCGAGACGCAGTCCGAGCGCATCCAGGACTGCCTGCGGGACTACGCGGTCTGGGTGGAGTGGCGGCCCAGCTACCGGGCCGCCGCGGAGCTGCTGCACGACCCTGACCGGGGCCAGCTGATCGACCTGATCCTGATCGACCAGGACTTCACCGGCGACGCCGTCCCGCCGGAGGACCTGCTCACCCGTTCCGAGGTCGGCGGCCTGACCGGCACGGACGACTGGGACGTGCGCCTCCACCAGGGCCTGTTCGTGATGGCGCGCCTGGGCCAGGACATGCGCGAGGGCCGCATCCCGTTCGCGCCCATGATGATCCTGACCCACTACGCCAGGGTGGACATCGCGGGCCAGGTCAGCCTGGGCGGCTACGAGAGCAAGCGGCGCCTGATCACGGACCCGTACACCGCGCTCAAGGGCTACCTGGCGGCGATGCGGCCGACCGAGGTGGACGTGGACCGGCGCCTGGCCGACCTGCGGGCGCGGCTGGACCTGCCCGACGAGCTGACGGCCGAGATCCGGCGCGCGGTGCTCGGCGGCCTCGACCTGGAGGAGACGTCCGCCGCGGTCGGCCGGCTGACGGACCCCACCGACTGGCGCGCGGTCGGGCGGTCACTGGAGCGGCTCGCGGAGCGGCGCCGGACGTACTCCGTCGAGCGGCTGGCGCGGACGATCGAGGGGGCCTGGCTGGCCTCGCAGGCCGGATGGCTGCGCGTCGGCCACGTCGAGCCGGCGGGCCCGCTCGACCGCGAGTTCGACGCGTTCCAGGTCGAGATCTGCCAGCCCGGCACCACGTTCCCCGCCCTGCTGGCGGCGCGGGCCCTCCCGCCCGAGCAGATGCCGGCGACGGCCCAGGTGTCGCGCGGCTTCCGGATGCTGCGCGCGACCGACGGGCGCAGCCGGCCGGTCCGCCTGCACGACGCCGGGTGGACGATCCTCGGCTGCTGGGTGGCGCGGCCCGAGCGCTGGGACACCGGCCCGGGCGCGGCCGCCCGGCGCCTGCTCGGCGTGACCCGCCACGTGCGCCACCTCCACGGCCGCGGGCTGGCCCACGGCTCGCTGTCCGTGCTCAGCACCGGGTACGAGCCGCCGGTGTTCGGCGCCATCCGCTGCCTGGCCGGCGCCTGCGACGCCGCCCAGCTCCGGCTCGACGACCTCCGGCAGCTGCCGGCGCTCGCGGTGTCGGCGTTCGGCGAGGACCCGGCGCCGGCCGTGCGCGCCGAGCTGGCGCGGTGGGCCGCGTGCGTGGACGCGGGCGACCTCGACGGCGCCGAGCGGGTCCTGGAGGCGGCCGACCTGCGGGACGAGGCGCCCGCGTACCTCGACTTCGACAGCCGCCTGTACTGCGGCGGGGAGCAGGGCTTCCGCGACCGGCTCCTGGCCAGCCTGGGCGCCGAGGATGCCGTCCTGCGCGAGGTCCGGTGCGACGAGGTGTCGGCCTCGCCGCTGGACTTCGTCGTCTGCGCGGCGGGCGCCGTGGCGGTGCTCGAGCACCGGACGCGGCTCCGGCGCGTCGTGCTCGGCAACGGCGACGTGGCCGGCGTCGAGGCCGATGCGCCCGAGTCGGAGGACGCGCGGTGCCGGCGCTCGCTGGCGCGGTGCCGGCGCTCGGCCGACGCCCTGGCCGCCCGGGTGGAGGCGGCGATGGACCTGGGCCCCGGCTCCGTTCGCCGGCTGGCGGCCCTGGTGGTCGCCGAGGGCACGGTCGTCGAGCCCGGGTACGCCGCCGCCTGGCGTCCGGTGGTGACGGAGGCGGAGGCCGTCTCGGAGCTGGTGAGCCTCTCGCGGGCAGGGCGCTCGCCGCGGGGCGTGGACATGGCGAGGTACGTCTCCCCGCCGTCGCCGCCGGACGACGAGGCGCACGCGGGGCGGCGGGCGCTGCACTGGACGACCCTCGCCTTCGGCCCGAACCTGACCCGGATGCGCACGTGGCGCAAGCAGTGGCCGGCCAGGTCCTGGCGGCACCTGCTGACCCGGCTGGCCACGGCCCGGCTGGCCCTGCGCCCGCCTGGCGACGAGGCCGCGCCGCTGCGGCTGGTCGCCCTGCGCGCGTACGACGACGACGGCAGGGCCCGCGACGTGGCCGAGGAGGCCGAGGCCGTGGACGTGGTCGAGTACGACCTGCGGATGCCGGGCGAGACCGCGCCCCTGGCCACGTACTTCGGCGACGCGGGCAGCGAGGCCGTCCGGCGCCGGATGGCCGCCCAGGTGCTGCGCAGCCTGCTCTGCTGGGAGCGCTGCCGCCTCGCCTACCGGACGATGGGGCCGGACGGCCTCGTGTACGCGGGCGGGATCGTCCACTTCGACCTGCTGCAGTCGGTCTCCCCGCCCGACGTGGAGTCGCGCTGGCGCATGCGGCTCGGCGCGGCCGCCAGCCTGGTGTTCCTGCTGTCGCCGTGGCCGCACGCCTGGCCGGCCGTCCTGGGCGGGACCACGCCCGCGCTGCCGGTCCGGCCGGACGAGGGGTCGGCGTGGGGCATCGCGGCCGGGGCCGTGGCGGTGCTGCTGGACCCCGACGCCGAGCTCGGGCGCCTGGAGGCGACGCTCTACGAGAGCGTCCAGCTGCTCGACGCGGCAGCGCTGCTCGACCACCGCTTCCCCGCGTGGCCGGCCGGCCTGGCCCGCGAGGCGCTCTCTTGAGCGCGGAATGGCAAGAGGGGGCGGGCCCTCGGTCTCTTCCGGGGCGGTTCCAGTGAGCGCCGCCGTGCGGCCCGCCGGCCCCCCGGATGTCCTGGTCTGCCTCGGCGGCGGGCTGTCGGTGCCGTGGGAGGGCCGGGTGGTGGACCTCCGCGACGCTGGCCCGCTCAGCGCGCAGCGGCCGGACGAGGTGACGGTCTGGGCGCCCGCGGGCGCGTGGTGGCGGGCCTTCCGCCTGCTCGCCCTGTTCAAGAGCGCCGCGCCCGAGGCGTGCCTGGTGCTGACCGACGAGCTGCCGCCGCTGGACCTCGTGCCGTTCGACGGCCGGGTGTCGGTGGTGGCCGGCAGCGCGCCCGGCCGCGTGTGGGCCGGCACGGCGGCGTTCTCCTGCGCCGACCTCCGCAGCGACCGGATCTTCCGGCTCCTGCTCGACGGCCGGGCCCGGCGGCGGCCGCGCCTGGAGGACCTCCTGCGCATGCACCTGCTCGCCGGCACGGCGCACGGGGCGCGGACCCTGGAGCGCTGGCGGGACGTGCTGCCGGTCCTGTTCGGCGGCGGCCTGGAGGCGATGATGCCCGGCGCGCTGCGGGCCGACCTGGAGGAGCTCCGGGAGGCGGCGCGCGACGCCGAGCACGCGGTCACGGGCGGCTTCCACGCGCTCGATGGGGTCGTCCGGCGGCCGCCGGAGTGGGAGGCGGGGGCGCGCCGGTACCTCCGCCTGGCCGCCGCCCACTCGCCGGCGGCGCGGGCGGCGGTGGACCGCTGGCTGGAGGCGAGGACCGGTTGGGTCGAGGCGCCGCCGGCCCTCCAGGAGGAGTACCGGGAGGCGGCGGCCCGGCTGCTCCACCGCCTGGTGGACGACCCCTGGCTGGAGGGGCCACCGTGAGGCTGCGCACCGCCCTGATCGTGGATGACGAGGAGGAGCGCCGGTACGACATGCGGGACGGGCTGCGGGAGCACGGGGTCGCGTGCGACGAGGCGGCGACCGTCGAGGAGGCGATCCGGCGGCTGGTCTCGGCGCCGTACGACCTGGTGGTGTGCGACATGATCCTCTGCGACCCGCCGGGGGCCGCCAACCCCGAGCTCCGCGGCTACCTGGCCGTGTGCTTCGCGCTGAGCCGGCCGGGCGCCCTCGTGGTCCAGGCCAGCTCGCTGCGGCGCTGGGCGCACGCCGGGGCGGTCCTCACGAACTGGCGGGCGGACGAGGTGGCCGAGCTGGTATACGGCTGCGCGGGCATCCCGCCCGGCCGCAGCGCGGATGGCGGGTGTCCGCTGGAGGCGCTGCGGCGGGTCACGGCGGCGACGCTCGCCCGCCGCCGCGACGCCGTGGAGGACCTGCTCTCGGTGCCCATCGTGCGCCACCTGGAGCCCGTGCTCGACGGCGCGCTGGCCGTCCTGGAGGACGCCGCGGAGGGACGGGCGGACTGGGAGCTGGCCGTCTCCGGGGCGTGGGCCGCGATGTTTCCGGGAGGTCGCGATGGCGCTGTCTGACGACCGTGCGCTGCGCTGGTGGGAGGCGTGGGAGCGGCGCCGCCAGCGCTGCCTGCGCCAGGACGAGGTCGGCGACCAGCGGTCGTCGCTGGCTCCCGAGGCGCTGGCGATCCTGCAGGAGGCGCGGGCGCTGGCCGCCGTCGCCGACCCGGCGGTGCACGCCGCGGCGCCGGTGGACCTGCTGATCGAGCGGGTGAACGACCTGCCCCACGTGGCGGCCGTGCTGCTGCACGGGCCCGTGTGCAACGGGCTGAGCATGCTGCGGCTGTCGGCCCAGGAGCTGCTGGCCGCGGCCGCGACGCCCCGCCGGGCGGCGACGGCGCCGCGGCCGCGGCGGCCCGCCGCCGACGGGCGGGCGAGGGGCCCCGGTCGCCGGGGCCGGTTCGACTGGTTCCTGGTCGTGGGCGACGGCGCCGAGATGGTCGAGCTGGCCGAGGAGTGCAGCGCGTCGCTGACCGGGTCACCCGCGGTGCGCGCCGCGGGCACCGTCGAGGCGGCCCTGGAGGCGCTCCGGCGCGAGGGTGGCGGCATCGTGCTCACCAGCCTGATCCTGCCCTCCGCCGAGGCGGGGCCCGGGCCGCACGGGCTGCGGGTGGCGCGGGAGGCGAGGCGGCGCCGCCACGCCGTCCTGCTGCTGACCGCGGCGAGCGACTACCTCGACTACTGGCCGCGGCTGGCCGGGGCGGGGCTGACCGGCCACGACGTGGTGGTCAAGACCCGGGCCGACTTCGCGGCGCACCTGGTCCGGCGGGTGCGGGAGATCGTCGAGCCGGAGCCGCTTCGGATCACGTTCGACCAGGACACCGGCCACGTGGTGCACATCGGCGACGTCGAGGTGTCGCACCTGGAGGCGCAGGAGGCGCTGGTGCTGCGGTTCCTGGACGCGACGTGGCAGACGCCCGAGGTGGTCGCGGACGCGTGCGCCCAGGAGACCGACCTGGCCCCCACGCCGGGCGGCGTCCCGCCGCTGATCTCGACGCTGCGCCACAAGCTGGCCGCCGCGCTCGTGGACGCGGAGAGCCCGAGCGCCCAGCGCGAGGTGATCGAGAGCCGGCGCCGCGAGGGCCTGCCCACCCAGTACCGGCTGGCGCCCTGGCTGCGCCGCGACGACCCGCCGGAGCCGGCCGGAGCCGCGCCCGAGCTGCCGCCGGTGCTGGTGGTGGAGGACGACCCGGACTGGGCGCAGTGGGTGATCGGCTGGCTGGAGGAGCTGCGCTGGCCGGCCAGCGTGGCGGCGACGGTGGAGGACGCACGGCGGGCGCTGTCGGGGACGGAGCTGCCGGTCGTGGTGGCGGACCTGGGCCTGCGCCGCGCGGCGGGCGAGGTGCCGGACCCGGAGGCCGGGCTGACGCTGATCGAGGAGGTCTCGGCGTGCCGGCACGGCATGCGGGTGGTGGTCCTGTCGGCGTTCGGCGGCCGCGACACGCTGCGCGCCAGGCTGTTCGAGGCCGGCGTGCGGACGGTGGACGTGATCGACAAGGCGGCGGGCCGGGACGAGTGCCGGGCCGTGCTGCTGACGTCGCTGCAGCGGGCGGCGGACGAGGTGTGGCGGGGCGTGCGGCGGGGTCGGGAGCGGTCGCCGGTGCACCGGGTCATCCGGCTGGAGCGGGCCCGGATCGAGGTGGACGGGGTGGCGATCACGAAGCTGTCCACCCGGGAGGCGCAGGTGCTGGACGTGCTGTTCGCCCACGCGAACCAGCCGGTGAAGGCGGAGCTGCTGGAGCTGTGCTTCCCAACGGGCCCACGCTCGGGCCACAACCCGCCGCTGAACAAGGTCCAGCTGACGGTCTCGCGGCTGCGCGGCAAGATCGACCGGAGCGTGGGCCGCTCCGGCACGGGCGAGTCGGTGATCCGCACGCGCCACCGCGGCGCGATGAGCACGTACGAGCTGTACGGCGTGGTGACGGACCCTCCGCGCTAGGGGGTGGACTGGAGGGCTGGCGGCCCTGGCCTCGCCTTCGGCCTCAGACGCTCCCCTTCGCCATGGGGGTAGGCAGAGCCGCTGAGGCCCCGGCACCCATCCTGTCCGGGCCTGGGGGGCCCGGACAGGATGGGACCCTGCCGGCTGGCGTCGGCCAGCACGCCTGGATTGCGCGATTTGGCGCCGAACCGCCCATTCGCCCGCACTTGATGCAGCGATATGGCGCCAAATCGCCCGGTCCCCGGGCGCTACCTCGTGAACACGTGGACCGCCGAGACCAGGTTGTCGCCCTCGCCCCAGCCGCCCGCGTTCTGGGCCAGCGCCACCCGGGCGCCCTCGACCTGGCGCTCGCCGGCCCGGCCCTGGACCTGCAGGACCGCCTCCGTGATCTGGGCCAGCCCCGTCGCCCCGATCGGGTGGCCGCGGGCCAGCAGGCCGCCGCTCGTGTTGACCGGGCACGTTCCGCCCAGGCGCGTCGCGCCGCTCCGGATCAGCGCCGGGCCGTCGCCCGGCGCGGCCAGGCCCAGCTGCTCGTACAGCGTCAGCTCCGCCGACGCCGCCGCCTCGTGCAGCTCCACGCAGTCGAGTTCGCTCGGGCCCAGCCCGGCCATCTCGTACCCGGCCTGGGCGGCCAGCTCCGACACCTTCGCGACAGGGCCGGCCGACCGCAGCACCGACGCGGCAATCCGCGGCCTTCCCGGCGCCGGCGCGGCCACCAGCACCGCCGCCGCCGCCCCGTCGGAGATCGGCGAGCACATCAGCAGCGTGAACGGCCACACGATCGCACGCGAGGCCAGCACCTCGTCCACGGTCAGCTCGCCGCCGTACTGGGCGAGCGGGTTGAGCGCGCCGTGCCGCTGGTTCTTGACCACCACCTCGGCGAAGTCGCGGACCGTCGCCCCGGTCGCCTCCATGTACTCGATCGCGGCGCCGGCGTAGAGGTCCATCAGGAACGAGCGGTCGGACGGCTGCTCGGCCGGGACCGTCTCCACGTCGATCGAGCCGCCGATGGCGGCGAACGAGCGCGCCTTGTCCGGGTGCGTCATCTTCTCGGCCCCGACCGCCAGCGCCACGTCGCACATGCCCGCGGCCACCGACTGCCACGCCAGGTGGAACGCGCTGGACGCCGACGCGCAGGCGTTCTCGACGTTGAACATCGGGATGCCGCCCAGCCCCAGGGGCCGCAGCGTCACCTGCGCCGCCACCATCTCCTGGCCCGTGATGGAGCCGGCCACCGCGTTGCCGAACCAGCACGCCTGGACGTCGCCCACGTCGAGCTCCGCGCCGGCCAGCGCCGTCCGCACCGCCTCGGCGGTCAGGTCCTTCAGCGACCGGTCCGGCTGCTTGGCGAACAGCGTCATGCCGACGCCGCCGACGTAGACGTCCCTCACCGGGAGGCCGTGATGTACGTCCAGCAGGCGCGGAAGTCCTTGCGGCCGCCGAACAGGATGTCCATCGAGTGGCGGATCAGGGCCAGCCGGTCCTCCACCGCCTCGGGCGACGGCGGCTGACCGTCCACCCGCTCGGTGCCGCCGACCCAGCCCAGCACCGCGTCGTGGTACGTGCTCATCAGCTCGAACCAGTCGTCCACGCTGGCCTCGATCGTCTCCTCGTGCACGTCCTTCACGTGCAGGCTCGCCGCCTCCAGCGTCTCCAGGTAGTACTGCAGCGGCCGCGGCGTGATGAACACCCGGTCCCGGTGAGCCCGGTGGGCGCCCAGGCGCTCCTCATCGTCCAGCGCGTCCCGGTACGCCGCGTAGCGAGCGTCGGTCCGGACCAGGCCCTCGGCCACCTCGTCGATGACCCACACGGTCTCGTCCAGGATCCACTCGTTGGGCCGGGCCCGCGGGTTGCGGATGTTGCCCGAGTTGATGAACACGGACCCGCCCGGCCGCAGCGTCCGCACCCACGAGGCGAGCGTGTCGGGCAGGTCGTAGTAGAGGTGGATCGCGTTCGTCGAGACGATCGCGTCCACGCCCCGGCCGGCGATCTCCGGGCCCAGCACCTCGTCCAGGAGCAGCAGCCGCTTCTCGGCCTTCAGGTAGGGGAGCAGCCGCAGCCCGACCAGCGGGTCGTCGCGGAACTTCTCCAGCGCGACGCGCAGGAACTTGGCCGAGCTGTCCACGATCAGCATCCCCACCTGGCGGTCGAACATGCGCAGCTTGAGCCGGTCGAGCAGGATGCCCGTGCCGCCCGAGTAGTCCACCAGCAGGTCGCCGTCGCGCAGGCTGCGCGTCAGGTCCTCGACCGTCGGGTCCAGGTTGCGGTACCAGCCGTGGTTCTCGACCGTGTCGTACGCGAGCCCGAAGCTGTCCACGTCCTGCCGCGTCCAGTCCTCGTCCGGGATGCGCGCGAACCCGGCCGGCCACGCGAACTCGCGGGAGCCGGCGGCGGCCGCGCTCGGCAGCGGGGCCGACACCG